>JAEWJS010000059.1 GCA_023386495.1 Bacillota bacterium | reverse complement strand
CCCGCATCCGCATCCGCACCCGCACCAGCACCCGCACCGCACCCGCACAACAAGAAGGGCTGCACCTTCCAGTAGATTTCTCTACTCGGAGATGCAGCCCTGTGCTGTTGCTAAAAATGATTAGCCGTTCGCGATCATCTGACGGAGAACCGTCTGCAGGATGCCGCCGTTACGGTAGTAGTCGACGTCGACCATCGAGTCCAGACGGACGACAACGGCGAATTCGAACGTGCTGCCGTCTTCGCGCGTCGCGATGACCTTCACCGTCGAGCCCGGCTGTACGTCGTTCGAGAGACCGACGATGTCGAATGTCTCGCGGCCGGTAATGCCGAGCGTAGACCAGCTCTGGCCCTCCTGGAACTGCAGCGGGAGAACGCCCATGCCGACTAGGTTCGAACGGTGGATCCGCTCGTAGCTCTCGGCAATAACGGCCTTGACGCCCAGCAGGAATGTGCCTTTAGCCGCCCAGTCGCGGGAGCTGCCCATGCCGTATTCCTTGCCTGCGATAACCACGAGGTTCGTGCCCTCGGCTTGATACTTCATCGAAGCATCGTAGATCGACATCACTTCGTCCGTCGGCAGGTACGTCGTTACGCCGCCTTCCGTGCCAGGCGCAACTTGGTTGCGGATCCGGATGTTAGCGAACGTACCGCGCATCATGACTTCATGATGGCCGCGACGCGAGCCGTACGAGTTGAAGTCTTCCTTCTTCACGCCGTGCTCTTGCAGGTACTTGCCTGCCGGGCTGTCAGCCTTGATGTTGCCGGCCGGCGAGATGTGGTCGGTCGTCACGTTGTCGCCGAGCAGCGCCATCGCCTTCGCGCTCTTGATGTCGGCGATGTCGGCAATGCCGTCCGCCAGGTTCTCGAAGAACGGCGGGTTCGCGATGTACGTGGACTTCTCGTCCCACTCGTACGATTCGCCTTCCGGTACCGCGATCGCGTTCCAGCGCGTGTTCTGCGTGAAGACATGCTCATACTTCTCGCGGAACATCTGCGGCGTGAGCGACGTGTTGACGGCATCGGCGATCTCTTGCGAGGAAGGCCAGATGTCGCGCAGGTAGACAGGCTGACCGCTAGGATCGTGACCGATCGGATCCGTGGACAGGTCGATATCGACCGTGCCTGCCAGTGCGTATGCGACGACGAGCGGCGGAGATGCCAGGTAGTTCGCTTTGACCTGTGCATGCACGCGGCCTTCGAAGTTACGGTTGCCGGACAGGACGGATGCGACCGTCAGGTCGTTATCGGTAATCGCTTGACCGACTTCGTCCGGCAGCGGGCCGGAGTTGCCGATACAGGTTGCGCAGCCGTAGCCTGCAACGTGGAAGCCCAGCTTCTCGAGCGGCTCCATCAGGTTGGCTTTCTTCAGGTAGTCGGTAACGACGAGTGAACCCGGCGTCAGCGAACTCTTCACGTATTCCGGCTTCACGAGACCGCGCTCGACCGCTTTCTTCGCGACGAGGCCCGCGCCCAGCATAACGTAAGGGTTGGACGTGTTCGTGCAGCTCGTAATCGCCGCGATGACGACAGCGCCGGTACCCATCTTGGTCGTCTTGCCGTTCGGATGCTTCACTTCAACGGACTCGGCGATCTTCTCGTCGGAGAGGCCGTAGCCGCCCTTCTCGATCGGAGTGCGGATAATTTCGTTCCATGCTTGCTTCATGTTCGTCAGCTCGATGCGATCCTGTGGACGCTTCGGACCGGCCAAGCTCGGCACGATCGTCGACAGATCCAGCTCCACGACATCCGTGAAGACAGGGTCTGGCGTGCTGTCCGTGCGGAACATGTCTTGCGCCTTGTAATACGCTTCGACAAGCGCGATCTGCTCTTCCGTGCGTCCCGTGGAACGCAGGAACTCGATTGCCGTGTTGTCGACAGGGAAGAAGCCGATCGTTGCGCCATACTCCGGTGCCATGTTCGCGACCGTCGCGCGGTCAGGCAGGCTGATGTTCGACAGGCCAGGGCCGAAAAATTCCACGAATTTGCCGACAACGCCCTTCTTGCGAAGGATCTGCGTGACCGTCAGCGCGAGGTCGGTAGCCGTAGAGCCTTCTGCCAGCTTGCCTGTCAGCTTGAAGCCGATTACTTCCGGCATGACGAAGTAGAGCGGTTGGCCGAGCATGCCTGCCTCAGCCTCGATGCCGCCGACGCCCCAGCCGACTACGCCGAGACCGTTGATCATCGTCGTATGGGAGTCCGTTCCGACGAGCGAATCCGGGAATACGACCGTCTCGCCGTCAACCGTCTTCGTAGCTGCTACGGAAGCCAGGTACTCCAGGTTAACTTGGTGAACGATGCCCGTCGCCGGAGGAACGGCACGGAAGTTATCGAATGCCGTCTGCGCCCAGCGCAGGAAGCGGTAGCGCTCGCCGTTGCGCTCGAACTCGATTTTCTCGTTCGTCTCCAGCGCATCGGACGTACCGAACGCGTCGACCATGACAGAGTGGTCGATAACAAGGTCGACCGGAACGAGCGGGTTGATTCGCTTCGGGTCGCCGCCGGCTTTTTTCACCGTGTCGCGCATAGCTGCCAGGTCGACGACGACCGGAACGCCGGTGAAGTCCTGCAGCACGATGCGTGCCGGAATGAACGGAATTTCCTTGTCTTCACGGCCCGCAGCCCAGTTCGCCAATTGCTTGACATGCTCAGGCGTGATGGCGCGTCCGTCGAATTGGCGGACTGCCGCCTCGAGCAATACTTTGATGGAGAATGGGAGCTTGCTGACGCTGCCCAGTCCTTGTTTCTCAAGGCCCTGCAGGTTGTAGTAGGCGTATTGCTTGCCGCCGACCTCGAGGGCCGAGCGTACAGCGTATTGGTCTTGCTTCGCCATGGGTAACGATCTCCTCCTTGGTTATCTCGCGGTTTCACACAGTGAAACGCGATTTCATAATCACAGATACCCTAAGTATATCGTTTCTTATAGGATTCCGTAAAGACCAGATTTCATGGCGAGGTGCAGGCACGGGAAAGGCTGGCAAGCCGTCCAGTCCGCATTGGAGGCGGATGAATGCCTCATACAAACCGCCGGCGGCTCATATACATGAAGAGATTGTTCCATGCAGTGAGCGGCTCGCCGTATTAGGCGGAGGAGGTAGAATACATGTCCCAAGCTTTGCAAGGCTGGCAAGCGGCCGTGCACGAATACGTGAAGCAGGCGAGTCAAGCCGAGATTGAACAGCGTACGTCTGCATTAACGCCTTACGTCGCTGATCGCGACCATATCGGCCGGGTGGATAAGCGGCTGGCCAGACTTCAGGAGCGGGACGGCATGCGAGGCGCATGGCCTGCCCGCCAAGAGTCCGCCGCTAAGCTGCTCGAGGTACGTGAGAACGGCAAGGAAGTCCATGTTACGCTGCGCATGCATCTGAAGCGGACGCTGGAGCAGAGCCGTACCGCTTACGTTGAAGAGCGGTTCGAAACCGATAGGCTGTGGCTGGCCGAAGACGGGGGACGCTGGGTAATCGTCCGCATCGAACCGGAAGTGCCGGAGCGGCGGCCCCGCTATGGCGCAACTGCCCTAGCCGAGATGAGCAGCATGCACGAGCATCGGGTCGCAGCTCGGCGGCATCAACCGCATGCCTTCCGCAGTCAGGGCGCTGGCAAGCCAGCAGCTATGCCATATATTAATGATGCGATTCTGCCGCATTTTCATTATCGCCGCTTCAGCGTGCCTTATCGCCGCGACTTGGTCGTTGCGTATGCGGACCGCTGGTGGAATGAGCCGAACCCGGCCTACGAGAACTTCGAGGTGAATTGCACGAACTACGTGTCCCAGTGTGTCTTTGCAGGCCATGCCCCGATGAACTATACTGGTAGCAGAGGTTCGGGCTGGTGGTACAAGGGACGAAGCGGCGGACAAGAGCTATGGAGCTTCAGTTGGGCCGTCTCGAATGCGCTCGAGGCTTATCTTGCTGCGCCGCGTGCGGAGGGGATGCGGGCAACGGCAGTCGAACAGCCCTGGGAGCTGCAGCTAGGAGACGTCATCGCATATGACTGGGACGGCGACGGGCGTTATCAGCATAGTACGATCGTCACGGCATTCGATCGGCAGGGCATGCCGCTGGTGAACGCGAACACCGTAGCGAGCAGACACCGCTACTGGGATTATCGCGATTCTTACGCATGGACCGAGCGCACGCGCTACAGCTTCTTCCGCATCGCCGACGATTTCTAATTCACAAGCACCAGAAGCATCTTCAGATGCTTCGCGACAGCGCATTGGCTTGCTCATAATCAAAGCGCGCAGCGCCAGTTCAAAAAGATCGATTGTCAGCACCGAGAAGGTTGGACGATGGTAGAAAATGAGGAACGGAGCGTAGGCAGACCTACGTGAGTACCGGAATTTTCGCCAGCGTTCAAGATTCGACGTCGAATAATCTTCGAAGCATTACATCGTGATCACAATTGATCCAGGAGGATATGTTAATGGGGGAGAAGAAAGTACGGGTAGGACTAATCTACGGCGGCAAGTCGGGCGAGCATGAAGTATCGCTGTCGACGGCGCTGGCGGTCATGCAGGCTTTTGATTACGACAAATACGAGATCAAGCCTTTTTATATTGCGAAGGAAGGCGCGTGGCATACCGGCCAGACGCTGCTGTCGGCACCGGCCGACATCGCGAAGCTTCGCCTTGATGCCAGCGGCGCGGCGCTGCCGGGCAATGCCCTGCAGCCTGTGTTTCAGGGCTTGACCGCCGCTGCAGGCGCATCCGACGATCGCGCGATCGATGTCATGTTCCCGCTCCTGCACGGGACCTTCGGCGAAGACGGCACGATTCAAGGCCTGTTCGAGATGGCGAACATTCCGTATGTCGGCGCAGGCGTGCTGGCATCGGCGGTCGGCATGGATAAGGTCATGATGAAGAAGGTTTTTGCCCAGGAAGGGCTGCCGCAATGCGTCTACCGGTACTTCAACCGGACGCAGTGGGAGAAGGATCCGCATTTCTTCATTATGGAGATCGAGGTCGCGCTCGGTTACCCTTGCTTCGTCAAGCCGGCGAATTTAGGTTCCAGCGTAGGCATATCCAAGGCGAAGAATCGGGAAGAATTAATGGAAGCGATCGCGTACGCGCTGCGTTTCGACCGCAAGGTCATCGTCGAAGAATTCGTGAACGCCCGCGAGATCGAGGTCAGCGTGCTGGGCAACGACGAGCCGCGCGCATCCGTGCCGGGCGAGATTATCTCGTCGCATGACTTCTACGATTATAAGGCCAAGTACACTGATGGCAAGTCGATGATGCAGATTCCGGCGGAGATCCCGCCTGAGACTGCCGAGACGTTAAGGGAGATGGCGGTCCGCGCATTCTTGGCGATCGACGGCTCCGGCCTGTCGCGCGTCGACTTCTTCATGCGCCGGGAGGATGGACGGCTGTTCATTAATGAAGTGAACACGATGCCGGGCTTCACGCCGTACAGCATGTATCCGCTCATGTGGCGGGAGACAGGCATGCCTTACCGCGAGCTGCTCGACAGGCTGATCGAGCTGGCCATCGAGCGTCACGAGGGCAAGCAGCGCATCGATTACACGGGCGGCACGGCCTAGGCCGGCTGCTCATACATAGCAGGCAGACCGGACACGCAGCCATACAGCTGCGCGGTCCGGTTCGTTCTATGATGAACATATCAGGAGGTTATAAGCATGGGCTTCGCATCCGAATTCAATTCCGTCTGCAAATTCAAGTCCGAGCAAGAATTGTACGAGCTGCTCGAGTACGGCCGAGGCAAGATGGTCAAGAGCGGGTTCCGCGTCTATCCGACCGGTCAGAAGGTGATCGCCTACACGCCGGCCAACCAAGCGATCGCGATCGTCAAGATTCTGGCAAGCATCGCGGAGATCAACTTCCAGGGCGAAGAAGTGACGCAGGTCGAAATGGAGCTCGTGCGGAAGCTGACGGACGAGGAAGCGCGCATACAGACGGCGCTCGCGCACGAGATGTTCTTCGGGGACCGGGCATGATCGTCCGCTTCGGCTTCGTGGCCATGAGCGTTCTGCTGACGAACGCTTCGCCCTCCCGTACGATGACTTATGCCACCTATGCGAAACTTACGGACCGGGAGGCCGCGCTGCGCAAGCTGGAGCGGATCACCGAAGAGAATTTGCTTAACGCGCTTCGCGTGCTCCGGCATGCGGTGGCGCATGACGTACGGGTATACCGGTTCTCGTCGAAAATCATCCCGCTATCCACGCACGAGGCGCTCTCGGACTGGGATCCGTACCGTTCGGAGGAGGTTCGGGACGCTTTTGCGAAGCTGGGGAAGTACGTGAAGGAAGAGGGCGTGCGCGCCTCGTTCCACCCGGATCACTTCTGCGTGCTGAACACGCCGAGGCCGGAGGTGCTGACCGCATCGATCCGCGACATGCACTATCATGTCCGCATGCTCGAAGCGATGGGCCTGGACGAGCGGGCGAAGTGCAACATCCATGTCGGGGGCGCCTACGGCGACAAAAGCGTATCCGGCCAGCGGTTCGTCGAGCAGTTCGGCGCGATCGAGGACAAGCTGCGCCGGCGCGTGACGCTCGAGAACGACGATAAGACGTTCAATGCCCAGGAGACGCTGGAGATTGCGGAGCAGGCGGAAGTGCCGATGGTGCTCGATATCCATCACCATGCCGTCAACGACGGCGGGATCGAGGAACGGACGTTGATCGGGGAGCTGTGGCCGCGCATCGTGCGCACATGGCGCCAAGAGAACGACCGGCTGATCGCGACCGGACAAGCCGATGAAGCCGTCCCGGATGCAGAGGGGGGCTGGGTGCTGCCGCCGAAGATTCATGCTTCGAGCCCCAAAAGCGAACGCGACCCCCGCGGGCATGCCGATCATGTGAATGCGGGTACGGTGCTTCGTTTTCTGCGGGAGGCGGCAGGCATCGTGCCTCGCCTGGATGTGATGCTCGAGGCGAAACGCAAGGACGAGGCGCTGCTCACGCTGATGCATGACATGCGCATTGCCGAGGCAGCCGGACAGGGCGTCAAGGTGGTAGACGAAGCGACGATCGAAATCGCGGATTGAAGGGCGGCAGTGCGCGGGGCGGGCCGCCGGACTTGAAATCGTTGTCAAAATCAGTTAATTTGGACAAAGGAACATGAAGGAGGAGATCGCCGGGATGAGCGGATTGGTTAACGGCAAGAATATCGTCGTCATGGGAGTGGCGAACGATCGAAGCATTGCGTGGGCGATTGCCCAGTCGCTTGCGGCGCAAGGGGCAAGATTGGCTTTTACATACGAGAACGAGCGGGTGGAGGAGCGTGTCCGCAAGCTGGCGGAGACGATTCCGGGTTCGATCTTCCTGCCGTGCAACGTGACGGTAGACGAGGACATCGATCGGCTGGCCGTTACGCTGAAGGAGAGCTTCGGCGTCCTGCACGGCATTGTGCACAGCATCGCGTTCGCGAAGACGGAAGAGCTCGAAGGCATGTTCGTCGACACGTCCCGCGAAGGCTTCACGCTGGCGCATGACATCAGCGCCTACTCGCTTACGGCTGTCGCGCAGCGGTTGTACCCGCTGATGACGGAAGGCGGCAGCATCATGACGATGACGTATCTCGGCGCGGAGCGCGCGCTGCGCAACTACAACGTCATGGGCGTCGCGAAGGCAGCGCTCGAAGCATCGGTACGCTATCTCGCGAGCGACCTCGGACAGTTCAACGTCCGCGTCAACGCGGTATCGGCCGGCCCGATCCGGACGCTCGCGGCCAAGGGGATCAAGGACTTCAACTCGATTCTGCGCCAGGTCGAAGAGAAGGCGCCGCTGCGCCGGACGACTGAGGCTGCAGAGGTCGGCGACACGGCCATGTTCCTCATGAGCAACCTGTCGCGCGGCATTACCGGCGAAGTCATCTACGTGGATAACGGTTACCATATCGTCGGCGTGTAATCGAAGCCGCGCCATCACATGCGAGAACACCGCCCGAGGCAACTTGGCGGTGTTTCTTACCATTCTAAGTTCAATTTTATATTCATAAGCCCAGTTGTCAGCACCGAGAAGCATCGTGATCACAACTGGGCCATAGGGAGTTCAGACATCATGGTGATCGAAATCGCATTGCTAGTGCTGCTGGGGCTTGTGGCGGCGGTATTCGGCAGCATCGTCGGCTTGGGCGGGGGCATCATTATTGTCCCGACGCTTATCCTGTTCGGCCCTGTGCTGACGGGAGGAGCGATCGACCACCCGACGGCCGTCGGCACGTCGCTGGCCGTCTTGATCGTGACAGCGCTCTCTTCGACGATGTCCTTCGCGAAGCAGAAGCGGGTCGACTACCGCATCGGCTGGCTGCTCTTCATTACGAGCGGACCGGCCGCGATGATCGGATCGGCGCTGACGGGCCGGCTGCAGGGCGGCTGGTTCCAGCTCTCGTTCGGCCTGTTCATGCTGGCGATGGCCGGGCTGTTGATCGCGCGCGAGCGGATGAAACCTTCGGCGCGCAAGTGGCCGATCAGCCGCCATTACGTCGACCCGAAGGGCGTCGCGCATGAGTACGGCTTCGCAATGGCGCCGGGACTTGCGATCGGCTTCGGCGTCGGCCTCGTATCCGGTCTGTTCGGGATCGGCGGCGGCTCGTTGTTCGTGCCGGTCATGGTGCTGCTGTTCCGATTCCCGCCGCATGTGGCGACGGCTACGTCGATGTTCGTCATCGCGCTGTCGGCAGCGCTTGGGAGCAGCGTGCATGCTTGGATGGGGGAGGTCGATTGGCTGCTCGTGCTCGCGCTCGTGCCCGGCGCTTGGATCGGGGGCAAGCTTGGCGCCTGGATCGCAGGCAAGATGTCGGGCGGCGGGCTGCTATGGCTGCTACGCATCACCTTGCTGCTGCTGGCGGCGCAGTTGATCTACGAAGGCGCGACGACGCTGTGAGGAACGGCTTCGGCCGACAATCGGGCGGAACCGGAAGCGGCTTCCAGCGTAATAGCAATAGATAGCGCGCATAAGCGCAACAATGATTGCAGTCCCGAGGACGGGATGGAAGGCAGGGGATTATGTTGAGCGATTCGAACGCGGAACAGATCGTAGGGCGCAAGAGCTTCGCGGCCGTCGCGATCAATTGCGCGGCCAAGGCCGGGGAATGGATCAAGACGAAGCTCGGCAGCTACGTGAGCTTGAACCTTAAATATTCGCCGCACGACCTCGTGACGGAGATCGATAAAGGCTCGGAGACGATGATCCGCAATCTGATCATGACCCATTATCCGGACCATGCGTTCCTGGGCGAAGAAGGCGTGGAGCCGGGGCCGGGAGCATCCGAGGCCGCGCTGAAGGATGTGCAGGACGCCGAATATCTGTGGATCGTCGACCCGATCGACGGCACGACGAACTTCGTGCACGGCTTCCCTTATTTCTCGGTCTCGATCGCGCTGGCCCACAAGGGCGAAGTGATATTAGGCGTCGTCTATGACCCGTCGCGCGACGAGCTGTTCATTGCCGAGAAGGGCAAGGGCGCATACGTGCACGGCAGGCGGACGCGGATCTCGCAGGAGGCCGTGCTGCGGGACAGTCTCGTGGCTACTGGCTTCCCTGCAGACCGCGATGGCGCGCTGCCGCTGAATATGACGCAGCTGCAGGCCATCGTGCCGAAGGTACGCAACGTACGTGCAGTCGGATCGGCTGCGCTTCATATGGCCTACGTGGCGGCCGGCAGGCTTACGGGGTTCTGGGAGGTCGGCTTGAATGCCTGGGATATGGCCGCAGGCTACTTGCTTATCCAGGAGTCGGGCGGCAAGGTGACGGATATGGACGGCAAGCCGTATCATCTCGGCGTCCGCAACGTCGTTGCGACGAACGGGGCGATTCATGACGAGCTCGTCCAAGCATTGCGCGAAGCACAGCCGAATACATAAGGCTGTCCATGCTGCCGGATACTAGGTATCGATGAACGTCGACCGAGGATGAAGGAGGATGGCACTTATGAATCGCGAGGATGAACGCCGCATCACGGATAGAGAGCGGGCGGCTGCCGATGCAGGGGACGCCGGGATTGGAAAGGGCAGCGACAGGGACGCCGTCTTGAACGGCGCTGCACCGGATGCGGACGCAGGTGCGACCGCTGGTGCCGGGCAGCCTGGCGAGGGCGCGGGGACAGACGCCGTGAAGCAGCCATGGGATCGCCTCGAGCATGCGCTGGCCGAGCAATTGACCGGCGGGCCGCTCGAGGAGGATCCGGACCGCGAGCGGAAGCTGCGCGACCGCATCTCGCCGCGGTACGAGATCCGGATCCAGACCGAGCTCGATCCGATCGTCGAGGAGACGAAGCAGTATCGCAAGCTCGCCAAGGAGATCGATGACCGCTACGACCGGTTCGATTCGTGATTGAGCCGGCGTCCTGCGTAAGCGTTAACGTCTCGTTGCGAGCCAACGTGCTGCGTCTACGTCTCGTCGCGACCCAACGTGCTGCGTCTGCGTTAACGTCAGCGTCATGCGATTTTAGCGTCAGCGTATGCGATGTGCCGGTGTAGAAGTAGTCATGCACGCGTCGCAGGCGATTAGCGGGAATTAATACAGCTATTGTTAATAGAAAAGCACTGCGGTGCAAATTAACGGGAAATCGTACCACTAATGCTGACGATATTGGCCTCAAGGGGACAGTTAGCACGAAATAGTGGTAAGATTTCCCCTTATTTAGTTAAGATGGCGGATTCCCTATAAATTAGCGGTAGGATTTCCCACTAAACCAACATTAAGGCGCCCCCTCGCGCCGCCCGAAGCGGCACGTGAAGTGGCACGTGAAGCAGCTCATGAGCAGGGGATCGATCAACAGCGCTCAGGCTAGCCGGCTTGCTTTGCCTTCTCCTTCGACTCCTTATGCTCGTTGCCCGGCGAAGCGGCGTTGCGCTGCTCCTTCGTCTTATTCGCATGCGCCTGCAGCTGCGTCTCCGCCTTCTCCATCAGGCACAGTCCGTTCAGCACGGCGCCGTCCTGAATGACCATCGCCGCGGCCTCGACGTTGCCGTGAAGCTCGCCCGAGGCGGTCACGGTCAGCCTTCCGTTCGTCTTCACCTCGCCAAAGACCTTGCCTGCGATCGTCACGTCCCGCGCCTCGATGGTCGAGCGGGCGATGCCGCTCTCGCCGATCGTCACGTCTCCCTTGCAGGCGATCTCGCCTCGGAACTCCCCCTCGATTCGGATGCCAGCTTCGCATTCAAGCTTGCCCTCCAGCACTGTTCCTTGTCCGATCAGCGTGTCCGTTACCGCCAGCCGCTTGCTTGCCCTATCCTTGAACATGGATCAATCCTCCTTAATCAATCTCAAGTATCGAATCGGGTTAACGGCCTCGCCGTCCTCCAAAATCTCGAAGTGCAGATGCGGCCCCGTGCTGCGCCCCGTCGAGCCGAGCCGACCGATCGTCTCGCCGCGCGTTACTTCGTCCCCTTCATCGACATCAGCCTGCTTCAAGTGCATGTAGACGCTCTTCAAGCCGTTCGGATGCGCCAATATGATGTAGTTGCCTCTGCTTCTGTCGAAGCCCTGTTCCTCGACAGTGCCGTCCCCGGCGGCATAGACCGGATCGCCGGTCCGTCCGGCCAGATCGATACCGGCGTGCATGGTCGAACGGCCCGTGAACGGGTCGGCGCGGTAGCCGAATCCGGAGGTGAGCTTGCGCGTGCCTGCCGGCCAGCCGGACGGGATCGCGTCAGCCGCTGCCTTGTGCCGCTTCGCCTCTTCAAGCGAGCGCTCCATCTGCCGGGTCATCGCATCGATCATGCCTGACAACTGCTCATAACTCGGGGCTTCTCCGTCCAGCGCGGCAAGCGTAGGTTCAGCGGGGACGGATGGGGGTAGGAGAGCATGAGGCGTGTCGCGTGCCGAGCTCAAGCTTGAGCTGTCCGTCACGCTGTTGCCGTCAACCGAAGGTTCCTCTAATCCGTACGTATCGATAAAATGCTTCAGCTTCGACTCGAGCACGAACAATTCCCGAAGCTGAGCCTTCATGGCCGTGCTGTTGCTGGATAGAATGCCGACGGATTGTTCCAATTGGCGGATGTGGCCTTCCTTACGATCGATGGCGGCTGCATGCTCGCGAGACTGGCGCTCGATCCGGTGAGCCAGCTCACCGATGATGAGGCTTGAACGGAGCTGGAGCATGACGAAACAGCCGATGACGGCAAGCAGCAGCAGCGCCGGCACGGCAATAAGGCCGCGCTTGGAGACCCGGAAATGCATGACATGCTTGTCAGCGCCGCGGATGACCATCAGCGACCAAAGCGTGCGCGGGCTCTTAGCCAACTGACCTCTCCTTTCTGAGCCGATAAGGATGCACCAGCGCATGCCTTGCCAGCAGAATAGGACGTCCTCTACCTATTTATTCGTTATCCTGCGATAACATGCCAACATCCGCGGACACGAATCGGCGCATGCCGCCATGTTTATTCGCTGCGGCCAGGTGAAACACTAAGCATTCCATGGTTAAGCTGGTTAAGGAGGAGTTACATGCTGTGGCTGACGATCGCGCTTGCCGTCTTCATCCTGCAGATCGCGACGATACTCATATTGGAATTCCGCCGGCCGGCGAATATGGTAGCATGGCTGCTGATCCTGTACGTGCTTCCGGTAATCGGCTTCGTCATGTATTACTTCCTGGCGAAGGAGTACAGCAACAGGAAGAAGCTCAGGAAAAGCGGCATCGCGCCGGACGAGACGCAGCTGGCGGCGATTCGTCGCTGCCGGCTGGTACATAGCGCTTCGGATATGCAAGCTCCCGGATTCGCCGAGCAGGAGCGGCTGTTCCGGCTGCTGCAGCAGATGAGCGGCTCGCCGGTGACCGGCTGCAACCGCACCGAGATTCTGACGGACGGCGAGGCGACGTTCAAGTCGATCTTAGCCGCAATCGGCGAGGCGAAGCATCATATCCACATGGAATACTACACGCTTCGCCATGACGAGATCGGGCAGAAATTCAAGCGCGCGCTCGTCCAGAAGGCGCATGAAGGCGTCGAGGTGCGGCTCGTATACGACGGCGTCGGCAGCTATAAGCTGCATCAGGATTATGTCAGGGAGTTGGAAGAGGCGGGGGTGCACGTAAAGTGTTTCCTACCGCCGCGGATCGCCTTCTTCGACAAGCGCGTCAACTACCGGAATCACCGGAAAATCGTCGTCGTGGACGGGACCGTCGGCTATGTGGGCGGCATCAATATCGGGGACGAATACTTGGGCCGTAACAAGCGGCTCGGCTTCTGGCGCGATACGCATCTGAAGGTGGAGGGCGACAGCGTCTATTTCCTGCAGAGCGTCTTCATGCAGGACTGGGAATTCACCGCCAAGGAGCGGTTGACGAATCCGGCTTACCTGCCGAAGCATCCCTGCAACGGCGACGAGCAGGTTCAGATCGTATCGAGCGGGCCGGACAGCGGCGCAGAGGAGATCCTGGAGTGCATCTTCTCGGCGATCGCGGTGGCGAAGGAGCGGATCTACATTGCGACGCCGTACTTTATCCCCGACGGCAGCCTGCTGATGGCGCTTCGGACGGCCGCGCTGAGCGGCGTCGACGTGCGCATCATATTGCCGGAAGTCGCGGATTCACGCTTGGTGCTGGCCGCCTCGCTGTCGTATGCGGCGGAGCTGCTGCCCAATGGCGTGCGCGTGTATCGCTACATGAAGGGCTTCATCCATGCGAAGGTCGTACTCGTCGATCGGCTCGTCGCTTCGGTAGGGACAGCGAACATGGACCTGCGCAGCTTCTATAGCAACTTCGAGCTGAACGCGCTGCTCTTTGACGAACGGCCGATTGCGCGCCTGGAGCGAGACTTCGAGAATGACTTCTCACATTCGCGAGAGCTCAAGCTAGAAGAGCTCCAAAACAGGCCTCGCCGCAAAAAAATCGGACAAGCCATAGCGCGAATGCTCTCTCCCCTACTGTAGTCGCAGAAGTAGTTAAAAAGGTCGCTAGTCAGCGCCAAGAAGGTTGGACGTTGGTAGAAATTGAGGAACGGAGCGTAGGCAGACCTACGTGAGTACCGGAAAGTTCGCCAGCGTTCAAGATTCGCCGCCGAATAAGCTTCGTCAGCATAGGCATCGCGATCACAAGCGGCCCCTAATAAAAGAATGGATGGGGCGGAGGTCTTGCTGCGGCGCATGCTCGAGCAGGTCGCCGATGGACCGCAGCCGAGGGCCGATGGTATTCAAATTGTAGTCGGCCGGGTTCGCGTTGGCGCGCACCTCGTCCCAGCGGAGCGGGGTGGAGACGGATGCAGCCACGCGTGCGCGCGGCGTGTAGGGAGCGGAGATGGTCTTGCCCTGGTAATGCTGGAGATAGTCGAAGTAGATGAGGTCGCCGCGATTTTTCTTAAGACGCTCGATCGTGAACAGCTTCGGGTGCGCCCGCGTCAGGTATTCGCCGACGAAGAGCCCGATCGCGCGTATCTCGTCGAAGGTGAGCTCCTGGCGCAAGGGTACGACGATCTGAACGCCTGTCGCGCCGGAGGTCTTCGGAACGGATTGCATGCCGAGCGACCGCAGAAGCTCGCCGGTGTGCCAAGCGGCTTCCATGATGCGCGGCTCCTCTTCGAGCGTAGGGTCAAGGTCGATAATCCATTCCGTAGGCCGCTCCGGTTCGGCGATGCGGTCGAAGGAGGCGTGGAATTCCAGACATGCCAAATTGCCGAGCCACATGAGGGTCGGCAGACTGTCGAGCACGACGTAACGGATACCGCCCTGCATGGCAGTTGTTACGTAATCGGGAACGGGCTCGGGGCAGTTTTTCTGATAGAAGGACTTGCCGTGAATGCCGTTCGGATAACGGATGACCGTCAGGTATCGCCCTGTGCAGTGCTTGATCAGATACGGGGCGAGCTCTGCCAGACGCTCCAGATACATCAGCTTCGTGATGCCGGCCTCCGGCCAGAGCAGCTTCTCCGGATTCGAGATCGTAAGCTCCGCCCCGCCAATCGTGATCGTTCCCTTGGTCTTCACCGCCATGGTATCGCCTCGCTCGCCTCGTTGGATAATAGTACCCATTATGGCTCAGCCGAATCGAAAATATGCCGCGGGAGCAGCAGGGTGGCGCAAATCGGTTATAATCTCCGGCGTGTTGGGCAAATTGGAGATAGCGGAACGCGCAAGTACGATTCGGAGGCCCCCGTGATGAAACCTGTTATCCCGTTCGAACCGGTCTCGACCGATCTTATTCCAGCAGGTCCCCAGTGGGTGAGCCAGATCAAGTGGGATGGCGTTCGCATGCTTGCCTATTGGGACGGGAATGACCTGCGGCTCGTGAACCGGAGCTTGAACGACCGTACGATGCAGTACCCGGAATTGGCGATCATCAAGCAAGCCTGCCGTGGCCGATCCTGCATTCTCGACGGCGAGATTATCGCCTTCGACAATAGCCGGCCTTCCTTCCATGAGATCATGCGCAGGGACAGCATACGCAAGGAGCAGCATGTCAGCCGGATGGCAACGCAGGTGCCGGTCGTGTACATGCTGTTCGACATTCTCTATCTCGATGGGCAGTGGGTAACCGATCGTTCGCTGGAGGAACGGCAGCAGCTGCTCGATGCTGCGATCGAGCCGACGGATCAGCTGCGAACGGTCGATAATTACGACAGCGGCGAGCAGCTGTTCGACGTCATGAAGCAGCATGGCATGGAAGGGATCATAGCGAAGGACTTGACGAGCACGTATGCCGTCAGCGGCAAGGATGCCCGGTGGCAGAAGCGAAAATTTATAAGGGACTTGATCGCGATCGTCGGCGGCGTCACCTATCGCGACGGCACGGTCAATGCGTTGATGCTCGGCTTGCTGGATGAAGCAGGCGATCTCATCTATATCGGACATGCGGGTACGGGCCGACTATCCGTGCAGGATTGGAAGGCCGTCACCGCAGCGGCAGCATCGATTCGCATCCCGCACAAGCCGTTCAAGAACGTGCCGGAGCGCAGCAAAGGCGCCGCATGGGTACAGCCCTTGCTCAAGGTGAAGGTGAATTACCTGGAGTGGACGGTCCATCGAACGCTCAGGCAGCCCAGCATTCAGGCGTTCGTGGAAGCTGACGATGCGGCATGCCGCTTCAATCAAGCGTGAATCGGATTGTCTGACATCGTCCCCCTTGTCTGTGGTACAATTATCTATATAAGCATCACTTAGAGTTGGAATCGGAAGTGGAAGGGGGGACGCGATGAGATCGACTGCAAGTAGACTGCTATGGTGCGGACAGATGATGCTTATCCTCGTGCTGGTCGCCAGCGCGTCCCTCGCTCCCTTGATGGCAGAGGAAGTCCATCTGCATCTCGTGCCGGGCGAGACGGCCGTGGAGTACGCGCCGGCCGTCCATTCGGCGATGGGGATCAAGAAGATCGTCTCGCAGCATCGCTTGCTGCCGCTGGTGGCGCTCTATCTGCTCTTCATGATCGTCTCGTTCGGAATGACGGATGGGACAATCCGAATGTGGATCAGACTTCACTCCGTTATCGTGCTGCTTCGCCGTAAGCTGCTGCTTCTTCCTCTCAAATTCAGTTCCAGTTATGTGAGTCCTCCTGTATTCTTGACGTAACGCACACATCTAAGGAGGGATAGGCATTGTATGGATCACATGATCTTTGAGGTAGGCACCGCGCTTCTGCTCGTGGCCATTGCTTCTCTCATAGCAGGGAAGCTGAAGTATTCCATTATTCCGTTCCTGATCGTGCTGGGCATGCTGGTCGGCCCGCATGCGCCGAAAATTGGCATGATCGATCTTACCTTCATACACAGCGAGGAAATCATCGCTTTCCTCGGACGCATAGGCGTATTGTTCCTGCTGTTCTACCTGGGACTGGAGTTCTCCGTCTCAAAGCTGATCCGCTCCGGGAAAAATATCGTCTACGGCGGCAGCATCTATGTTGTTCTGAACTTCGGTATCGGACTCGGCTACGGATTCTTGGTCGGCATGCCGATCTATGAGACGTTGATTATCGCGGGCATGCTGTCCGTATCGTCGACGGCCATCGTCGCGAAGGTCGTCGTCGATCTGCGGCGGACGGGTAATTCGGAGACCGAGCTCATTCTCGGCATGATCCTGTTCGACGACTTGTTCCTGGCGGTCTTCTTGTCGATCATGTCCGGCCTGCTCCTCGGCGGAGCAACGTCGATCGGCGGTATCTTGATATCGGTGGGAATCTCGATGGGCTACATGCTCCTCTTCTTCGTCATCGCGCGCAAGGGAACGCCGCTGCTGAACAAGCTGCTTAAGATCACGTCGAACGAGATCTTCATCATTGTCGTATTCGCGCTCTTGTTCTTCATTGCCGGCTTCTCGGAGAAGCTGCATGTCGCGGAAGCGATCGGCGCGCTGCTCTTCGGACTCGCGCTGTCCGAGACCGACCACAGCAAAAGAATCGAGCATCTCGTGGTACCGTTCCGGGACTTCTTCGGCGCAATCTTCTTCTTCAGCTTCGGCCTCAGCATTGACCCGCTGTCGTTGGGGGATGCGGCGTGGATGGCCGTTGGCGCCGTCGTACTGACCATGTTCGCGAATGTGGTAGCGGGCATGATGGCAGGCCGTAAAGCAGGCTTGCCCCATAAGGCTTCGCTTAATATAGGGCTTACCATTATGGCGCGCGGCGAGTTCACGATCATCGTCGCGAATCTCGGGATCGCGGCCTCGTTGCTGCCGATTCTGAAGCCGTTCTCTGCTCTGTATGTATTAATTTTGGCTATTCTGGGTCCATTGATGGCAAAAGAATCGAAGCATGTCTATAATGGTCTCAATCGCGTGTTTAGATGGACAGCGCCGGTGAAGGGCAAAGAGAAGAAGCAACCGCCGGAGGTAACCGAAACACAGAAGCTCAAGGAAACGGAGGACTAATATACAATGGGTGTATTTAAGGAAACGGATCTCCCCGGGATCGGGAGGAAGTTCCAATTGGAAGCCGAATCCGGCGACAAGATGGTCATCGTCATCCATGATGACGGAAGAAGGGAAATTTATCATTACGAGGATAATGACCCGGACGAGAGCATCTCGATGGTCTCGTTAGAAGACGAAGAAGCAAGGCAAGTGGCCGCCATCATCGGCGGCATGACCTACAAGCCGAAAGCGCTCGAGACGATCGAGGTCACGCTGGATGAACTGGTCATCGAATGGTGCAAGGTGGAGCCGAGCTATCCGAGCGTGAATAAGACGATCGCCGAGCTGCAAGTTCGCGCTCGGACAGGCGCGACGGTGCTTGCGATTGTCGGGAAGCAAGGGCAGAAGATCAATCCAGGCCCCGACGACCGCGTACTCGCGGATACGACGCTCGTCATTGCCGGCGAGCGCAAGCAGATCAAGCAGCTCAAGGAGCTGCTGATGCACGGATAGGCAACAGAAGAAAGACAGCCCCGTCAGCGGATGATTCCGCCGGCGGGGCTGTTCGCTTTTATAGTGCAGGTTCAAAAAGGCCGGTTGTCAGCGCCGAGAAGGTTGGACGATGGTAGAAAATGAGGAACGGAGCGTAGGCAATACCTACGTGAGTACCGGAAGTTTCGCCAGCGTTCAAGATTCGACGTCGAATACACTTCTTGAGTCACTACGCGATCACAAACGGACTTTTTGAACAACCTCTTATAGACGATAGTAGGGTTCGGATTGCGTCGTGGCGGCATAGGACACCACGATATCGGCTGCGGGATCCATATCCTGCACGATCTCCTTGAATCGAGGGACGTCCCTCCAGGACAGGACGCAGAAGATGTCCGGACCGCCGTAGATATAGCTCGTCTTGCGCTCCATGAATCGAATGCGGGTATCGAACTCCCGGCTCAGCCGCTCCGTCAGCTCCCGAGGCTTCGCCGAACGGATCCAGATCAGCTTGTCGCTCCGATAATCGAGCGTGACTTGGATGGACTTGTACGCGACGAAATAGGCAATGATCGAATACATGGCCTGGTCCCAGCCGAAGAAGAAGCCGCCAACGGCGAGGATCGCGATATTGAGCAGCATGACGATCTCGGCGATCGAGAGCTTAAGCACGCGCTTCTTCAGGAAGAAGGCCACGGCATTGACGGCATCCGAGTACCATCCGTAGCGGACGATCAATCCGATGCCGACCCCGAACGACGCGCCGCCGAACAGCGAGCATAGGAGCGGATCCTCGAAGAGCGGCGGGAACGGGTGCAAGTACATCGCCAAGAAGGAGATGATAAGCAGCGTCGCGATTGCGGTAACGGTCTGCATCGGCGTGCCCTTGCGCAGGAGGACGAAGGGCAGGTTCATGAAGAGCAGATAGAGTCCCATCTTCATCTCGGTCAGATGCGCAAGTATAATCGCGACGCCCTTAATGCCGCCGGGAAGGATCCGATGCGGCATCAAGAACATCTCAAGGCCGATCGAGACGAGCAAGACGCCCGCGAGTACGGCCCCCGAACGCTTCAGACGCATGCTAGGTGCTGCTTGTTGATTGAACATCTCGACGTCACCTCAAGCTACGGTCATGTGGAAACATAGGTCAGCATGAGTATACCACGAAATATGCCGATCGCTAGAATCGTCGGACTAGAGGTTTGAGTTTGCATGCAAAAGAACACCACTCGCGTCATGAACTGAGCGAGTGGTGCTCGAACTTCTGGGACTATTCAGGACACGGTCTCTTTCACTTTCTTCGCCGCAGCCTTGCGCTTCTTCGGCTTCTCCTCTGCAGCGCCTGCGGGCTGCCCCGGCGCGGCGGCTCGCTTGGGATCGGCCGCAGGCATGTTGACCGCTTCGAGGCTTGCCTGCAAGGCAGCCATCAGATCGACCACGTTCGTACGCTGCTGCTCCGGCGCCACGTGGATGTCCTCGCCCGCGATTTTCGCCTGGATGGCGTCCATCAGTCTGCCGCGATACTCATCGGTATACTTGCCCGGCTCGAACGGGGTCGTCAGCTGCTCAATGAGCATCGTCGCCATTGTGAGCTCCTTGTCGTTCACTTGACGCGCTTCGGGCAAGCCCGGCACCTGCCCGACGGGACGGATCTCATCCGGGTAAAAGATCGTCTCCATCGCCAAGCAATTGTCGACGACGCGGATCGCGGCGAGCGAGCCCTTGGAGCGAATCGAGATGTTGGCGATGCCGATCCTGCCCGAGCTTCGCATCGCCTCGAGCAGCAGATTGTACGCATTGGCGCCCGCTTGATCCGGCGCGAGGTAATACGTCTTCTGGAAGTAGATCGGATCGATCTCGTTCAAGTCGACGAAGTCGAGAATCTGGATCGTCTTGGTTGCCTCCGTCGATAGCGACTCAAGCTCCTCCTTCTCGAACAGGACGAACCGCCCCTTGTCGTACTCGTAGCCCTTCGCGATGTCCTCGAATGCGACCTCCGTCTCGCATGCGCGGCACATGCGCACGTAAGCGATCGGGCCGCCGCACGCTTTGTGAATAAGCCGCATCGAGATATCCTTGTCCTCCGTGGCGGAGAACATTTTGACCGGCACATGGACCAGCCCGAAGCTGATTGCGCCCTTCCACACAGTATGCATGAATCCGATACCTCCCGTTATAAATAATCCTAAAAAGCCGAGGCTACTCTGAGATGCTTCGCGATTACAATTGGCTACTAATAGCTTGCCCGGAATGCATGAAAATCAGTCGCTGGGGGCATATTTTCTTCGAGCGCGGCATTGGAGCTGTGCATTCGCAAAAGGAGGCGCTAAGCAGCATGTCGGAAGCGGGCAATTCACCAGTCTCCCAAGCGGGCAGCGGAGACAATCGGCACGAGGGCAGAGATGATTATGAGATGGATATCGACCGCATGGTTAACGAAGGGCTCGGCGGCGGCCAAGTCACGCATAACAACGGTCTCGTAGACGACACGACGACCGATACGATGGGCAATGGCGGCGAGGAAGATCTCGTCCAAGGCACGTAAGCGCGGGAGGCGACAGCATGAACGGACATTGGAGCAGAATCTCGGCGACGCTGCTTGTTATGGCGATGGTCATGACGATGGCGGCATGCGGCGGGGACGATGAGAAGGATAAGGGCAAGGGTGAACAGAAGGAAGGAACCAAGGTCGAGGCCAAGAACGAGAAGAAAAAGAAGGACGACAAACAGGCCGCAGACTCGGACAAGGAGAATCGTACGAAGCTGCAAGCACGGTCCATGACCGGCGGAGGCACGCATGTTACGCCGAGCCTGCTGGACGGCTATGAGGATGTCTATCGGGAGCCGCATCCGCTGACACTGACGGATCTCAAACGAAAGTATCCGAGCACGTTAATCATGAGTGGCGTCGGGGACAAGCGTCAGGTCGCGCTCACGTTCGATGATGCGCCCGACAATGTCTATACGCCGCGCGTGCTGGATGTGCTGAAGAAAGAAGGCGTCAAGGCGACGTTCTTCTGCGTCGGCAACCGGATCGAAGCGCATCCCGACGTTGTGCGGCGAATGGTAGCGGAGGGGCATGTGCTGGGCAATCATACGTACAGCCACCCGAATCTGCCGAAGCTGTCTGACGCGAAGTTCCGCGAGGAGATTCGCAAGACGGATCAGCTGATCATGAAGTATGCCGGTTATGCGCCGAGCTTCGTCCGACCGCCGTATGGCAATATTTCGGAGGAGCAGATCAAATGGCTGGCAAGCCAGCATCGCAAGGTCGTCAATTGGAACATCGACTCGCTGGACTGGAAAGGGCTCACGCGTGATCAAGTGGCGGTGAACGTCCTGTCGAACATCAAGCCCAATGCGATCATCCTGCAGCATTCGGGGATCGGAGCGGGTGGTAACCTGGACGGCACGGTCGAAGCGCTGCCGGAGATCATCGGGAAGCTGAAGAAGGATAAGGTTAAGTTTGTCACCGTCCCCGGCATGATCGGCATCCCTTAAGGGAGGGAAACCAACCTTCTCGGTGCTGATAACCGGTCTTGTGGAATTTGAAAGAGTGCAAATAAATAGCGCCGTCCGGTATGCCTTTGTTGCGGCACATCGTTCGGCGCTGTTCGGCTTTCTTATTGATGACCACTTGGGTCTGCGGCTTGCGTGTCCATTGCTGTCTGGTTGCGTCCAGGCGGTGCTGCGGGATCGCTTGGGGCTTGCTTGGTTTTTTTGTGCGCTTGCGCATGGGTCGTTCACTCCTCCATATCGGGTTGATCTTATTGTACGTCAGGCTGCGTGGCAGAGCAATAAGATGGAGGTAAATCTATCCAAAATAGGTGAAACGTTTCCTCTCCCGAACCGTTAGTACTAGGGTGTGCAATTAACGGGAGAGAGGATGATCGTCTTGACAAGGGTAACAAACCAAGGGAGCAGGCTGGCTAAGAAAGCGGCTGCAGGAGTATTGTGCATGTCCCTGCTCCCCGTCTCGCTGTGGAATGGCGGGACGGCGTTCGCCGATACGGCAGTCACGTCCGGCCAAGTCACGATTGTGCGGAACGCGGGGACAGGCACGCCGGGCCAAGCCCCCAAGGAGAGCGAAGCCAAGGTAACGAAGACGGAGGCGGAAGCGTTAGTCCGCAAGCTGTTCCCCGTACTGAACAAAGCGGAGCTGCGGCAGATTAGCTTCGGCAGCCAGAACCAGTATCCGCCGTCGACGATGGCATTGTGGGATATGAATTGGTCTTATACGATCGGCAATTCTTCCTATGGCTTCAGCACGCAAGTGGATGCGATGACGGGAGACCTGTTGAATGTGTACCTGCCGAGCGTATTGCAGGAAGAGAATACGACCTATTATCCGCCGAAAATCAATCGTGAGCAGGCGCAGGCGATCGCCTTGGCCTTCCTGAAGGAAGCTGCGCCATCGATTCCGATCGATTCGATTAAGCCGGTGGACGAGCAGCAATTACATGTACCGCAGGCGCTGTTCGGACCCGTTAATCATTATTTTCAATATGAGATTCCCGTGAATGGATTGAAGGCCGGCTTGGAGTCGGCTGCCGTGGCAGTGGACGGGAACGGGGGGATAACCCAGTACCACTACCAGCGTTATCAGGGCGAATATCCGTCTCTTGAAGGCATCATCGGCGAATCCGAGGCGCTTGCGAAGATGCAAGAACGCGTCGAGCTGGAGCCGGCTTATATCCAGACGGACGGTTACAGGTATCCGCCGTCCTTGGAGAAGGAGACATGGGCGCTTGCTTATGTGCCGAAGCCCGGTACATTCTTGCCGCTGGACGCCAAGACTGGCGAAGCCTATCAATCCCATACAGGCGTAACGAACGGCGGCGAGGTAACCTACGAGAAAATTGCGTCGGGAGGGACATCGTTCGTCGCGCGGAAGAGCGAGGAGCCGTTAACCGGTGAAGAGGCCAGGGCAATCGCATTGGAGCATGTGACGATACCGGAAGGCTATGTGGAGTCCAATTCTTCGCTGGAACAAGACTGGCGCGATCCCCAGCGGAAGGCATGGCGCCTCTATTGGCGAGAAGGGGAAATGCCGTTCAACGGCTACATGAAGCAGGTGAGCGCTTCCGTCGATGCCGCGACAGGGCAGTTGCTGGAATATCGACAGGATCTGTACGGACCTCCGATCGGCGAACAAGCGCAGGAGCAGGTTAAGCCGACGATCGACGCCGTCCAGGCGAAGAATAAGGCGCTCGAAGCGATCAAACGTCTGTATCCGGATGCTTCCGATACGTTAAGGCTGGCTGCTTACGCGGATGGTATCGAGGCTGGCAAGGATGGCAAGTATCGATACCAGTTCCACCTGTGGCATGGCGAATATCGCGTGCACAACCATTCGGTTAACCTAACGCTGGATGGCGAAGGGGGCTTGTCCAGCTATGATGCGGGGGTGTCGGCAGATCGCGTGGCGGAGTCGTTAGCTGCCGCGGCTGCTGCGCCGCAAGTGACGAAGGATGCTGCAGAAGCTGCATTCAAGGCTGCGCTGCAAGCGGTGCTCACTTACCAGCGCACAGGCGGATACTTTGTAGACGGCTACTATGAAGAGGAGGCAATCGCGGCCCTCTATGTGCCGGAACTGGATGGCAAGCGTATCGGAGGCTGGATCGATGCGAGTACAGGCGAGGTAGCCGCCTACGATTCTCCGATGCCTGTCGACGGGACCGGTTCTGCGCTAGACGTGTCCGATATCGAGGGTCACTGGGCTTCCGAAGCGCTGGCGACCATGGTCGAATACGGCGTGCTGAAGCCGGATGAGAACGCGAAGCTCTATCCGAACAAGAAGCTGACGGCTGGCGAATGGTTCGATATGGTGTTCCGCGCGTTCACGGGCGGCAGCGAGTATTACGGCGGCAGCTATGGCATGGAGGAGAAGCCGCTGTTCGCGGACGTTCCTGCAGGAAGCGAGCAAGCCGCAACGATCGGTTACTTCGTGGACCGCAGATGGCTCGAGCAGGATCCGAATAAGGAGCTCGGGCTCGATACCGAGCTGTCGCGAGAGCAACTGGCCGTCTATCTGACGCAGATGGTTCAGTACGACAAGCTGGCGTCCATCATGAAAGCCGATCCGGATATCCGCAATGCGCGGGACTATGCCGCGATCGCGGATGCCGGATCGGCAGCCATTGCCTATAAGCTTGGCCTGCTCGGCATCCATCAAGGAAAGTTCAATCCGGATGCGATTGTCACGCGAGCGGAGGCAGCGGCTGTGCTCATGCGGCTCGTAGCGCTGCAAGGGAAGCTGGATACGAACTTCACGCAATACTAACGCATCGTGCGGACCCTATGCATGCGCTGGAGCTTGCGGGGGTCCGCTAACTTTTTGTAAGAGGCAGGCGGATATGATAGAATTGAAGCGACCATGATCGTCTAATATTTCACTGAAGGAGTGATCTTGATGTACGATGTTATCGTAATCGGAGCAGGACCGGCCGGCGCAAGCGCAGCCCTATTCACAGCTAAGGCAGGCAAGTCAACCGTAATGCTGGACAGCGAGCAGAGCGTCACGAAGCGGGCCTGGCTCGACAATCATTACGGCGCGCCGAGCATCTCGGGTCCGGACCTCGTAGAGGTCGGCAAGAAGCAAGCGACCGGCTTCGGGGCAGAGCTTCGCGTCGGCAAAGCCGTGAAGCTGGCTGCTTCGGGCGACGGCGTGCGCGTAGAGTTAGAGGACGGTACAGCGCTCGAGGGCAAGCATGTCATTCTGGCAACCGGCATGTTCACCGATCTGGCAGAAGCGAGCGGCATCCAGGTGAAGCCGGGCACGGAGCCGCGCATCAAGACAATCGTGGACGCGGATGCATCCGGGCGCACGAGCATGGCGGGCGTATGGGCTGCAGGTACGTGCGCAGGCGTGTCGATGCATACGATCATTACGGCCGGCGACGGCGCTGCCAAGGCGATCAATATTATCAGCGAACTGAACGGCGAACGGTATGTCGACCATGACATGATGAAGGCATAAGATAGTCGATAGTCGGTCAAGACTAGGGTCATAGAATAGCAGAAGAAGCCGAGACGCCTAACCAGCGTTCGGCTTTTTCTTATGGATGCCATTTCGATGCACGACCAAGCCGGACTGCCGATTCATCCGGGCTTCTTCACCTGCAACGGCCAATAACCGTTTAATAGTTCGGCATTTCCGACTTGCAGCACTACTCATGCATTGGTGTCCCCTGTAAGTAGGCAAATCCGAACTCTTTTGACTTTTTTGGTCGAATCTCAAGTAAAATAAGAATAACTTATGATATAATTATAGGGTTAGTAGACGGGAGATAGGAAGGGCGGTACGAATGGCTCAGCAGCACGTTGGACTGAAACCTATAGAACTTGCTCAACGCATTTTATTCATTACGATCGGCGCCTCGCTGATGGCTGTCGGCCTCGAGATTTTCCTCGTACCGAACGATATTATCGACGGCGGCATCGCAGGCATCTCCATCATGCTCCACGAAATGACGGATCTTCCGCTCGGACTCTTCCTCTTCTTGATCAACCTGCCATTCCTGTTCATCGGCTATAAGCAGATCGGCAAGACGTTCGCGATGTCGACGCTGTACGGCGTAGCCGTCATGTCGATCGGCACGTTCCTGCTGCATTCGGTTCCGCCGCTTACGATCACGAAGGTATTGGCCGCCATCTTCGGCGGGGTCATACTTGGGTTAGGCGTAGGGCTCGTCATTCGATTCGGCGGATCGCTGGACGGCACCGAGATCGTCGCGATTCTGATCAACAAGAAGACGCCATTCTCCGTCGGCGAGATCGTCATGTTCTTCAACTTCTTCATTCTGCTCGCGTCCGGCTTCGTGTTCGAGTGGGACAGCGCGATGTACTCGCTTATTGCGTATTTCATTGCCTATAAGGCGATCGATATCACGATCGAAGGCTTGGACGAATCGAAGTCGATCTGGATCATCAGCGAGGATTATAAGGAGATCGGCGCCGCCATCATGAACCGGCTCGGCCGCGGCGTCACGTATCTGAACGGGGAAGGTGCCTTCACGGGCGACAGCAAGCGCGTCATATTCTGCGTTATTACCCGTCTGGAGGAAGCGAAGCTGAAGTCGATCGTGCAGGAGATCGATCCGGCAGCGTTCATGGCCGTCGGCAACATCCACGACGTGCGCGGCGGTCGATTCAAGAAGAAGGACATTCACTAATCGCGAAGAGCCGACCCTGAGGGTCGGCTTATTTCTTGCGCCAGAGGTTCATGTAGAGGTCGGTCACGGTGAGCGTCATCGTGCCGAATTGCTCCGGCGCTTCGCCGCGAGCAGCGGCAACTTCTGTTAAGGTAACGCTGTATAGAAAATCGTCTCCATCCTTGTAGTTCAAGCCGCTTAGCCCGGTAGGGGAGGCGATATACGAGGGGTGGTCGACGGTCATTGCAGCGGACATGTTCATTGTGAACGAGCGTCCGTCGTCAACGGTAGCATGTCGAATGCCGGAAACTAAGGAAGCGCCGCTGCGTGTATAGTGCCCGCTGGATCGGAAGCCGACCTCATAGCCTGGAAAATGATCGGAAGCGCGCAGCCATGAGAGATAGATCCGATGCGTTCCGTCGTTATACAGCTCTGCGCCTAGATTGCTGTCGAGGTTCGACAGATCTATCGTGATCGAGTAGGCATCTTCCAGCACATGCCCGCCTTCATCGGTGAACGACGCCGTATCGTTGGCGATATCGGCGATGCCGTGCTGCCAGTCGTCCATATAGCCGCTCTTCCAGAGACCGAGGAACAGAACGGCAGCTGCAAGGAGCAGGAAGGTCGAGCGTCGATTCCAAGGCATAACGTGTCCTCCTTGCCATGCGTATCATTGATTACCAGTGTATACCATCGCGATTGGTTAGCCTAGCGCTGTTATGGCTGCTGTGCCGGTTGCTTGACCAAGGGAGGACCGATATAATTAAGGGCACAACAAACCGGGTACGGGAGGCGGCCGAGCTGGACGAATTTGAACGGATTCGCCATTGGACGGCGAGCCGGCAGCAGGCGGAATGGCAGCGGGAGCGGGGCGTGGTCGTCGGCATCGGCGACGATGCGGCAGTCGTGGACAAGGGCGCGCTGCCCCCTGTAGCCGACTCGGGACTGCACTGGGTGTTCACGGTCGATACGATGGTCGAGACCGTCCACTTCAACGGCGCGACGATGCGCGATTACGATGTCGGTTATAAGGCGCTGGCGGCGAACGTCAGCGATATCGCCGCGATGGGAGCAGTTCCGGCGCATGCGCTCGTCTCGGTCAGCGTGCCGCCGTCCTATGGACCTGACCGAATGCGCGGGCTGTATGACGGCTTGTACGCATGCGCGGACAGGCACCGGATCGCGGTCATCGGCGGCGATACGACGTCAGCGCCGGCGCAACTTGTCGTGTCGGTCACGCTGACCGGCACGATCGAAGCCGGCAAGGCGCTAACGCGGTCCGGTGCCATGCCCGGGGACGCGGTGTTCGTCACGGGGCCGACGGGCATGTCGGCCGCAGGGCTGCAGTGGCTGACCGCCGCAGCCGCTGCCGTGGACGGGCCGGTGCCGGAGGCCCTTGCGGAAGCGGAGGGCACGGCTGCGCTCGTGCGCGCGCACAGGCGGCCCGAGCCGTCCGTGCAGGCCGGCCGGCTATTGGCCGGCTGCGGCGCTTGCACGTCGCTGAACGATGTCAGCGACGGCGCCGCGAGCGAGGCTTGGGAGATCGCCGAGGCTTCGAGGCGGTCGATCGTGCTGCGCGAGCAGTGGCTGCCGCGGAGCGGCAGCTTGGCGGCCTATGCCGGCAGGCTGGGGGCATCGGCCGGCGGGGACGCAGCGCGGCGATTGGCGCTTGACTGGATGCTGTATGGCGGCGAGGATTACGTGCTGCTCGGCACAGTGGCCGGCAGCGCCGTGGAGCCGCTTCGCACGGCATTCCGAGAAGCGGGCATTCCGCTCTATATCATCGGACAAGTAGAGGACGGCGAACCGGGCGTGTGGCTGGAGAAAGCGGACGGTAACGGGCGAATGGCGCTTGAGAAGCGGGGCTATAATCATTTTCGACCTGAGGTCGGGATCAAGAATGGGTGAACGAATCGTGCAGGCAAGAGGTACGGGACAACTGACATGGCACGCGAAGGATGCGGCCGATACGGCGCGGCTTGCCGCGCGCATCGCGGGCTGGGCGGCGCCCGGCACCGTCATTGCGCTTGACGGGGAGCTCGGCGCGGGCAAGACGACCTTCTCGCAGGCGTTCGCGAAGGCGATCGGGGTGCAGGGCATCGTGAACAGCCCGACCTTCACGATTATTAAGGAATACGAAGGCAGCAGCATGCCTTTCTATCATATGGACGTGTATCGGCTCTCGCTGGCGGAGGCGGACGAGCTGGGGCTAGACGATTACTTCTATGGTGCGGGCACGACGATCGTGGAGTGGGCAAGCCTCATCGGCGAATTGCTGCCCGCCGAGCGTCTGGAGCTCATGATCGAGCACGCGGACGATGGCGATGCTCGCGTCATTCGCGTCACCGGAATCGGCGAGCCTTATGCAGCCTGGTGCGAACAACTGCAGACGATGGAGGCGAAGCGGAATGGCGAATAGCGTGACGAAAGGGAGTCGATCTGGCAGAGGCAAAGGCAATGAAACGGAAGTGCCGGTGCGGACGATTCTTGCGATCGACACGTCGACCGCCGCGCTGGCGATTGCCGTCGTGCAGGGGGGCAAGGTGCTGGCAGCCGAGCAATCCATGGCAGAGCGCAACCACTCGCTGCTGAGCGTCTCGAAGCTGCGGGATGTACTCGCGACGGCAGGGGTGTCCACTGAGCAGTTGGATGGAATCGCGGTCGGACGCGGGCCGGGCTCTTACACCGGGATGCGGATCGGCGTGACGATCGCGAAGACGTTGTCCTGGGTATGGGGAGTTCCTATTGTCGGCGTATCGAGTCTGGAGGCGCTTGCGCTGGGGGCTCATATTGGCCAGGTTATAGCGACCTTGGGCGAAATAGCAAGTTACAGCGAGGTTCATGCCATCATGGACCAGCGCTTCTTACGCGAGTGGGTCGTGCCGCTCATGGATGCGCGCCGCGGACAAGTGTATACGGCCCTGCTATGCGGCGTCGGTAGGCCGCATAGTTGGACGCGTCTCGCGGATGACGGCATCCGGCTCATGAATGTATGGGTAGAAGAACTCGCTGCGCTGGCGGCGTCGGCAGAGGACCGCCCGGTACGCCTACGGCTGACAGGCGATTATGCGATGCATGAAGCCGAATGCGAGCGATTGGCGGCAATGCTGGAACCAATCGGCATAGCGGTAGAGCGGACGCCCGGGGAGATCGAAGGCCTATGGGTCGCGGCGCTGGGCGAAACGCGCTTGGAGCGCGGCGAGACGGACGATGCCCATACGCTCATTCCGAACTATACGCAGCTGACGGAAGCGGAAGCGAAGCTGCTGCAGGCTGAGCGCAAGGAGGGCAACGGATGATCGATCAGGCATACGGAATGCCGGAATGGCGGGCTGTTCCGGATGTGACGTTCCGTCAGATGACGGTTGCGGATATCCCGGCTGTCGTAGGCATCGAGCGGGAAGCGTTCACGGCCCCGTGGTCGCCCGAAGCGTTCGTGAACGAGCTGACCCATAATCACTTTGCCCGCTATACGGTCATGGAGCTAGAGGGCGAGATTATCGGCTACGGCGGCATGTGGACGATCGTCGACGAAGCGCATGTCACGAACGTCGCGGTGCGCTCGATCTACCGGGGACGCGGCTACGGCGAGCGGCTGATGCGGGTGCTGCAGGAGAAGGCGGTGGCATATGGGGCGGTCGCGATGACGCTCGAGGTGCGGGTCAGCAACGAGACCGCGCAGAATCTGTACCGCAAGCTCGGCTTCAAGGCGAGCGGGCTGCGGCCTAAATATTATACGGATAATCAAGAGGACGCGTTAATCATGTGGGCGGACTTGACCGAGGAAGGCGGCAGGGATGGCGGGGAATGACGACAGAATGAACGATAGCCTCATACTCGCGATCGAGACGAGCTGCGACGAGACGTCGGTTGCCGTCGTCGAGGGCGGCAAGCGCATTCTGAGCAATCTCGTCTCGAGCCAGGTGGAGACGCACCGCCGATTCGGCGGAGTCGTGCCGGAGATCGCGTCGCGCAAGCATGTCGAGTCGATCACGCTGTTGATCGAGGCGGCGATCCAGGAGTCGGGCAAGTCGCTGCGCGACATCTCGGCGATCGCCGTCACGCAGGGGCCAGGACTAGTCGGCGCGCTCTTGGTCGGCATCGTGGCGGCGAAAAGTCTCGCGATGGCGCTCGATGTGCCGCTCATCGGGACGCATCATATCGCCGGCCATATCTACGCGAACCGATTGATCGGCGAAATTGCGTATCCTTGCGTAGCGTTGGTCGTGTCGGGCGGACATACGGAGCTGGTCGTCATGGAGCGGGAAGGTTCGTTCCGCATCGTCGGCCGAACGCGAGATGATGCGGTCGGCGAAGCGTACGACAAGGTGGCGCGCGCGCTGCAGTTTCCTTACCCCGGCGGCCCGCATATCGATCGGCTCGCGCTGGAGGCGGACGAAGTGAGCGAGCTGCCGCGCGCATGGCTGGAGCCGGAGTCGTACGATTTTAGCTTCAGCGGCTTGAAGTCTGCCGTGCTGGCCACGATTAACCAAGCGCGCATGAAGGGCGAGCCGCCGGTCCGTCCGGCAGTGGCGCGAGGCTTCCAAGAATCCGTCATCGACGTCCTCGTGACGAAGGCGCTCCGCGCGGCGGCGGAATTCGGCGCGAAGCAGTTGCTGCTGTGCGGCGGCGTTGCGGCGAACCGTGGCTTGCGCCGGACGCTGACCGAGCGCTGCGAGGCAGCAGGCTTGCCGCTGCTCATTCCGCCGCTGGAGCTGTGCACCGATAATGCGGCCATGATCGGCGCTGCCGCCCACCTGAAGTGGGCCAGAGGCGAATGGACGCCGCTCGAGATGAAGGCTGACCCGCAGTTATCGCTCGAAGAGTGGTCGGTGCAAGGGGACCCGGTAAGATGATAGGTTGTGAGTTACACCCATACGTACGCATTCGCGAAAAATCTCTTACGTACACAACGTGGCGCTATGATGCGGCATGGTTGTGTACGCGAGGGGCTTTTTTGCTTATTGACAATATGACCCAGCGTCGTTATTATCATTATATACTGATCAGTATGGAATTGGGAAGGATGTAATCGTACGATGGCTCGACCGCGGGAGTTCGATGAAGCGCGCGCCTTAACGGCGGCAATGGAGGTATTCTGGGAGAAGGGCTATGAAGCGACTTCGCTATCCGACCTGACTTCGCGCATGGGCATTCAGAGGCCAAGCCTGTATGCAGCCTTCGGCGACAAGCGGACCTTGTTCGATGCGGCGTTGAAACGGTATACGGAAATGAGCTATGCATTCCTTGCGGGCATGTTCGAGCGGGCTGCAGGCGCGAGGGAAGCCGTGCAAGGCTACTTCGCGTGGATGATGGATTCCGCCTATGCAGACGGACCGTATCTGGGCTGCTTATGCGTGAATACGATGGTGGAGCTGGCACCGCATGATGACCAGTTGGCCGCCTACACCGAAGCTTATCAGCGGCGTCTGGCAGAGCTGTTCAGGCAGAAGATTGAGCAAGGCATAGACAGCGGAGAACTCTCCTCCGCGATCGACGCAGAAGCGCTCTCGCATACTTTGCTCATCGCCGCAGTTGGAATGAATGTCGCGCTCAAGAGCAAGCCGAGCCGCAGCAAGATGGAGCAGGCCGCAGAACAAATCGTTAGGCTGCTGAAATGAAGGTTGTGTCAGCGGCACTTTTTTCACACATTATGTACTGAACGGTACACAAAGAGGAGGAATATTGTAGATGACACATACGATTGCGCTAGTAACGGGTGGCAACAAAGGAATCGGGCTGGAGATCGCGCGGCAGCTGGGACGACAAGGCATCACGATTCTATTGGGGGCAAGGGATCTGGACCGCGGTGAGGCAGCTGCTCGGCAACTGCGGGAGGAAGGGATCGAGGTCGAAGCGGTGGAGTTGGATATTACGCAGACCGAGCATATTGCGCGCGTCGCTCGTGTAATCGAGGAGAAGTACGGCCGGCTGGACATTCTCGTCAATAACGCCGGCGCCTTCTACGACCATCTGGGGAGCAATGCCGATATGCTGCGGCAGAGCCTCGAGGTGAACTGCATCGGCCCGTTCGCGTTGACGCACGCGGTACTGCCGCTCCTCAAGCTCAGTCCGCGCGGACGGATCGTGAATCAATCCAGCATCCTGGGTTCATTGGGCACGATCCTCACGGACGAGATGTACGGCCAGGCCTCCGCGCCGGGCTATACGGCCTCCAAGGCCGCGCTTAATGCATGGACCGCCCAGCTGTCGATCGCGCTGCGCGGGACGAACGTCAAGGTGAATGCTTGTCACCCGGGCTGGGTGAAGACGGACATGGGCGGAGCAACCGCCCCGATGGCAATCGAGGACGGCGCGGCAACCGCGGTCCGCTTGGCGACCTTGCCGGACGACGGGCCGAGCGGAGGCTTCTTCCACTTAGCGGAGGAGCTTCCTTGGTAATCGCACTCGAGCCGCCGAGCCGGTCTGCCGATCGCGCTGGTTACTTGAAGAACAAGAAATGAGTCGCTAGGCTGCGAAGCTCGCCGTCTGACGGATTGTTCACGACGCGCCCGTTGAAAATGAGCGAGGATGAGCCGCCGCCGTCCAGGTTATAGGCATCCTTCACGCCGAACCGCTGCAGAAGAATCTGAAGCTCTTCCAGCGTCGCGCCCGAGCCGCCGCGTTCGTCATAGCCGTCAGTGACAAGGATGAGCAGCTGATCATCCTTGTAGTTGCCGATCACGGTACGCGGCGCGCGATGCGGGTTGACCTTCCATTTGGCCGGGATCGGCTGAGGCTGCCCGTTCTTGAGCAGGACAGGGACGAACGATGCGCCGAACTTCGGCTTCTGCTTGTCGAGCTCTTCCTTGGACTTGAACTTGCCGCCGATCAGCTTAAGGTCTTCGCTTAGCCCGACGAAGAACAGGTCCTTGAAGCTGGGCTCGAAGCCGTTCACGTATCGGCTGCCCAAGACGGTCGTGCTGAGCGGGTAGCGCTTGCCTCTGCTGTCGGCGAACCCGCCTGCGTTCACGCCGGCGACCGCCTTGTACCGCTTGACCGCGGATAGCGTCGTCTCGGAGCCGCCGACCTCGTCGTCGCCGAGCACCATCTGCATCGCGTCGCCGGACTTGAGCTTCACCTTCATGGCGTACCCGATAAAATTCTGAGCCTTGACGAAATACAGCTGCGCAGAGAGCTTGTCCGACTGCACCTTCTCGGATGCGGAGCCGAGCTTGCGCGTAATGCGTCTGTCGTAGATGATCAGCGGCCGGCCGGACTGTGCGGCAGCCGTCTTCACGATGGCGTTCACGTCGGCCGTCGTCTGATTGTAGAGCTCCGCGGAACGCTTGATGGACGCTGCGGTATCTTCCGCGAGCTCGTACGCAAGATCGAGGTCCTGGGCGACAGCGGCCGTGCGGTAACCGGGCTCAATCGCGTTGTTCGCAGGCCCTTGCGCGTGCTGCGGGAATGCATCGGCGGATAACGTGACGGACATGTCGTCCCCTGCGAGGAACAGCCAGATTCCGAGTCCCAGGAATGGCGCTGTCGCAAGCAGGAACAGCCTGTTCACATCTTTTACGCGTAGGTTCATCACTTCAGCACATCCAAGCTCTTCTGCAGCTCGTTCAGCTTCTTCTTGACTTCGTTAATCTGCGTATAGAGCTGGTTGCTGTTGTCGGTTTTCGAATTCGCGTTGTCCTTCGTGAACGTCAGCAGCTCGTTGAGCGCGTCCACTTTGACGGCTACGCCGTCGATTTCGGCAAGCATCTCGAGCTCAAGCGCTTCGATCCTTGCGTCGTAATCGGCCTTCATGGCCGTAATCTTGATAGCCGTCTGCCGCTCGATATCCGCAGTCATCTGTTCCTTCAGCGTGTTCGTATACCAGACGGAGCCGTAGATGCCTCCGCCGATCAGAATCGCCCACAGGAGCAGGATATACGGCACGGCGCTGCGCTTGGCAGCTCGCCGGGAAGGGCGTTCCGTCGTGCCGGACGGGGCGGCGTGCATGCTGGTCTGGATGTCGGGCTGCATCGTGATCACCTCATATTCATGACAAGTTGTATCGTCTATTCTAGCACAAGGGGCTTGGTAGAGTCATAGAAGCGGGCGATTTCTAATGCTGGTAAATCATCTTTTTCATTTTGCTGAATTGACAGATTATTCGTTGGGGAATATAATGAATGACAATTCAACACAACGCATACCTCGTCAAACGCGAAGAACAGGATCAGTAGAGCGAACCGGGATGCCGGCCGGGCGGACAGTAACCGCACGAACGGTCAGAGAGCTGCGGGATGGTGCAACGCAGTCGAAGGAAGCTTGAAGCTCGCCTGGGAGCGGAATGGCCGACAGATCGAACGTGGTATTCGATCCGTAAGCCGTTACGGCTAACCCCCGTGATCGGGTGCGAAGGTTGGTTCCGACCGAACCGGCCGAACGCGCTAAGTGGATGCGCCGCGAGAGCGATGCATCAACAAGGGTGGTACCGCGCAGGACTTCATAAGCCTGACGTCTCTTGATTCAATCAAGAGATGTCAGGTTTTTATTGTTCTGCGAGGCTGGCGAGGTCCGCGAGGGACGAGGTTGAGGCGAAGAATAGCGATAGAACGCGATGAACAGGAGCAGTAGGATGAACCCGGGACAAGATCGGCGAAGCACGCAAGGATGCGGCTTCCTCGATCGGCAGAGAGCTGTGGGAGGGTGCGACACAGCCGAAGGGGAACCGAACTCGCCTGGGAGCGGACTGGCGGATGCATGCGGCGCGTACGGCCGCGTGCGGTACGTCAGGACGGTTAACCCCCGTT
>JAEWJS010000160.1 GCA_023386495.1 Bacillota bacterium | reverse complement strand
ACGACACGCTCCATGCGAACCCGCATGCGGAACGGTCGTCTTGATGGGATGTCCCAGGGGATCTTACAAGCCCTGCGGATTGCCGAAATCGGCCTGCCGCTCGGTGAGCACGCCCTGCTCAAGCAAGTCGCGGTCAAGCCCTTGCCTGTCGAAGAATGTATCTGCCGCTTCGCGTCCCTCATGCTTGGCGATCCAAGTCCGAATCGTCGACGCGCACTTGTCAGGCGCCTTCGTCGGGATGTGGTGCGTGCAGTCCTTGATGATGTACAAGTCGCTTACGGCTAGACGGTCATGGAGCATGCGGCCGTAATCGATGTACGTCGGGTCCTTCTCGCCGCACACCAGCAGCACCGGCGAAGCGACGCGCCGCAGCCTGTCCGTACAGGAATAGCTGAGACAAGCGTTCGAATATTCGCGAAAACTTTTCGACATGCCCGCCATGCCTTCCTTATGCAGCACATGAAACGTTGTCCGGCTGTCGGCATTGTTCAGCGCGAACGGCACGACGACCGCTTCCTTCGCGCGGATCCGGTTCGTGATCGAGGCCGCGCGCATCGCCGAACGCGATTTTTTGTCGGCCAGCTCGCTTGTCCCGGACAGCATAATGCCGCCCTTGAACCGCTCGGGATGCGTCAGCATCGCTTCGAATGCAGGCATGCAGCCGACCGAATAGCCGCAGACGTAAGCCTGCTCGATGTCCAGCTTGTCCATGACCTGCTTAACATCCTCGGTGATCAGCGGAATCGTCAGCGCGGCAGTGCCTGTCTCGCTGTGTCCGTGTCCTCTCACGTCGATCGTGACGACTTGGTGGTCCATGGATAGATCGGTGCGCAGATAGTTGAAGATCCGGCTTCCTAAGAACGGCGGGTGGATCATGACGATCGCGGGCCCCTGCCCTTGCGTGTGATAGTGAATGTCGGTTCCGTTAACATGCAAATGCGGCATCGCTCAACACCTCGGCAGTCAAATTCATTACCCGCCTTAGTATGGCTATGCCGCACCTTTTGCATCATTAGAACATTTTGTAACCGCCGCGCCGCAGCGCGCGAATCGCCCAGCCGCTCACGTATGCCCCGACGAGCGCCGCGAATGCCGGCAGCGCGTCGACGAACGTATAGTTCGCCAAGTTCTCCCCTAGCGGCAGCGAACGGTCCAGCGTGAAGTACACGCCTAACGGCAGAATGACGATGATGAACAGATAGATCGGAAACCACGTTGTCTTCATTAACATATTCAAGATGAATCCGATGCCGAACATCATGACAAAAAACAGCAGCATCGCCACCACGATTTGCAGCATTGCTTGCTTCCCCCAATCATACTTTCGCTTTATGTAGTTTAGTAGAAGGCCGAGCCGAAGTCAATTTGCGTGCGGCGATTGTCACGACTCCGCCATTTGCTCGGCTTGCGCGCGATACGTTACAATGAATAGAGCGACAATGGACAAACGTTCCGCGAGAAGGAGAGAATCAAGATGAGTGAAGCTGCACAGACGCTCGAAGGCTGGTATGCGCTGCATGATTTTCGCAAGATCGATTGGTCAGCATGGCGGCAAGCCTCCGAATCCGAACGCGCTCAGGCGCAAGACGAACTACAGGCATTCCTGAATGAATGGGCCGGCATCGATGCCGCCCGCAGCGGCAGTACGGCCGTATACAGCATCGTAGGACAGAAAGCGGACCTCGTGTTCATGCACCTGCGCGAGACGCTGGAACAACTGAACGCCATCGAGACGGCCTTCAATAAGACGGCCTTCGCGCAGTATACGATCCCGGCATACTCGTACGTCAGCATCGTTGAGCTCAGCAACTACATGGCGCAAGCCGGCGGCGACCCGATGGAGAACCCCGAGATCGTGGCGCGGCTGAAGCCTTCGCTGCCGAAGGCGAAGCATATCTGCTTCTACCCGATGAACAAGCGCCGCTCCGGCAATGATAACTGGTACATGCTCAGCATGGACGAACGCCGCGCGATGATGCGCAGCCACGGCATGATCGGCCGGCAGTATGCAGGCAAGGTCAAGCAGATCATTACCGGTTCCGTCGGCTTCGACAATTGGGAATGGGGCGTGACGCTGTTCGCGGACGATGCGCTGCAGTTCAAGAAGCTCGTGTACGAGATGCGCTTCGATGAAGTGAGCGCACGCTTCGGCGACTTCGGCGACTTCTATGTCGGCAACCTGCTGACAAGCGAGCAAGCGTTGGATATGCTGCGCGTATAAGACTACGACTAGACGAACAAGGGCTTCCTTCAGGTCAACGTGACCGTAGGGAAGCCCTTTGCTTGTGCTATCCGATCTATTCGTCTTCGTCCTGATCCTCGTCGTCCGCCGCGTGCTTCGACGCCAGGTACTCCTGCGTCGCGCGGTCACGCGCGCGGCCCTTATCCTTGAGCCGCTCGATCGCCGGCTGGATCAGAATATCGACTTCCTTCTGCACCGTATAAGCAAGATCGTAACGGCTATGCGATTCGAGGAACGAGCCGACCTCCATTAACGCGTTATAGCGGTCGAGCTCTTCCCGGGTCAACAGCCCGCGAACTTGTACGCTGCAATGGCGCATTAGAAGAATTTCCCTTTGCGCAGCACCAGCGGAATGCCGCCGATGATGAACAGGTAGCGAATGTCGACCAGCTTCTTCAGCCAAGCCGCAACCGCGCCTTTGTACTTCTTGCCGAACGCGATGCCGACCGCTTCGCCCTTGCCGAGCGATGCGACGACGCCTTTGTTCTTGAATTCGAACGCCTTCGGCGGTTGGTTGCGAATCGAAGCCACCAGGTTATGCGCACAAGTAACGCCTTGCTGCATCGCGATCTGTGCAGTCGGCGGGTACGGGCGGCCTTCCGGATTGAACATCAGCGAGTTGTCGCCGACGATATAGATGTTCTCGTGGCCTGGCGCACGCAGGAACTCGTCGACCTTGACGCGTCCGCGCATCGTCTCGAAGCCCGCTTCCTCGATCAAGCGGTTGCCGCGGATGCCGCCGGTCCAGATCACCGTCTTCGACTTGATCTCTTCGCCTTCTCCGACGATGACGCCGTCCGGCGTGCATTCCTTGATCGCCGTGCCGATCTTGAACGTAACGCCCTTCTTCTTCAGCACGTCCATCGCGTATTCCACCAGCTCCGGATCGAAGCCTGGAAGCGCCGTCGGAGCGGCTTCGATGTTGTAGATCTTCACCAGCTGCGGGTCAACGTCGTACTCGCGGCACAGCTGCGGAATGCGGTCAGCCAGCTCGCCGATGAATTCGATGCCCGTGAAGCCTGCGCCGCCGATGACGAACGTCAGGTAATCCGTGCGATGCGGCTCGCGCTTGAACTTCGCGAACTGGTAGCTGATATGCTCGCGTATCAAGCGTACCGAGTTGATGCTGCGAATGTTCATCGCATGCTCGCCGAGACCTGGGATGCCGAACGTTTCAGGCTCGCCGCCTACGCCGATGACCAGGTAATCATAAGACAGCGTGCCGTCCTCGAGAATAACCTTCTTGTCTTGCGGGCGGATCTGCACGACCGTCGATTTGACGAAGTCGATCTTGAATTCATCGATTAGCTTGGAGATACTAACGCGGGCATTCTCCGGATTGTCCGTTCCGGCAGCCGGCATATGCAAATGCGTTGTAATGTAGTGGTAGTCATGCTTGTTCACTAGCGTTACGTCCGCTTCGTTATAGTTCAGCTGTTTTTGCAAGCGCAGCGCGGTCAGGATGCCGCCATAGCCTGCGCCCAGAATCACGATCTTAGGAATGTTGCTCATGTTTTTGATCCCTTCCATTTCCCGTCTGAGTGGTAGTTGTGAAAAATTACACAATCTAGTCTAAGCGTAAGTATTTCTTATAGATTGCACTTCCAATTGCTCCATTATGAATGGTAAGTAAGGGGACAGGACAATCCGCCGACAACATACAATGAAAATGATATCGAGTTTTCATAAAAAGTTCAAGTGCATTTTCTACGAATTTATATGAAAATCTTTAGATAAGCCTACAAAAAAGGTTACCAGCTTGGCAGCATATGGGTATAATGATACAGGGAGTGGCGAATGATCGCAGGAGGTGTCGAAAGCAATGGGCAATACAGGGCAAGAGACGATTACGGATATCGTCATTATCGGAGGAGGGCCTGCCGGGATGTTCGCCGCGTTCTACGGGGGCATGAGACAGGCTTCGGTGACCATTATCGAGAGCATGCCGCAGCTTGGCGGCCAGTTATCGGCATTGTACCCGGAAAAGTATATTTATGATGTCGCGGGTTTTCCTAAAGTGACTGCGCAAGAGCTGATCGACTCTTTGAAGCAGCAGATGGACCATTTTAACCCTCAGGTATGCCTGGAGGAGAAAGTGCTCCAGGTCGTTAAGAAAGATGAAAGGCTGTTCGAAATCGTGACCGACCGAGGCGTGCACAAGGCCAAGGCGGTTATTATTACGGCAGGCGTCGGCGCATTCGAGCCTCGCAAGCTGGAGCTTCCGGAAGCCGCTGCTTACGAGAAGACGAACCTTCATTATTTCGTTAGCGATCTGCAGCGGTTCCGAGGGCAGAAGGTACTGATTAGCGGCGGCGGCGATTCGGCCGTCGACTGGGCGCTGATGCTTGAGCCGATCGCGGAGAGCGTTACGCTGATCCATCGGCGGGATAAATTCAGGGCGCATGAACACAGCGTAGAGAATCTAATGAAGTCGAAGGTCAACGTCGTGACGCCGACGGAAATCGTCAAGCTGTCCGGTGATGGACGGATCGAGCAAGTCACCCTGCAGGACGTGAAGACCAAGCAAGAGTCCGTGTTGGACGTCGATGCCGTTATCGTGAACTTCGGCTTCGTCTCCTCGATTGGGCCGATAGCCGAATGGGGCTTCGAGATCGACGGCGGATCGATCGTCGTAGATTCCCGCATGGAGACGAGTGTCCCCGGGATTTTCGCTGCAGGCGACATCACGACCTATCCAGGCAAGCTGAAGCTGATTGCCGTCGGATTCGGCGAAGCGCCTACGGCCATCAACAATGCGAAGGTGTACATCGATCCCGAGGCGAAGCTGTCTCCGGGTCACAGCAGTAATATGAAAATGTAATCACAAGGGTATCCTATTCTCTGGCGCAACCTTCGGCGACATCATTCGTCGTCCAAAATGCCAGAGGAGGATACCCTTGTCATGTTATGTCCGGTATGCAACGGCATGGAGCCGATACAACTCGTATGTCCATCATGCGGAAGTCATATGGAAGACGGCGGCAAGCTGACCGATCGGTTCGGCCCTTACGCACCGTATGTGCCGCATGATCCGATGGAAATGCCGTTATCGTCCCGCAATGACGCATTGCATGAGGCTTGCTCACATATCGCGTCCTGTCCGTCCTGCGGCAGCTGGCATGAGAACCGGATCAATCTTCTACTATAAGGACGATGGGTTATGGGTTGGGGGTTATGCCCCGATTCGAAGTGCGGCAGGCTTCATGTTGCGGCGCATCATCTCGAGTGCCAGCATGCGGATGAAATCAGGGTCTAATCGTAACTTCATAGCCGCAAAGTACGACTCCAGCAGCAAATCGTCCGGCAAATTATTCATTGGACGACCACCCCTTCCTTAAGATTCGCCCTCATCTTAGCATGTCCGAATTAGTGGAACAAGCGTTCTCTTATCCACACCTAACTGTGGATATACTGTGCACAAGATGTGGGTAATCGTCGAATTGCGCGGTTTTGCTGTGGGGATGATGGGGATAGAGTTATGCACAGGTTTTTCACAACCGTCGGTCATAGATAACTTTGATGCATACACCGCCCGCCATCAATAGAATATTTTAACGTCGTTAAGGGGTTGTCAGCTTTATTCCAAAAGTTCGTTGTCAGCTTAATTCCAAAAGTTCGGTTGTGAGTACCGAGAAGGTTGGACGATAGTAGAAAATGAGGAGCGGAGCGTAGGCAGACCTACGTGAGCACCGGAAGTTTCGCTAGCGTTCAAGATTCGACGTCGAGTACGCTCCGAAGCGTTGCATCGTAATCGCAACCGGACCTACTGGGGGCGGGTGTTGACTTCGAAGATCCAAATTTTCCCCCGCCGATCCAGCCCGTAATCGTAGCCTAACTGCCCGATCCCCGGATAATGGCTCTCCAGTACGCTTGTCGCGATGCGGGTCAACTGCCTCATCTCCCGCTTCTTGCGCGGCACGAGCGCCGGCGATAGAGACCGTGAGATCCCTTGCGCAGCCGTCATCATGGAGCCGCCTCGGCATAGGTTCGTCACGAACAGCCCATGCCGGGCCAAGCGGCCCACCATCGCTCGAATGACCCATCCGCCTCCTTGCTTCACGAACTTGACGCGATAGTCGATCGGCCTCCCGCTGATCCGGGCCAGGTCGATCCCCCGCTGAATCAAGTAAGGGCGCCCCTTCTGCATGCGTGCCAATGAATGCGCTAACCGCTCGAATGACGCGAAGCGTCTGATGTCGGAGTAATACGTATAGCTATAGCCACCGGCAATACGGCTCACCTTCATGACGCCGCGGCCGCCTGCTCCCCTCACGGGCTTCACGACCACCATGCGGTATGCGTTCAGCATGCTGCGGAGGTTGTTTTTCGAATAGAGACGCGTTGCCGGTATATGAGGCGCGATGCGGGGATGCTTCAGCAACGCCGCAGTCTTCGCCCATTTGCTTGCGAGCTGTCTGCCGGCAGCGGCTTCTGGTCCTTCCATACAATCGCACTCCTTTCCTGACGTTTCCTATTCTATGTATATGTCTGGGAGACAGCTGTCTCTTGGATGAATCGCCATGGCTGTCCGCCCTTTCTGCATACCCCGGCTCATAATGGCAATACTTCAAGTAGACGCTTCCTTCTGCCGCATGACAGAGGACTATTACGAGATCTGTCGAAAATGTATAGGTATAGAAGCGAATTTCGATCACCTACTCCAACGAAGGAGACGCTGCCATGAAGAACAACCATTGGATTCATAGAATCACGCAAGGAGGCATAGCTGCGCTGCTGGCTTGCACGCTAGCCCTGCCCGTTCAAGCCGCCACCTTCACCGACGTGGCCTCAGACGACCCTTACGCTGCCTACATCCATACGCTGGCTTCCGACGGCATTGCCTCCGGCATGGGAGACGGCACCTTCGGCCCCGATTCGACCTTGACGCGTGCCGAATTCGCATCGTTTTTGGTGAAGGCTTTTCACCTTAAGACTGACGACACTCCCGCACCGTTCAAGGATGTTCGACAGCATTGGGCCGCACAATCGATTCAGGCAGCCTATCAAGCCGGTCTTGTTAAGGGGATGTCGGAGACCGTCTTCGCGCCTAATCGCCCGGTCAAGCGGCAAGAAGCCGCAACGGTAATCTGGCGTTACCTGAAGTCGCAAGGCTTCGAGCTTCGCGACCACTATCAGGTGCTTCATCCCGACGACCTGCCCGATGAATGGGCCGTAGAAGCCGTCAAGAACATGACAGCCTATGAGCTTCACGGACCGGGCGGCGAGGTGAAGTATTATCCCGAGGGCGCGAAGTACCGCTCCAAGGACGATATGCTGCGCAAGGAGATGGCCGCGCTGCTGTTCTTGGCGATGACCAAGCTGAAGGCGTCGCAGGACGATGCGGCTGGCGGCGAGTCGAAGGTCGTGAAGGGCTATTGGGGATCGCGCGAGGAACCGAAGCTGCCGCTGCAAGGCATCGTGATCGAGCGGTATGCCGGCAGCACGGAACCCGCGATGACCGTTCGGATCCATGAGGTGCTCCAGCCGGAGCCGGAAGGCTTCTTAACGCAGCGTCCGGACGGCGTGTACAAGCTCGCGAACATCCCGCTCTTGCACATCGCATCCGACTCGTTAGCGAAAGAGCAGATGGAGCGCATGACGAAGGAATCCAATGACGCGGCTTACATGCTGGCGAAGCTGGAATTCATTGCGGACACGGCGGACAACGCCTATGTCGTGAACCTTCCCGAACCGGCCCGCGGCTACGTCTGGAAGGGCTATGACATTGCTGCGCGAACGACCGGGACCGTATCCGGCGAGACGCGGGTCGCGCAAGGCTTCGAGCTATATCTGGAGGCAAGCGGAGGTGAGGGGTACGCGAGCGAACGGATCATGACGGTCGTATTCCAAGGCAAGCGCGCGGACGGCCAGCCGAACGTGCAGCGCATTCAGGCCTATGCGGTGAACGACAGATGAAGTCTTGCGACCTCGTCATAATGCACCAAAGACCAAGAGAGTCAGCCGATTGGCTGCTTCCCTTGGTCTTTGTGCATTTCGTGTATGAACCGTTGCCCGTTATCGGGGCACGTGATAGTACTTATCGATTGCGAAACGTGCGAATAAGCGCAAGCACCGCAACAATCAGAGCGGCGACGGCTATTACACGGACAAGCACCAGCATACGCAATCCCTCCGTAAGCAGTTGATACTAGTACTACGCATTCTGCGCCGATGCGTTGCATTATTCGGCACGCGGAGCTACAAGGCGAACAAGAAGGGCGACCGCGACAAAGACGGCATCGCTTGCGAGAAATAGGGCAGGAAGGTCTACCCACGCCGGGCCAACTCATCAATATACGATATTTCATACAAATATTGCTCAATCAAGGCAAAACGATCCGTTTTATACGATTTTTCACTCAAAAATGGGTATTGAACGAAATATTTGATGATTTTGATCGTTTTTTCGTACAAACGGCCTCGAAAAACCCGATTTCAACAATGGTTGTATGAAATATCACACAAACCTAATCCGCGATCCCTTTTCCACGGACGACGTCTCCCGGCCTGCGCGTCTGCCCTCTCCTCTGGGCAAACAAAAACCGCGAGGGACACCCCCTCGCGGCCTTAACGCTTTTATGAAAATTAACAAGGCTCCGCAGCCGGGTTGCCCGCTTCGGCCGCCGTGCGGAACGACGAACCGCAGCCGCAGGTCGCGCTGGCGTTCGGGTTGTTGATCGTGAAGCCGCCGCCCATGCCGGCCTCCTTGAAGTCGATCTCAAGGCCGTTCAAGTAACGCAGGCTATCTTGATCGACAACGACCTTCAGGCCTTCGACTTGCATCGTCGTATCGGTATCGTGCTGCTCGTCATCGAAGCCCATTCCGTACGAGAAGCCGCTGCAGCCGCCTTCCTTCACGCCGAGACGAAGGAATAAGTTCGGGGTCTCTTCTTGTTCCAGCATCTCCTTGATCTTCTCCGCAGCCGATTCGCTGATATGAATCATGGATATCCCTCCTGTCGAACACGATTCGTATGACTTACTTATCTATAGTATACCCCACAACCGACAAGCGCTCAAGAGCGGCTGTCCGCCTGCTCGCCCAAGAGATGCCATCCCTAAGCTGCGAGCATGTACGCATGTTTATGTTGCCCCCTCTAATCAGGAGGTTTATAATGAGTACAGTTCTTTATCGCATTGACATATGTTATTTTTTTCACATTATCTATCGACGATCCAGCCATGCATGCTATCCAGCGGCACGGATGGATGAAGGAGGACTACCGCTGTGAACATCGTCATACCGACAGAAGACAAGCGCATGCAAGACATCCGAGACAAGGTACGGCAGGGAGAGCGGCTCACCCTTGAAGACGGAGTGTTCCTATATCAATCCGACGACCTGCTGTCGATCGGGCAGATGGCCAATGAAGCCAACCTGCGCAAGAACGGCAAGAAGGTCTACTTCATCGAGAACATGAGCCTTTATTTCACCAACGTATGCGAGGCGCATTGCGCATTCTGCAATTTCCGCAAGGACGAGGGCGAAGAAGGATCCTATACGCTGTCAGGCCAGCAGATGATCGACTACGTGGAGCAGCACATCCATCCGGACGTGCGGGAGTTCCATATCGTAGGCGGGCATAACACGCACGTTCCTTTCCAATACTACGTGGACTCCTTGAAGGCGCTCCGCGATAAGTATCCGCACATTACGCTGAAGGCCTATACGGCTGCCGAGATCGACTTCTTCTCGCGTATCAGCGGACTGTCCTACCGCGAGGTGCTGCAGGAGCTGATCGCAGCCGGCTTAGGATCGCTCACCGGCGGCGGCGCAGAGATTCTATCCGACGAGTACCGGAAGAAGATGAAGGTCGACAAGGCCGATGTCAGCCAATACCTGTCGGTCCACCGCACGGCCCACGAGCTCGGGCTGAAGACGCACACCACCATGCTCTACGGCTCGATCGAGACGCATCAGCAGCGCATCGAGCATATGGTCAAGATTCGCGAGCTGCAGGACGAGACGAACGGCTTCATGGTATTCATTCCGTTGTCGATGCAGCCGATCAGCCCGAAGGCAGGCATTCGCCGCCGCAACTCGGCCTACGAGGACCTGAAGACGATCGCGATCAGCCGGTTAATGCTCGATAATTTCCAGCATATCAAGGCTTATTTCATCAATATCGGCACGCAGCTGACGCAGGTATCGCTCACGATGGGCGCTTCCGACGTGCACGGCACGATCGTGAAGGAGAGAATCAGTCACGCGGCCGGCGCGCTAACGCCGGAAGGCATTACCCGCGAGGACCTCATCTGGCTCATCAAGGGTGCGGGACGTACGCCGGTAGAGCGGGATACGTTCTATAATGAGGTTCGCGTCTTCGAATAACGCTTGACGCGTGTCAACCTGGCGAGCAAGCGCATCAAGCACGAGTCATGCATAATCGGTCCCGGCCAGCGGGAGCCTATGCATGACTCGTTTCCGTATGCGCCTGCTTCGGAATACACGGATAAGGTTGTGGACTATGAAACGATTTGTCATCTTGGGCGGCGGTTACGCAGGACTTACGATCGTGCAGGAGCTTCTGGACCGACAGATTCCTGACGATGTCGTAATCGTGCTGATTGATCGAATGCCTTATCAAGGCCTCAAGACCGAATATTATGCGCTTGCTGCCGGCACCGTAGCGGACATTCAGCTCCGCAACCCTTATCCGTCCGATCCGCGGCTCGTGCTTACGTACGGCGAAGTCCTAGACGTCGATCTGACAGACCAACTCGTCCATTTGGCGGGACAGGATCCGATTGCTTATGAATGGCTGGCCATCGCCCTCGGCTGCACGGATAAGTATCATGGCATTCCCGGTGCCGATATCTACTCGTCCAGTCTGCAGTCGTTCTCGGCAGCGCGCAAGGCCTATCAGCGGCTGGGAGACGTGAAGCCGTACGGCCAAGTCACGATCGTCGGCGGCGGGCTCAGCGGCGTCGAGGTTACGTCGGAGCTGCGCGAGAGCCGCGCGGACCTGAACATCCGCATCATGGATCGCGGCTCGAGCGTCCTGTCCGGATTCCCAGGCCGTACGCAGCGGTACGTGGCCGACTGGTTTCGGGCGCATGACGTGGTCATGCTGAGCGATACCCAGGTGTCCCGCCTCGAGGAGGGGGCCGTATACAACCGCTCCGAAGCCATTGCCACCGATGTGACGATCTGGACGGCCGGCATACAGCCTGTCCCGCTCGTGCAGCGGATGGACCTGCCCAAGGACGGCTCCGGCCGGCTGCTCATCGATGTGCACCATCAGCTGCCGGATTACCCCGGCGTCTTCATCGTAGGCGACTGTGCGAGCCTGCCGTTCTCGCCCAGCGCGCAAGCAGCTGGCGCGCAGGGCAGCCAGGTCGCTGCGATCATGCAAGCAATCTGGGCCGGCGAGACCCCGAGAGTCGGCAAGATCAAGCTGCGCGGCGTACTCGGCTCCCTCGGCAAAAAAGCCGGCTTCGGCGTGATGGGCCGAACCCCGCTGTACGGCTGGGTGCCCCGCATGCTCAAAACCGGCGTACTCTGGAAATCCAAACATCATTTCGGATAGCGGATTCGACGTCGAATACGCTTCGAAGCACCCGCTTCGCGCTCACAAGCGGCCTCTACAGATCGTCGAGCAGACGGTCCAGCGCCTGCCGATCCTCGGACTGCTCGTCGACGGCTTCCGTTATTTTCTCCTCCAGCGCTTCGGCCGTCTCTGCCGCGACGATCTCGCCGTTCACAAGCACGAACGGAAAAAGGTAGCATTCGCCGCAATTGCCTAGACAGCCGTATTCGATCACTTCATAGTCCGGATTCTGCTCCAGCTTCTTCATGAGCGATTCGGTTCCGTGATGCGCATTGCTGCAGCAGAATTCTACGATCGGCTTCATCATGCTTTATTCACCTGACCTTTTGCGGGGGTCCATTTTCATTTGACCCGCTTTGTACTATAATATAGTTAGAAAGGAGCTGATGGCAATGAGCGAAACAGCACAAAGCGCCATGTACGATGAGGTATTGGACGTTCTCGATAAGCTTCGCCCGTTCCTGCAGCGCGACGGCGGCGACGTTGAACTGGTTGACGTCGAAGACGGTATCGTCAAGCTTCGCCTGGTGGGTGCATGCGGCAGCTGCCCGAGCTCGACCATTACGTTGAAGGCCGGTATCGAGCGCGCGCTGCTCGAGGAAGTCGAAGGCGTTCAAGAGGTCGTTCAAGTATTCTAAGTTTGATGCGCATGCATCATGCATGATGGAATACGTGGACAGCATGGATGAAATAAGAGTCTTGCGGCCGATGTGCGTGATGAACGCGCCTCGGACCGCGAGACTCTTTTTTCTTATCGCCTTAACGGCTGATCGTATTCTTGATGGGGTCGAACCCGCCGGTGACGTCAAGCAGATTGCCCGTGATGTAATCGGATCGCGGATCGCACAGGAACAAGATCGCGCGCGCCACGTCTTCGCCTGTCCCAGGCCTTCCTCTCGGCGACTCGTCGTCAAGCTCGCTCAATACGTCGTCGATCGACTTCTCCTTGTTCGCGCCGCGAATATCGCCCGGACAGATCATGTTAACCGTAATGCCGTGCGCGGCTTCCTCGACGGCCAGCGTCTTCGTGAACGAGACGAGCGCCGTCTTCGAGGCGGCATAGACCGCCCGATGCGGCCAAGCGCGCGACTCGCCGGCATGACCGAAGCCGTAGTGGATAATGCGTCCCCAGCGGCGCTCACGCATCCCCGGCAGCAAGCGATGGTCCAGCAGCATGACGCCGAGCAGATTTCCGCTCACCATGCTCATGATCTCCTCGCGCGTGTAGTCAATGAACAATCTGCGCTCGCGAATGAACGGACCGGCGTTGTTGATCAGGATGTCGATACCGCCGAACTTGCCTTCCGCTTCGTCAGCCAACCGGTCTACCTGCTCCGGAATCGAGATATCCGCCTGAATGGCTGCCGCCGACACGCCCAGCGCTTCGATCTCATCCTTCAACTGCAGCGCATCCGCTTCGCTATGGACATAATTCACGACGATCCCGCAGCCCATGCGCGCGAGCTGCAATGCCGTTCTCTTGCCTAAGCCTTTGGCGCTTCCGGTGATCAAGGCCGTTCTGCCCTTCAGCTCCATGTTCCCCTCCCACGATCGATGCTGGTTGTGTTCCTATTGCCTGCATCTCGAGTATAGCATATCGCGGCAGGTGCGGGCGCTACCTGAGCGATGCATTGCCCTGCAGCTTCCCCCTAACGTACACGAAGGCCAAGCGAAGCGATTCCGCTACCATCTCGAAGGCGGCATCCAGATCTGCCAGCTGTCCGGCGATATTCTCCAGCTGCGCCTGCTTGCCGTAAGCGGCATTGCTCTGCTGCAAGTCGTCGATCAGCTCGACGTTCATGTAATGAATCTCGACGTTGCGGCGCTTGCGCAGATTCGAGAGCGTAGCCTTATGCTTGTCCTTAAGCTCGCCGAGCACCATGGACAAGGCCGGGTGCAGGTGACGCTGACGCATCCCCCTTAAGACGGTGAAGTAGGAAAAATGCGGCTTGATCCGTTTCGTCTCGAGCGACAATGTGTCGTCCAGGAACGTGCCGAGCTTATCCAGAATGGCAAAAATGCGAATGAAGGCATTCTTGTCGAAATAGACGTAGCGGTAATAATCGAGCTTCTCCTCTTCGGTCATGAGCTCCACCGACCGCTTCGTAATGCGCGCAGCGTAGCCATGCACCGCATAGCGGCTCTGCTCCAGCTCATCCAGCGATGCGAGCAGGCCCAACGTCCAGATCTCGTACGTCCGCAGCTTATGGTTCGGATCTTGGCCGGAAGAGATCTTCTCGGTCATGAGCGACACGAATCGCCCCAGCTCTCGATACACTTCTGCGAGCTTGCCTTCCGCCACGCGGGGAGCTTCGCCGAATAACATTCGCAGCAATGCGCCGCCTCCTCTTAAGTCCGCCTCAAGTGCGCGGGATTTCTATTGCTTCCGCTCGCGCAGCGTCCAGGAACGAATCGACATGTCGGCCAGGACGCCGAACAGTCCGCATATGATGAGATTATGAATCAAGCTGGTGAAAATGTATAGATTCTCATTGCCGACGGTCGCGATCAGCAGCGCGCCGCTCGCGACTTGGCTCGCCGTGAGGATGAGCGCCCACTTGGCCGCCATCGCGATGCCCGTAACGGTGCGGCCGCTTCTCCGAATATGGATATTCATCCCGATAATCGCAAGGAACAGGATGGCTGCCGCGACGCGATGGATGAATGCGATGCCGGTGGCGCCTTCCAGCGTAGGGACCAGCTCGCCGTTGCAGAGCGGCCAGCCCAAGCAGCCGCCGGACGAATCCGTGTGGCGGATGTACGCGCCTAGATAGATCACGATCAAGCTATAGGCCCAAGTCAGCCAGATGCGCGGGTAGAACGTACGCGGAACGGTATACGTGATCCGCAGCTTCTCGTCGCCCTGCGCATTGCGATAAGCCCATACGACCAGGAGCAGCGTGCACGCAAAAGCGAACAGCGAGATGCCGAAATGCAGTGCCATCACTTGCTCCGAGGTAGGCCACTTAACGGCCGCCGCGCCCATGAGCGCCTGCACGACCGTGAAGAACAGCGTACCGCCTGCATACCACAGCGGTTCCGCATCATTACAATATTTGCGGTAAGTCACAATGAACGTGAACAGCACCAGCAGCCCGACGATCCCCGTCACGAGCCGATGCGAATATTCGATCGCGGATTCCAGCGTCTTAGCCGGAATGAACTTGCCGTTGCACAGCGGCCAATCCGTGCCGCAGCCTTCGCCGGAACCCGTATTCGTAACGAGAGCGCCGGCTAGCAGAACGAGCAGCATGCCGATGCATGTTGCGATCGCTAATTGTCGAAATCGGCGAGACACCATATTCATCACCACTTTTTCTCTTCATGTTGTACATCCAAGATGCACATGGGCGATCCGGGCAAGGCAGCTGCCAAGCGCGTCCAGCCAGATTCATTATAGCGATAATAATCGGCAAAATCCATGTTGAAACTGTGACAATGTTCACAAAGTTCCGCGGCCAGTCAAGGCCCGCATAACGCAAACAGAGGCGCCGGCAAGCGGCGCCTCTGTCTGATTCGGGCTGTAAATCGGCCATCTACTGGCCATTCGACGGCAGCGCATCCGCTACCTGCAGCGCGCGGTCGAGGAACTGCTCGATCTCTTCGCGCGTCTTGCGAAGCTTGCTCACGAACCGCACAAGCTCTTGCCCGTTGCGGAACGCGATGAAGCTTGGAATGCCCAAGATGTTCAGCTCTGAGCAGAGATCCGGAAATTCGTCGCGATCCAGCTCCACGAATGCGATACGCCCTTCGTATGCGCGCTCGAGCTCAGGCATGAACGGTTCAATGTAATGGCAATCCTTGCACCATGTCGTCTTGAAGACGGCAACGGTCACATGCTCGCTGCCGATAGCCGCGCGATAGTCTGCCTCTTGTTGGAGTTTTCGCATGCCGACACCTCTCTCCTTACTCGATTTCCCGTTCGATTACCAGTATGCGCTCGTCATCGTAATACGTATCCCAACGAAGCGTTCCGTCCAATGCCGCGACCAGCTCCCTGGCCGGTACGTAGACCGTCCCGTCCTGCATCAGCGTGACCGGGAAGGACCATTGGGCAGCGGTACCGTTGATTGTCACCTGGTCGCTGCCGACCTTCAGCTCAATCGTCGTGCCCGTCGCCCCGTCGACTAGCTTCATTGTCTTCGTCTTGCCGTCGAACGTCAGGTCCGCGCCCAGCTCCTCCGCCACGTTACGCAGCGGAACGAGCGTACGTCCGCTTGGCGTGATGATCGGCGGATTGTAGCTGTACTCCGTGAACAGCGTAATCTCCTGACGGTTGAGATGCAGCTTATTCGTCAGCAGATCGTAGAGATCGGAATCTTGATCGAATAATCGAATGATTTCATATTCCTTAATGCCGTCCATCTCATCCACCGTCAAGCCGTTCTCCGGCTTTACCGGCGCATCCGGCACGACGTCGCCGTTGACATTCCATTGCTCGGAGGTCCCCGCGATCCGAATCCCCTCGAAGCCGGCGAACAGGCCCGTTGTCATCCCATCCTCAGCCTGTTCGGGCATCGTCGGCTTCACAACCAGCTCGAAGGCCGACTTGCGTACGTCCAGCTTCCCGTCTACGTAGAGATCTACTTTCAGAGAAGTGTCTTCATTGAACAGGATGGCCAGCGTCTCGGGATCTTCTTCCTCCGCTGCCTCAAGCTCTGCCTTCGCTTCCTTCAACGCTTCGATCGCATCCTTGGCCGTTTCGGCGAGCTCTTCTTCCGTATCCGCACCGAACTCGGCCAACGGCTCATCAATCGGAAGCCCCATCGCCTCGAACAGCTCTTGCTCCGCCAGGATTCGCTTCGTCACGGCCGTCATCATCTCGACCAGACCCTGCTCATCCGCGATCAAGGCATCCAAGTACTTGCTGATCCACTTCCACAGCTCTTCCCCATTGATCTCCACCGCGATATGCGATAAGAATACATCCTGTCCGCCGATAGACTCCATGCCGGCCGTGACGCCGATTCGCTCCGGATTCGGCAGGTTGTCGATGACGTAGCCGCCAACGTCCTCGATGATCCCCTTGCCAAGCGCTGTCAGCTCGGCTTGCACCTTCTCGTCCGCCATGGCGGACTCCGGCATCTCTTCGGATAGGTACGCCATTTCCGGGAACAGGCTGCTCATGAAGTCCGGCGTCATCTCCAGCACGATCGGCTCCTTCGCGCCTTCCAGCTCGATGATCGTCAGATCGCCTGCCATTTTCACATCGAAGCCGATTGCCAGATCGCCCAGCGCGAGATTGCCCGCCATCGAAGCGTTCTGTGCATCCTTCACTTTAATCGTGTCCAGCGTAAGCTTTACCTTCGACAGCAGCTCCAGCATCGCTTCCGCCTCGCCGCCGTCCGATTCTTCCGCGATCATCGCGATGAAGTCCTCGTTCACCAGAAGCTCGAATTCCAACGTCTGCTTGCCTTCCATCGACGTGACCTGCAGCGAATTTTTCAGCACGCGGTTCAAGTCGATGCCGCCGACAGCCTGACAGCCCGCCACGATTACCATCGTCAATGCGAGCAGTACCGCCAGCCATTTCCCCATGGCCATTCTTCGAATCACAATCAAAACTCCCCTCATGCATGGTAATAACTATTGCTAGTTTACCATGATTTGGGGAGTGCGGCAGTAACGCCCATTACAATTTAAGAACTCTTTAACCCGTTGTGATCGCGAAGGAAATCGAGAAGCTTCGCGCTGACCATCGGACCTTTAATTCGCGCGCCGTTGCAGGCGCAGGAGCCGGCCGAACAGCTTGCGGAGCGGACCCGGGAATGAATCGACCTCTTGCTTCGTCACGACGCCGAGCAACACAAGCAGCACCAAGTATACAAGCGCGATTGCGGTTCCTGCGGCAGCCGCGGTCAGGAAGCTGGCAAGCTTCAGTGGGAGCCCGTCCAAGAGCAGCAGTCCCGCGCTGTCCACGCCCCAGCCGACCAATGCGGTCAACGCGATCACGATGAGGTACGGCCGCCATTTCGCGCCTAGAATTTGCAGCTTTCTTACTTTGTAGATCGAAGCGAAGTTCAACAGCGTAATGTACAGGTAACTGATCGTCGAAGCGATGATGAGACCGTATACGCCGAGCAGCGGCCCAAGCGCCCAACTGAGGGCGAACTTTAAGATCATGCCTGTCACCGTGTGATACATCGCTTGACGCGGCTTGCCGAGGCCGAACAGAACCGAGTTCGTCGTCATCATCGTGATCTGCAGAATCGTGCCGGCCGTTAGAGCGGCCACGACGCCTGCCCCGCCAGGCGTATAGATCAGGCTCGTGATCGAAGGGGCCGCAACCGTCATCGCGACGGCAGCCGGCACGCCGGTATAGAGGACGATCCGCATGACGAGCGAGATCTGCCGCTCCACCTCCAGCATGTTGCGCTTGGCATAGGCGGTCGAGATGACCGGGATGATCGATTGGCTGAGCGCTACGGCCAGAATGACCGGGATGCCGGCAATCGGCTGCGCCTTCATGCCAAGCGCCGACAGAGCGGCATCGATCGCCTCTTGGCTGCTGTAGAACGCCTTCGTCATCGGATAGAACAGGTTCGTATCGATCGTGTAGAAGAATTGAACCGTCATCGCGGTCAATACGATCGGCACCGACATGCGGAATATCTCGCGGTAAATGTCGCGCAGCCTGCTCTTCTTCTGGCTCCGCGGCGAGCGGGTGCCGGCGTAAGAATAGCTGCGGGAACGACCGGCTTCATCCGCCTTCTTCAGCTTGTAGGCATACCAGAGCATGACGAGGAACGCCCCGATGCTGCCGAATACGCTGCCGTACACGGCGCCTGCGGACACCCATTCGTCGCTATACCCCCACTGCAGCAGCACGAGGGCAATGCCGACGCCTGCAACGACCCGCAGAATCTGCTCGATGATCTGCGAGACGCCGCCGGCCGTCATGAATTGCCTGCCCTGAAAATACCCGCGCATCATCGCGATGACAGGGAACAGCAGCAGCGTCGGCGCTACCGCTCGGATCGATTGGGCAGCGCCGGGATTGTGGCTGACATGCGTCGCGATGAACGGCGCGAAGAGGTAGAGCAGCCCTGCGATCAGCACGCCGGTCACGACGCCGAAATACAGCGATGCCCGATAGATCTCCTCCGCCTCGCCGATGCGTCCCTGCGCATACCGTTCCGATACCATTTTGCTGATCGTGCTCGGCAAGCCGCCTGTCGCGATAACGAGCAACAGGAGATAAATATTGTTGGCGGCGGAGAAGTATCCGTCGCCTGCCTCCGTCAGCATATAATCGAGCGGCACGCGCTGGAAGATGCCGAGGAATCGGGCCACCAGCGCTGCCGCCGCCAAGATGATCGTGCCTTTAATGAGAGAATCCTTTTTCAAGCTCACTTGTTCGTCCGTCCGCCTCTCCAGCTCTACCCTTTAATCGGCTCCAACGGCTCGTGATTGCCCCGTACCGGCTGCGCGGCCCGCGTAGGAGCGGCCCAGCGAACGCCATTCTTGATCACCTGCAGCACCTGCGGGTTGTAGTACGTCGGGTATGTCTCGTGGCCTGGCCGGAAGTAGAAAATTTTGCCCTGACCCCGGAAGAACGTGCAGCCGCTGCGGAACACCTCTCCGCCTTCGAACCAGCTGACGAAGATCAATTCGTCCGGCGCCGGGATGTCGAAATGCTCGCCGTACATCTCTTCACGGTCGAGCGTAATGTATTCCGGAAGTCCGGCCGCGATCGGGTGCGCCGGGTTCACGGTCCAGATCCGCTCCTTCTCGTTCGCCTCGCGCCACTTCAGATCGCACGACGTCCCCATGAGCTTCTTGAATATTTTCGAAAAATGGCCCGAATGCAGCACGATCAGCCCCATGCCCTCCAACACGCGCTGCTGCACGCGGTCGACGATCCGATCCTCGACCTTGTCGTGGCCCATATGTCCCCACCAGATCAGAACGTCGGTCTCGCTTAGCACCTGCTCGGTCAAGCCATGCTCCGGCTCCTCGAGCGTAGCGGTGCGGACCGTCACTTCATCGCTTGCGATGCCCTTGGCGAGCGCTTGATGAATGCCGTCCGGATAGACCTTCGTGACCTCTTCGTGAACCTTCTCGTGCAGATATTCATTCCATACCGTTACGCGTACCATGCAGCGCACTCTCCTTCATGTCCAGTTAGATAATAAGCCATAGCACGAACAGAATGATCATCGCCGCCTGCAGCACGACCTTGACGACGACGCTGGTGAACAGGCCGATGAGCGAGCCCCAGCCGACCTTGAGCGACTTTTCTACGTTCGCGCCAGCCAGGAGTTCGCCGATGACCGCGCCCGCGAACGGGCCGATGATGAGGCCGAAGGCCGGGATTACGAACGGTCCGGCGATGATGCCGATGGTGCTCCCGACTACGGATGCCCGCGATCCGCCGTACCGTTTGACCCCCCATGCGTTCACCGCATAGTCGGCCAGTATGAGCACGGCCAGTATTAAGGTTTGTATTGTCCAGAAGAACCATCCGAACGGCTCGAACGAAATCATGAAGCCATAGACGAAGAATGCCGCGTAGATCGCCAGCACGCCGGGGAGAATCGGATATACGGCGCCTGCCATGCCGACCACGAACAGCACGACGATTATGATCCACGCAATGATCTCCAGCATCAGTCGGTCACCCTTTCAGAACCATCTCGCGTATCGCCCGCGCGACGCCGTGGTCCTCATTCGTATCGGTCACATAGTCCGCCTCGGCCTTGACGACATCCTGCGCATTGCCCATCGCCACGCCGAGACCGGCCTCGCGAATCATGGTCATGTCGTTCAAGCTGTCGCCCATCGCGACCACCTGCGACATATCGATGCCGAGCAGGCCGCACACCTCGCGGAGTCCCGATGCCTTCGAGATGCCCTGCGGGTTCAGTTCGATGTTCGCCGGCGAGGAGTTCGACATCTCCAGGATGCCCCAGCTCTCGACCGTGCGCCGAATATCGGCGAGCAGCGGCGGGTTCTCGGAATAGTAGCCGAATTTCAGCCATTGCTTGGCGTCATACGGGACATCGTCTCCGATCCAGCGCTCGCGATTGTGGATGCCGTCCACGGCATAGGCCCAGAACCAGACATCCGATTCCAGCGCCAGCTTGTGGAGCCGCTCGATCATGCCGGGGTCCATCAAGGTCCGCTTATGCAGATTGTACGGGCTGTGCCAGATCTCGCTGCCGTTCACGTTGACCATCGGGACGTCCATCAGTCCCAATTGTTCGGCGTACGGCAGCGCGCTCTGGAAGCCTCGACCGGTAGCGAAAATTACGGTTATGCCTGCGTCCTGCGCCTTGCGAATCCATTCGATGTTCGTCTTGCTGATCGCTTGCCTGTCGTTCAATAGCGTTCCGTCCATGTCCAAGGCGATTAGTCGATAATGTACCATGCACGCCTCCTTTCGATGTCATTGCCATTTTAGCATATCTTGGGCACCGTTGTGAAAATAGCGATTGGCGATATCCTCCTGTATGTTGGCTTGCGGACGTCGGGGCAGCAAGAAGCCTCGCCGGCTGGATGCCTGGCGAGGCTTCGATTCGTGGATTCGTATGGGAGGCGGCTCATGCGGCCGCATGCTCGATTGCCGCGCGGTGGCGGCGAATGTAGCGCGGCAGCAGCCCCTGCGAAGGCGAGAGCAGGAATGTCAGCACGAACAGCGCAAGCGCGACGGTGACCATGGAGCCTGCGATCGAGGCGTCCAGCAGGACGGCCATGTAGTAGCCGATGACCGTGCTCGCGACACCGACGGCCACGCTGAGGCCGATCATGACGCCGAGCCGCTCGGTGAGCAGATACGCCGTCGATGCCGGGATGACCAGCATGCCGACGACAAGGATCGCGCCGACGCTCTCGAAGGAGCTGACCGTTGCCATCGACACCATGCCCATAAGCAGGTAGTGGAACAGCGCGACGGGAATGCCGACGGCCGCCGCGAGCGCGGGATCGAAGGCGCAGAGCTTGAACTGCTTATAGAACAGCGAGACAACTGCGGTGACGATCAGCAGCGTGAAGCCGAGCAGCCACACCGCCTTCGGAACGGCATCGATGCCGAATAGCGTGATCGTGTTCCAATGCACGTAGGCGATCTCGCCGTACAGCACGCAGTCCAGGTCCAGATCGACCTGACGGGCATTCATGCTGACGAGCACGACGCCGACCGCGAACAGCGCGGTGAACACGACGCCGATCGATGCGTCCGACTGCACGCCGCTCTGGTGGAACCATTGAATCAGGAACACCGTGACGAGCCCGAGCACCGACGCGCCCAGCAGCATGAACAGCGAATCGCGCGTCCCGCTGACGAGGAAGGCGATGACGATGCCCGGCAGCACCGAGTGGCTGATCGCGTCGCCGATGAGCGCCATGCGCCGCAGGATGAGGAAAGCGCCGAGCACTGCGCAGCATGCTGCGACGAGCGAACCAGTGAGCAGAATCCAGAAATCGATCATAGCGTGGCACCTTCCTTCACCGATGTATGACTCTGCTGTTGCTGTTGTTGTTGCTGCTGTCTCAGCTCCGCTATCTCGCGTTTAACCTCGGCCTTTGCCTTACGGTGGATCAGCTTCTTGGCCAGCAGTCCCTTGCGCGGGCCGAACAGGAGCGAGAAGGCGAACACGAGCGTCGCGGACAGCACGCTGAGCGGACCGGTCGGCATATTGTCGACCGATGCGCTGATCAGCGTGCCAACGGCGCCGCTCAATGCGCCGAACACGCCTGCCAGCACGACCATCCAGCCGAGGCGGTCCGTCCAGTAGCGCGCCGACACCGCCGGCGTGATCAGCAGCGCGGCTACGAGCACGACGCCGACCGCTTGGATGCCGATCACGACCGAGACGACCATGAAGAACATGATTAGCTGATCCAACATCACGATCGGATACCCCAGCCCCTTGGCGAAGCCAGGATCGAACGAGACGAGCTTGAATTCCTTGAACAGCGCGGTACAGCCGAGAATGAGCAGGCTGCAGACGATGAGCATCGTCGTGACATCCGAGCCGATCAATGAGGCTGCCTGACCGAATAAGAATTTATCGAGTCCGCTCTGATTGCCGTTGCCGCTATGTTGAATCTGCGTCAGGAGCACGATGCCGATGCCGAAGAAGCCGGACAGCACGATTCCCATGGCCGCATCCGACTTCAGCTTCGAATGGCGCGTGATCCAGCTAATGCCGAATGTCGCCACGACGCCGGCAATGCCGGCGCCGATCAGGAAGCCGAGAATCGACTTCGTGCCCGTCAGCATGAAGGCGATGCAGATGCCGGGAAGCGCTGCATGCGCCAGCGTGTCGCCCATTAAGCTCTGCTTGCGCAGGTAGGCGAATGTCCCGATGATGCCGCTGCTCAGGCCGAGCAGCATGCAGCCGAGCAGGATCCACTGCGTATTCGGGTCACGCAGGATTGATAGCAGGTCTGTCATCTCACGCTCACCTGCTCTCTGCCGGCTGATGCTCGGCTAGGTCGGCGGCATTGTCCAGCCGATCCAGGAACCCGAGCCGGCCGCCGTATGTTCGCTGCAGCTGCTCGCGCGTGAATGTCGTGTCGGTCGGGCCGTAAGCTTGCAGCGTCACGTTGAGCAGCAGCACGGTGTCGTAATATTCCCGCACCGTTGCGAGATCGTGATGCACGACGATGACGGTTCTGCCCAGTCGCTTCAATTCCTGCAGCAGCGTGACGATGGCCTTCTCCGTTGCGGCATCGACGCCTGCGAACGGCTCATCCATGAAGTAGAGCAGCGCATCCTGCGCCAGCGCCCGCGCGAGGAAGACGCGCTGCTGCTGCCCGCCGGACAACTGGCTGATCTGACGATCCGCGAACTCCGCCATGCCGACCTTCGCCAAGCATTCGAGCGCGATCCGCTTATCCTCGGCTCCCGGTCTTCTGAACCATCCGAGCCGGCCGTAACGTCCCATGAGCACGACATCCAGCGCATTCGTCGGAAAATCCCAGTCGACGGACTCCCGCTGCGGCACGTAGCCGACCAGCTTGCGGTTCTCATTATACGGCTTGCCGAAGACGCGCACTTCGCCGGACAGACGCGGGATCAAGCCGAGAATCGCCTTGATCAGGGTGGACTTGCCTGCGCCGTTCGGGCCGATGATCCCGACCAACTGCCCTTCGCCGACGTTGAACGAGACATCCTGCAGCACGGGCTTTTTCTGATACGCGGCACTTATCCCTGTCACTTCCAGCGGCAGCTTCGATAGATCTCCCATGAGCTTCACCTTCTCTGTAGCTGCACTAGGCAGCCTGATTACTTCTTACTTCAACGCATTCGCGATTGTATCCACATTATGCCGGACCATGCCGATATAAGTACCTTCCGGCGTCCCTTCTTCACCCATCGCGTCCGAGAACAGCTCCCCGCCGATCGTCACCTCGTGTCCGAGCTTCGATGCACCCTCGATGACGGCTTCGATCGAACGCTTCGGCACGCTGGACTCGATGAATACGGCCTTGATCTTGTTCTCGACCAGGAAGTCGCGAAGCTCGGACACGTCCCTGGAGCCGTATTCGGACGCGGTGCTGATGCCCTGAAGGCCCATAACCTTGATGCCGTATGCCTTGCCGAAGTAGCCGAAGGCATCATGCGCTGTCACGAGCACGCGTCCCGCTTCCGGAATCTCCGCCATCCGCTCGGTCGCGTATTGGTCGAGTTGTTCAAGTTCCTTGATGTAGGCTGCTGCTTGTGCCTGATAATCCGCGCTGTTGGCTTCATCGTGTTCGATCAGCGTATCGCGGACCACTTCCGCTGCAGTGATCCAGTGCTCCACGTCGAACCATACGTGCGGGTCGAGCGCTGCATTGCCCTTATCGTCGGTCGTAATGAGTTGATCCTCCGGGATTGCTTCGGCGACGGCCACGGTCGGCTTGCGATCGGACAGCTTCTCCATCATCTCCGCCATCGTCCCCTCGAGATGAAGCCCGTTATAGAAGACGATCTCCGCATCGTCCAATCGGCGGATGTCGCCTTGCGAAGCCTTATAGAGATGAGGATCCGTTCCCGGTCCCATCAATCCCGTCACGTCCACATGCTCGCCGCCGACCTCGCGGACGACATCGGCGATCATGCCGGTCGTCGCAGTTACTTGCAGCTTGCCTGCTGCTGCGCTATCTTGCTCGTCATTGCTCGCCTGACCGCAAGCGCTTATGACGAGAGCAGCGACACCGAGGAACAGCATCGTCATCAGCCACCGCTGGAATGCCGACCGCTTGACGGTTCTTATTGGTTTTTTCATGGATCCTCACCATCCCGATTGTTTTGTGCTGGTGAACAAGTATTTCCCCAGCGCCTTTTTGTTTTCATTATACAATAAAGTTTCCCCAGTGCAACATTTATTTTGTAAAAGATTTGCTCTTTACCGTATGCATGGGCGCGGATAGAGGTTCGTATCGGCTGGCTGGAGTGATGGGAACGCGGAGCGGCTGGAACGCTGGGGCGAGTGTCGGGGCGGGCGGTGTGGTGGGC
>JAEWJS010000122.1 GCA_023386495.1 Bacillota bacterium | reverse complement strand
CCTTTCCCTGATCGAAAGGGATAGTGGCACAAAGGGAGCGGGAGCGCACCCGTTCCAGCCTGTCCCTGATCGAAAGGGATAGTGGCCGAAGGGAGCGGGAAGGCAGGCGGCAGTGGGACTAGTGGGGCAGGCGTGGTGTGTGGGCATGCAGCGTGTACATGAGAAAACAGACGCCGGCTCGCGAACGATTGTTCACGAGCTGGCGTCTTTGCGTTGTTGTCCATATACGGCATTGCGGTCGTCTCGGGCGATATTCCAAGCTTTAACCCAAGCGCTAACCTAGTCAGCCTTATCCTTATCCCTGCCCCTGCTCCTCGGCGACTTTGTCGAGGATGCGCATGAGCTCTGCCGGCGGGTAGGCGCCAGAGACGGCGTACTTGCCGCCGAATACGAAGAACGGCACGCCGGTGACGCCGATTCTGCGCGCGCGATCGAAGTCGGCCTGCACGTCGGCGGTACCGTCGCCTGCGGCTAGCCGCGCGCGAAGATCCGCGCCGTCTAGGCCGACTTCCTCGGCGATCTCAATCAGCCGATCCAGCTCGCCGATGTCCTCGCCATCCTCGAAATGCGCGCGGAAGTAGGCGTCGACGAGCGCTTCGCGCTTGTCCGCCGGCGCCAGCGCGATCAATCTGTGGCCGAGGATGGTGTTCGGCGACTTCGCGATGCGATCGAACCGGAACGTGATCCCGGATGCTGCGCCAGCCTCCGTCACGCGGCCGGTCATCTGATCGACTACCGTCATCCCGCCGAACTTCGCAGCCAGCGACTCCCGGAACGGAGCCCCCTCGACCGGCGTGCTCGGGTCGAGCTGGAATGCCCGATACACGACGCGTACGTCATTGCCGGCTACAGCCGCTGCAGCATCAGCCCCGCTAGCGCTGCCTACAACGCCGACGCCGCCATTCCCGCCATCCACGCCGCAGGCTTCATCGCCGGGGCCGCAAGCCTCGCCGCTCCCCACTAACTGAATGCCCGACGAATCCTCCTGACTGCCGCCGTTCCATGCTGCCAATGCGTCGTCGAGATGTTTTTTGCCGATGCGGCACCAGGGACATACTAGATCGGAGAACACCTCAATCGTGATCGGTTCCTTTAACTTCTTCGCCATCTTCCTCACCCTTTCGCTGTTGTTCAAGACTGCCCCACTGCTCGGCCCACCGCCCGATCTCCGCGAGTGCCGGCTCCAATGCCGCGCCTAACGACGTCGCGGCATAGACGATCCGAACCGGCGTCTCCGGATACACGGTCCGCTCGACCAAGCCTTCGCGTTCCAGCTCCTTGAGCCGCTCGGACAACAGCCGACCGCTCACGGGCAGCTCGGCCTCGATCTCGCCGAATCGGCGCGGACCGATCATGAGCCGCTCGAGGATCAGGATCGTCCACGGTTTGCCGAGCATGCGCATGGCTTTCTCGAAGCGCGGACATAACGGATGCTGCTCCATTGTTTCACCACCGCCTTGACGGTTTATAATATTCATTATATATTAACTTACATTAAGTAATCAAGTTTACTTTGATAAGGAGATGCTACCAATGACAATGCCTTCATTATTCCTCGCGCACGGTTCGCCGATGCTGGCAATTGAAGAAACGCCGTACACCGCTTTTCTCGCTGAACTTGGGAAGAAGCTGCGCCCCCGGGCGATCGTGATTTTCACCGCGCATTGGGAGAGCCCCGTGCTGACGGTATCCCGCATGGATAACGTGTATGAGACGATTTATGATTTTGGCGGATTTCCGCCGGAGCTGTATCAAGTGAAGTACAACGCGCGCGGCTCGATCGAGGTTGCCGACGAGGTCGTGCGGCGCTTCACCGCGCAGGGAATCGAGACGCGGACGGACGCGAAGCGCGGGCTGGACCACGGCTCGTGGACGATGCTGCGCCGCATGTACCCGGACGCCGACATTCCTGTCGTGCAGGTGTCGGTGCATCCTTTTCTCCCGGCGGAGGAGCAGTATCGGATCGGGGAATCGCTGCGCGGCCTGGGCGAGGAGGATATTCTCGTGATCGGCAGCGGCGTGACGGTGCACAATTTCGGGGAGATCAAGTGGGGGCAGAAAGAGTCGGAGCCATGGGCGCTCGAGTTCGACGACTGGCTGATCGAGCATATGGCGAGCAAGGATTACGCGACGCTGTTCCGCTACAAAGAGCTTGCGCCGCACGCACGCCGCGCGGTGCCGCGCGAAGAGCATTTCGTGCCGCTGTTCCTGGCGCTCGGCGCCGCAAGCAGTACCGCGGAGGCGAAGCCGATCTATCGGAGCTATGATTTCGGCACGCTCAGCTACCTCTGCATGGCGTTCGGATCGTAACAGACGTGCATCCCCTCCGGTAAAATGTTACCATAAGAGCAGCATACTCACATCGGACGAGGGGGCGCGGTGCGTCATGATCGCAATCGGTCTAGCCGGGTGGGGAGACCATGACTCGCTCTATCCGAACGCGGCAACAGCCAGGAATAAGCTGGCGACCTATAGCGGCTGGTTCGAGACGGTCGAGGTGGACAGCACCTTCTACGCCGTGCAGCCGGAGCGGACCGTGGCCAAGTGGGTCGCCGATACGCCCGACGGGTTCGGCTTCCTGGTCAAGGCGTACCAAGGCATGACCGGCCATGCGCGCGGGCCGATTCCATTCGACAGCACGGACGCGATGTTCGAGCGGTTCCGGGCGTCGATCGAGCCGATGCGCGCGGCGGGGAAGCTGTCGGCGGTGCTGTTTCAGTATCCGCCGTGGTTCGCCTGCAACCGCGAGAGCGTAGCGGAGCTTCGGGCGGCTAGAGCCCGAATGGAAGGCATTCCGTGCGTGCTGGAATTCCGCCATCAGAGCTGGTTCGCGGGCGAGATGCGGGAGCGGACGCTCGATTTCATGGAGCGGGAAGGCTGGATGCACAGCGTCTGCGACGAGCCGCAGGCCGGAATCGGCTCGATTCCGATCGTCGAGGCAGCCACGGACACGAGCCTCACCGTCGTACGGTTCCATGGGCGCAATGTGAAGGGTTGGAACAGCGGTGGGCAGCAGAACTGGCGAGAGGTACGGTATCTATATCGCTACTCGGATGACGAGCTCGCGGAATGGGCCGAACGGCTGTGGCGGCTGGAGAGGCTATCGGAGACGGTGCTTGTCGTCTTCAATAACAACTCCGGCGGTGACGCGGCAGACAACGCCAAGTGCCTGATGCGCATGCTGGGCATGACGCCGCCGCGCGGCAGCTTCGACGAGCCGGAGCGGTTTGAGCAGCTGGATCTATTTTGAGCGGCAGCGGAACAGGAATGGACGTATGGCGCGGCTGCTTCAGGCGCACAATAAATACCGGCACCGAGCGGGAGACCGTTGACAATTCGAACTGTAACTGATAATATTACAGTATGAGGCGGAGGTGCCGGTGCATTGAACAGCGAATTCACGATTGCCGTCCATAGTCTCGTGTATCTGGCGTACCTGCCCGACCGGATGGCGTCCAGCGAATCGATTGCCGAGAATGTGCAGACGAATTCCGCCCGCGTGCGCAAGGTGATGGGCGTGCTCAGGAAGAGCGGCTATGTCGAGACGAGGGAAGGTACTCGCGGCGGCTATAGGCTGTCGATCGACCCGAACACCGTTACGCTGGGCGATGTCTACCGCGCGATGGCGCAGGGCTCGCTAATGCCGACCTGGTGCTCCGGCGACCCGAACATGGATTGCGTCGTCGGCTCGAACATGCGGTCCGTCATGAACGGCATTTTCTGCACGGCAGAGAAGCGGTTGGAAGATTACTTCGACGGAATCAGCATCTCGGGCGTGCTGGGGCAGATTCGAGAATGTTAGCATGAATCAGGAGCATGCAATGCGGTACGATGTGATGGGGTAACCCCTAACATACAAGAGAAATCATACGATGATAGAGAGGATGATTCAGATGGCAGTAGTTCTGACGAAAGAGAATTTTGCTTCAAGCATAGAGAACGGCGTAACGCTCGTGGATTTCTGGGCGCCTTGGTGCGGCCCTTGCAAGATGCAGCTTCCGATCGTAGAGGAGCTCTCCGGCGAGCTTGCAGGCCAAGCGACGATCGGCAAGATCAACGTCGACGAGCAGCCTGAACTGGCTTCGCAATTCGGGGTTATGAGCATTCCGACGCTGATCCTGTTCAAGGACGGCCAGCCTGTCGACAAGCTCGTGGGCCTGCAATCCAAGGACACGCTGAAGACGAAGATCCTGAACCAAGCTTAAGCTGCGCGCATTACGCGCAAGCGCGATAGGCACGGCATCAAGAACCGGCATTCCCAACCGCACGTGCGGAGGGACGCCGGTTTTTTGCGAAAGGGAGAATGCCCATGAAGAGCATGCTGGCGAAGCTAAGGCAAGGCTACGGACGCAAGCTGCATAAGCTGCACGCATGGAACGGTTGGATCGTCGTGCTGCTGACGATTACGGGGCTGCTCCTGGCGGTCGGCTTCTGGCGCGGCGTGCTCGGGGAAGGGCGGGTATGGATCAAGTGGCTGCATATCGCCGTCGGCGTGGCCTCGATCCTGCCCGTGCTCTATTACCTCGCGCTGGCCGGCAAGCACTGGCGGCAGCTGAGGGCGAAGCCTTGGCAGCGCTTCAATGTACTGTTCGTGCTGGGCCTCTTGCTCGGCTGGTTCGTCTCCGGCGTGCTGCTCTGGCAGCATCGGGCGGTTGGGCCGGCTGTCGCGAACGTATCGCTGGTCGTGCATGATCTGCTCACATGGATCGGGCTGCCGTACATCATCTATCACTCCGTAACGCGGATGAAGTGGCTCAAGGAAGAGCCGCATAAGCGCACGATTAAGCTGGAGCCCGGAGAGGGAGCGGACGCGGCTGGGCGTCGGTCAGGCAAGGCGGAGGAAGAGGGGCTGCATCCGGCAGCCAGGCCGAACGCGGTCTACACGCGCCAGGCGTTCCTCAAGCTGTCGATCGGCGGCGTGCTTGCCTTGCTGGTCGGGCCGTCCTTTCTCCGGTGGCTGGGCAGCTCGTTCAGCGGCGCGGTGGGCATCGGCGATAGCGGGAAGCTCGCGAACATCGCGGCGAACGACATGAACCGGCTGGTGCCGGCACCGACGCCGCTGCCGGCATCCTCGCCGCCGATCGGAGGCGGCAATTCCGGCGGCTATCGGATCTACACCGTGACGCCGATCCCGAAGTTCACGAACGAGAACTGGTCGTTCACGCTCGACGGATTGGTCGACAAGCCGGTGCGCTACGACTGGCAGACGTTCGTGCAGCTGCCGCGGCAGGTGCAGGTGAGCGATTTTCACTGCGTGACGGGCTGGTCGGTGTACAAGAATACGTGGGAAGGCATCAAGCTGCAGGATATGCTCGCCGCGGCCGGCGTCCAAGCGAAGGCGACGACCGTGAAGTTCTACTCGGGCGACGGCGTGTATACGGACGCGTTGTCGCTGGAGCAGGCCGGCATGGACGACGTGATGGTGGCGGTCATGCTCGACGGGCTGCCGATCCCGAGCGATCTAGGCGGACCGGTGCGGCTCATCGTGCCGAAAATGTATGCGTACAAGTCCGTGAAGTGGCTGAATCGCATCGAATTGATCGAGGGCAAGCATACGGGCTACTGGGAAGAGCGGGGCTATCCGAACGATGCGTGGGTGTGATTCTATCGGGGGTTAGTGCAGGTGAGTATTAGTTGCGTGTGTATTGGATACGTGATATGTTAATACTAACAACAGGAGAGCGCGGCCAACGCTCCCCCTGTACAGTCAGAAATTTGGGGCGATACCCCTCCAAGTCGATCTGGGAAAAGTAACCCGTCAGGCCTCTCAACCTGTGGCGGGTTACTTTCTTTTGTCGATGTAGGTCAGGAGCGCGAGCAGAAATCCGCCGAACGCCATCAGAACCATAATCGATTGGAAAGTATCCATAGGCACCCTCCTCTCCGGAGGGACTATTTACCACCACAAATTGTGCTGTACGACCATATTATAGCAAAATGCGAGGTTGATAGATAGATTGATATCAATAATAGAGGACCAGGTACGGGACCGAATGATCGGCCCCGTACCTGGTCCTTTCGTTGCCGTTCGCGCGACTAGCCGTTACGCGAATCGGTCTTCTTGTCCTTCGTGTCGAAGTTCGAGACGGACTTGGCGTCCTCGATCGTGTCGTTGACGAATGCCATGTCTTGGTTCTTCGCATGCATCGCAGTCGTGCCTTTGTAGTTGCCCTTATGCTTCGTGTTCTCCATCGCGTATCATGTCCTCCCTTGTATGGTCGCGGACCGGGCTTGCGTTAACTATTATGCAGCGAGGCGGGCGGGATCATGCATGGCGGAGGCCTATGACGAAAGTCGCTATTTTCTGCTTGACATGTTACGAATCGTATCATAAATTAAATACTGTGGTACGAATTGTAACGATGGAGGGATACAAAATGAATCAAAAGTTCGACTCGTCAGCCAAAGCCCGATCGATGAGATCGGCATTGTCGATCCTGCTGTCGATTGTTCTCTTGCTTGGCGCATTCGGCGGCGCTGCTCTCGCGAAGCCAGGGGACAAGCCAGACAAGCCCGGCAAGCCGGTCAAGGATCCGAAGCCGGGGCTCATCAAGCTGCACCAAGGCGCCTACGCGATCAAAGAAAATCAGAAGTGGGCAGCCGTCACGGTACACCGCGTAGGCGGCGACGACGGCACGGTTACCGTGGACTACTGCTTGTGCTCCGGCACGGCCGTGAAAGGCCAGGATTTTGAGGGGCTCACCGGTACGCTCACCTTCGCGGACGGCGAGAAGTCGAAGCTGATCAACATTCGGATCATCGACGATCAGACCAAGGAAGGCAACGAGTATTTCAAGATCAAGCTGAAGAACGTGACCGGCGGCGCAACGCTGTCGGAGCCGGCGGAGGCGAAGATCATCATTCAGGACAACGAGAAAAAGTAACGGGCAAATAACAGTGGTACGAGCCAAGGAACACTCGCCGGGCAGGGCGGGTGTTTCTTGTTTTTTAATAATTATTTTCGCTGAAGTTTCGAATTGTTTAAACCAAATTTAACCCTGTAACGTATTGAACATTGGTATGATAGGACTATTGGAAAGCAATCGTAGAATCGTTATGCCATGTTCGAGTGATGGGGAGTGGGAGAGTTTTGTTCAAGAGAAAAGGAATGATTCGTACTGTCGTGGTTGCGGCCTTATGCGCAGTCGCTGCAACGGGCTGCGCGGCACCGGAAGAGACGCCAGCGGCGGAAGCGCCGGAGAAGGTAACGCCGGTTCAGACCGCCCAAGTCGCTGTCGGGTCGCTCGGCATCGAGAGCGAGATCGCGGGGACGGTGAAGCCGAGCGCGGCCGTCGACGTCTACCCGAAGCTGGGCGGCGACCTGCTGAAGTTGCATGTTAAGAAGGGGGACAAGGTTGAGAAGGGCGCGGTATTGGGCGAAGTCTCTGCCGCTGCGCTCCGCGATCAATTGGAGATCGATCAGTCGAACCTCGAGCTGGAGCAAAAGCGTTACAAAAGCGTGCGTATGGCGAACATGAGCGGTAGCGCGACCGACGATCAGGTGACGCAGGCCGAGATCGGCATGGAGCAAGCCATGCTTCGCCTGAAGCAGACGAAGAGCAGCCTGAAGGATGCGGTGCTGACTTCGCCGATCGACGGGCAGATCGTGAACGTGAACGCCGAAGCGGGCGGATACGTATCGCCTTCCGCGCCGTTGTTCTCGGTCGTGACGCTTGATCCGATCACGCTGAGCGCGAACGTCAGCGCGCAGCAGATGCTCCTATTCCAGGAGCAAGCCGAAGCGGAAATCTACATACCGGATCTCGCAATGACCGTCGCGGCAGCGATCACGTACCTGTCGCCGGTGACCAACGAGACCGGCTTCTATACGATAGAAGCGCGAGCGGATAATGCCGACCAGGCGATCAAGCCCGGCATGCTGGCCAAGTTCCGTCTTAAGCAGCAGCTGGCGAAGGATCAGCTCCTCGTGCCTACGCAAGCGATCGTCGAGAAGAGCGGCGGCTCCTTCGTCTATGTCGTGCAGGACAGCCGCGCGGTACTGACGGCGGTCGAAGTGGTCGAATCGCAGAGCGACCTTACTGCCGTGACCGGGGAACTCAAGGCGCAGGACGTCGTAGTCACCAGAGGCCAACTGACGCTCTCGGACGGCAGCCTAGTGAAGCTAGTCGAGGGGGCGCAATAGCTTGAAATTGGCAGAACTATCCGTTAAGCGCCCCGTCGGCGTCATCATGGTCGTGCTGGCCATTATGGCACTCGGCCTGGTCAGCTTGCGCAGCTTGGCCGTGGACTTGCTGCCGAATATCAACGTACCGGTTGCGGTCGTCGCGACTTCCTACCAAGGGGCGGGACCGCAGGAGATCGAGAACCTGGTCACGAATCCGCTGGAGGATTCGCTCGTCTCCATTCACGGCGTCGACACGATGCAGTCGCAGTCGCAAGCGAATTCGTCGCTGATCCTGCTCCTCTTCAAGTCGGACGTCAATCTCGACAATGCGCTGTTGGAGGTTAGGGAAAAGGTCGACCAAGCGAAGGGCTTCCTGCCTGACGACGCTGGCGACCCGTCGGTGCTGCGGTTCGACCCGAACCAGCAGCCGATCATCTACATGTCCGTAACGGGCGAAGGGCATAGCCTCCAAGAGCTGCAGGAAGTGTCCAATGCGATGATCGTGCCGCTCATCGAGCGGCAGAACGGCGTCGGCTCGGCATCCGTATCCGGCGGGCAGACGCGGGAGATCCGCGTCGAATTCGACCGCGCCCGCCTCGTGCAATACGGGCTGTCGCCGAGCAGCATCGCGCAGGCATTGGGGGCAGAGAACCGGTCGATGCCGGTCGGCTCCGTCACCAAGGGTCTGGAGTCGCTCCAGCTGCGCGTCAGCGGCGAGTTCGACTCGTTAAGCGATATCGGCAATACGCTGATCACGCTGCCGAGCGGACAGCAGATCAAGGTGAACGATGTCGCGGTTATCCAAGACACGTTCAAGGAACAGAGCAATCTCGCGATCGTGAACGGCGAACCGGCCCTGATGCTATCGGTGCAGAAGCAGTCCGACGCGAACACGGTCGAAGTCGCCGATGAGGTGTACAAAGCAATCGACGAACTGAACGAGACGCTGCCTGAAGGCATACAGCTGACTATGATGTTCGATTCCTCGACGATGATTCGCGACTCGATCGACAGCGTTGTCGAGAATCTGTTGTACGGCGGCATTTTCTCGATCATCGTGCTGTGGCTGTTCCTGCGCAGCATTCGGACGACGCTGATCATCAGCATCGCGATTCCGATCGCGGTCATCTCAACCTTCTCGCTGATGTATTTCACCGGGCAGACCGTGAACATCATCTCGATGGGCGGGCTTGCGCTCGGCGTCGGCATGATGGTCGACAGCTCGATCGTCATCTTGGAGGGCATCGTATCCGAGCGGCAAAAGGGCGCGTCGCGCACGGAGGCTGCCATCAAGGCTGCAACCGAGCTCGGCCCGTCCGTTATCGCGTCGGCCATCACGGCCATGATCGTCTTCGTCCCGATCGTCTTCGTGGACGGCATTGCGGCGGACCTGTTCATTCCGATGGCGCTGACCGTCGCGTTCTCGAACGTAGCCGCCTTGGTCGTGGCGATCACGATCGTGCCGATGCTGTCGGCCCGCATGATCACGGACCGGGCGATCAACAAGAAGAAGAGCTGGTTCCAGCGCGGACTGGAAGTGCTGATCGCCTTCTACAAGAAGCTGCTCGCGTGGGCGCTTGGACACCGCAAGACCGTGGTCGCGGTGACGATCCTCGCGACGGTCGGCAGCATGGCGCTGGCGCCGTTCATCCGGATGGAGTTCATTCCGTCGGCCGGCAGCGGCCAGTTGAACATCTATATGACCGCTCCGAGCGGTTACAAGCTGGATGAGATGAAGGCGCTGACGGACGAAGTGACGTCGCTGCTCGAGCCTTACCGGGGCGATATCGAATACACCTCCATCACGATCGGCGGCGACGGCGGACCGTTCGGCGGCAACACGAATACGTCATCCGTCATGGTGCAACTGCTGCCGGAGGACCAACTGCAGCATTCCTCGACCGAGATCGTCCTCGCCCTCGGCGAAGCCGTGCAGAATATTGCCGGCGCGGAGATTACGATCGAGGAATCGATGGTCAGCCTGGGGGGCGGCAGTCCGATCCAGATTCAAGTCAATGGCGAGGACACGCGGGTGCTGCATGAGATCGGCGAGCAGATCGTATGGATGCTGAGCGATATCCCGGGCGTCCTGAACCCCGAGTCGTCGTCCTCGGACGGCAATTCGGAGCTCAACATCATCGTGGACCGCAGCACGGCGGCCTCTTATGGACTGACCTATCAGGAGATCATGAACGAAGTATCCCTGTCCTTGAACGGACAAGTGGCGACGCGTTACCGGGAAGCGGGCAACGAGTATGAAGTGCGCGTCATCATGCCGGAGCAGAACCGCTCCAGCATCGCGGACTTGAACACGCTCGTCGTCACGAGCCGGAGCGGGCAGCTGATCCCACTGTCGGCCGTAGCGGAATTCAAGCAGGAACAGGGTCCTGCTTCGATCATTCGGGAGAATCAGAAGCAATTGATTACCGTGTCGAGCGGCATCATTGACCGCGACCTCGGCAGCGTGTCGGCCGATGTGGAAGCGGCCTTGGCCTCGATGAGCCTGCCGGATGGCTACACCTATTCGGTCGGCGGGCAGACGGAGGATATGGAAGAGGCCTTCATCCAGCTCGGGCTGGCGCTGGCATTCGCCGTCTTCCTTGTCTATGCCGTCATGGCGATCGAATTCGAATCGTTCGTCTATCCGTTCATCATCATGTTCACGATGCCGACGACCATCGTAGGCGTCATGCTCGGCTTGTTCGTCACCGGATCGTCGCTGAGTATTCCGTCCATTATGGGATTAGTCATGCTCGCCGGGATAGTCGTCAACAACGGGATTATTTTGGTGGACTACATCAATATTCTTCGCAGCCAAGGCATGGACCGGCGGCAGGCCATCCTCGAAGGCGCGCCTACCCGCGTGCGGCCGATCATGATGACTTACCTCGCTACCGTGCTCGGCATGCTGCCGCTCGCGCTGGGGTGGGGCGAAGGCGCGGAGACGAACCAGCCGATGGCGATCGCGATTATTTTCGGCCTGACGTGCTCTTCGCTGTTCACGATGCTCTTCATCCCGGTCATGTACACGTACATGGACGGCCTCGCGAACCGGACGAAGCGCTTGTTCACCCGCAAGGGCGGACCGAAGAAGGATGCGCCGGCAGCAGAGGCATCAGCATCTGTGTGACCCATGAGCTCTTAACAACGAACCCGCCATGCCGGCGGGTTCGTTGTTGTGCGGGCGGGGGCGTTCGGGTATAATGGCGAAAGATTCATACGGAGATATACGGAGATAAGGAGTTGTAAGGCATGGCTTTGAAGGCTGGTATCGTCGGCTTGCCGAACGTAGGCAAGTCGACGCTTTTTAATGCAATCACGCAAGCAGGGGCGGAATCCGCCAACTATCCATTCTGTACGATCGATCCGAACGTCGGGGTCGTCGAGGTGCCGGATGAGCGTCTGGACAAGCTGACCGAGCTGGTCGTGCCGAACAAGACGGTGCCGACGGCATTCGAATTCGTCGATATCGCGGGCCTGGTCGCAGGCGCGAGCAAGGGCGAAGGGCTTGGCAACAAGTTCCTGGCGCATATCCGCGAAGTCGACGCGATCGTGCACGTCGTGCGCTGCTTCCAGGACGAGAACATCACGCACGTCGCAGGCAAAGTCGATCCGATCAGCGACATTACGACGATCAACCTCGAGCTGATTCTGGCCGATCTGGACACCGTCGAGAAGCGCATCGACCGCAGCCGCAAGAACATGAAGGGCGGCGACAAGAAGTACGCGCAGGAAGTCGAAGTGCTGGAACGCGTCAAGGACGCACTCTACAACGACCAGCCGGCGCGCAGCGTCGAGCTGAGCGACGACGAGCGTCTCTTGATTCGCGACTTGCACCTGATCACGAGCAAGCCGGTCCTGTACGCGGCGAACGTCAGCGAAGGCGAAGCGGCAGACTTGGACGGCAACGAATATGTGCAGGCGGTGCGTGCTTTTGCGGCAGGCGAGGGTGCTGAAGTCGTGCCGATCAGCGCGAGAGTGGAGTCCGAGATCGCGGAGCTGGAGGGCGAGGACAAGGCGATGTTCCTGGAGGAGCTCGGGCTCAAGGAATCCGGCCTGAACCGTCTGATCCGCGCGGCCTACAAGCTGCTGGGGCTGTACACGTACTTCACGGCTGGCGTGCAAGAGGTGCGCGCTTGGACGATCCGCAAGGGGATGAAGGCACCGCAGGCAGCGGGCGTCATCCACACCGACTTCGAGCGCGGCTTCATTCGGGCCGAGGTCGTCTCTTACGACGATCTCGTCGCGGCCGGTTCGATGAACGCGGCGAAGGAGAGGGGCCAGCTGCGCCTCGAGGGCAAGGAATACGTCGTGCAGGACGGCGACGTCATGCACTTCCGCTTCAACGTATAGCGGCGGCGGACGGCGGATTGGGGCGCTGGATGCTTCATGCTGGATGTCGGCTGCACTGACGTGGAAAAGGGCGCGAGCGCCCTTTTTTGTCGTGGACCGGGCAGATGGTGCGGCGGCGGCAGGTTGGGCGGAAGTGGCGAGGGACGAAATCGGCTGGTATGTGGTATAATAATGGGACGGAAACTGGATTAGGGGTGTTGGACCATGATGTTGGATCGATTGCAGGCGCTGGCGGACCGGTATGAGAAGCTCAGCGAGCTGCTCTGTGACCCGGATGTCGCGGCAGATCCGAAGAAGCTTCGCGAATATTCGAAGGAACAGTCGGATTTGCAGGAGCCTTTCGCGGCTTATACGGAATATAAGGAAGTGCTCGGCCAACTGGATGACGCGAAGGTCATGCAGGCCGAGAAGCTCGACGACGAGATGCGCGAGATGGTGAAGCTCGAGATCGAGGAACTGACCGCACGCAAGGATGAGCTCGAAGAGCGAATCCGCGTCCTCATGCTGCCGAAGGACCCGAATGATGACAAGAACGTCATCATGGAGGTGCGCGGAGCGGCTGGCGGCGATGAGGCGGCATTGTTCGCGGCGGACTTGTACCGCATGTACACGAAGTTCGCCGATTCGCAGGGCTGGCGCGTCGAGATGCTCGACGCGAACGAGAGCGACCTGGGCGGCTTCAAGGAGGTCATCTTCATGATCTCGGGCAAAGGCGCGTACAGCAAGCTTAAGTACGAGAACGGCGCGCACCGCGTGCAGCGCATTCCGGCGACGGAATCGGGCGGCCGGATTCACACGTCGACCTCGACGGTAGCGGTCATGCCGGAGGTCGAAGAGGTCGAGATCGAGATTCTCGACAAGGATATCCGCGTCGACACGTTCTGCTCGAGCGGCGCCGGCGGCCAGTCGGTCAACACGACGAAGTCCGCTGTCCGCGTCACGCACGTGCCGACCGGCATCGTCGCGACGTGCCAAGACGGCAAGTCGCAGAACGATAACAAGCAGAAGGCGCTGCAGGTGCTTCGCGCGCGGATCTACGAGATCCATCGCCAAGAGGAAGAGGCGAAGATCGCGGGCGACCGCAAGAGCAAAGTCGGAACGGGCGACCGCAGCGAGCGGATTCGCACGTACAACTACCCGCAGAGCCGCGTGACCGATCACCGGATCGGACTGACGCTGCATAAGCTGGACGCGGTCATGAACGGCGATATGGTCGAGATCGTGAACGCGCTGACGCTGGCGGAACAGACTGAGCTGCTCGAACGCGAGAATATGGCAGCCACCGTATAACACGGCTTGAGTACATGAATAGGAGGTCGCCATGTCGACGGAAGGCAGAGAAATGCCGCGCCGCTACGAACAGCCGGGCGGCCTGACCATTGGAGAAGCCTGCATGCAGGCTTCTTCTTATTTGGCCGAGCACGGCGTGGAGGAGCCGCGCGCGAATGCGGAGCTGCTGCTCTTGCACGTGCTGCGGCTGGACAAGGCGGCGCTGCTGCGCGATTGGCGCGAGCCGTGGCCGGTAGTAGCGGCAGCTGGCGCGGGTACTGGCGCAGGCGAGCGTGTGTCTGTGGCGGGTATCGGGATTGCCAGCTCAGGTTCGGGCGCGGAGACCAGTGCGGACGAGGCAGTCGGCGTAAATGCCGATGATGGTGAGACGGGAGACGGCCACTATCCGATTGCGGCTGAATGGGCACGTCTCTTGGAGCGCAAGGCGGCCGGCGAGCCTGTGCAGTACCTGATCGGCGAGCAGTGGTTCTACGGCTTGCCGTTCGCCGTGACACCGGCCGTGCTGATCCCCCGGCCGGAAACGGAACTGCTGGTCGAGGCGGTGCTGGAAGCCGCCGACCGGCTGTGGCCGGAAGCGCGCGGGGGTGAGGGGCGCGTGGACGCAGCCGTGCCGGC
>JAEWJS010000073.1 GCA_023386495.1 Bacillota bacterium | reverse complement strand
GTCATGATGTGACCGGAGCCTTCTTGATGCCTGATCGTAGACTTGCATACATGCTGCAGTCACGATTTTCCGAATTGCGTGGGCAACTGGCGGCCATACCCGCTCTAGTTCGGCGTTTGAGACTTCCGAATTAGGATGAGAACGTGTGCAGGCAGACGGCTTGCATGCCATAGCGAAGCATTTTCGCTATTAACGTATGCGCATGCGCTAATCCAAGGGGGGTCGCACCGTTGAGATGCCGCAAATGGCCTGAATTCGCTAATTTGCGAACCATTATGCGCTATTTAGCGCATTCTATCCCTTAATGGTTCTGGAAGGGCGATTTGGTCCGAAAATAGCGCATGCACATACCTTAACAGCGCTTTTGCTTCGCTAATCGCCAATGGACCTAGGCTCCTCGGCGATCCGTCCTTCGAACGAGCTAATTCGATCTACTCGACAGTCTTGATCGTGGAATAAGTATAGGTTTTAGTTGATTCGCTGAATCCCGAGGGCCAGCAGACTCCTCTATAATTATCATCACAGAGACAAAGAGAGAGGGAACGTACATGAAACTACGCAGCTTCTGGAGCGACGTCAAGCAGTATCGAACGCTGCTGATCATGCTGACGCCGGCCGTATTGTTCTTCCTGCTGTTCGCTTATGTGCCGATGGCAGGCATCGTCTTAGCATTCAAGCAGTTCAATTACAGCGGCGGCATCTTCGGCAGTCCATGGAACGGCTTCGACAACTTCCGGTTCTTCTTCGATTCGGGCGATGCCTGGCGCGTCACGCGCAATACGGCGCTGTACAATATCGCATTCATCGTCGTGAACAACGTATTGCAGATTGCGGCAGCGATTCTCCTGTTCGAAGCGGCGGGCAAATGGTTCCGCAAGGTCGCGCAGACGATGTTCTTCCTGCCCTACTTCATCTCCTGGGTCGTCGTAGGGGCGATCGCCTACAACTTGTTCAATTACGATGTAGGCACGGTGAACGTGGTCATGGGATGGCTGGGGCTTGAGCCGCTCGATATTTACAACACCGCCGCATATTGGCCGTTCATCCTGGTGCTCGTCTCGGCTTGGAAGGCGCTTGGCTACGGCACGATCATGTACCTGGCAGCCATCACGAGCATCGATACCGAGATGTACGAGGCCGCCGAGATCGACGGCGCGAACGTATTCCAGCGCATCACGCGCATCACGGTGCCGAACCTGTACCCGACGCTGATCATTCTCGTGCTGCTGGCGATCGGCAATATTTTCCGCGGCGACTTCGGGATGTTCTACAACATGGTCGGCAACAACGGTCTCCTGTTCTCGAATACGGATGTCATCGATACGTTCGTCTTCCGCTCGCTCACGAGCTCGAACGAGATCGGCATGTCGGCAGCCGCAGGGTTCTATCAATCGCTGCTAGGCTTCGCCACCATACTGTTCGCCAACTATGCCGTACGCAAATACGACAAAGACCGCGCATTATTCTAGGAAAGCGAGGGTACGCCATGACAGCATTTCCTGCGCATGCATCGCCGGGCGGCGGACGCCGGCAAGCCGACCGCTTGCTGCTCGGCATTATCGGATATACGTCCCTGACGATTCTTGCCGTATTCTGTATCTTGCCGTTCATCCTGGTCGTCTCGTCTTCGCTCAGCGACGAGCAGCGGATCATCGAAGATGGCTTCCAGATCATCCCGACGGCATTCTCACTGGAAGCCTACAGCATCCTATTCGAATATCCTGCCGACATGATCCAGGCCTACGTCGTGACAATCGGCGTTACGGTCATCGGGACGGCATTCGGCTTGTTCCTGACATCGATGACGGCTTACGTGCTGTCTCGCCGAGATTTTAAATGGCGCAGCCAATTCTCGTTCTACTTCTTCTTCACGACACTGTTCAGCGGCGGTCTCGTGCCGTGGTACCTGCTGATCGTCAACTACTTGCAGCTCAAGGATACGCTCATCGTGCTCATCCTGCCGATACTGCTCAACGTCTTCTACATGATCGTCATGAAGACGTTCATGGGCAGCATCCCGGATGCGATCACGGAATCGGCGAAAATCGACGGAGCGGGCGACTTCCTGATCTTCTGGAAGTTAATTCTCCCGCTGGCCAAGCCTGCGCTTGCAACGATCGGATTGTTCATCGCGCTGGGGTATTGGAACGATTGGTACAATGCCCTGCTGTTTATCTCGCATGAGAATCTGATGCCGCTGCAGTACTATCTCTACCGAATGCTCGGCAACATGGACGGCATGCGCAGAGCGATGCAGGAGTCCGGTGCGATTCTCGCCGTGAACCTGCCTACGGAGAGCTTGAAGATGGCGATGACCATTGTGGCTACCGGTCCGATTCTGCTAGCCTATCCGTTCATCCAGCGCTATTTTGTCCAAGGACTCACGATCGGCTCCGTTAAGGGATGACCTCAGGGCAACCTGGTTATCAATAGCATGGCATTGGAATCTAACATACCAATTAGGGGGAATTCGGGTCATGAAACAGACGAAGAAATCGGCATTCCTGCTGCTTGCCATCGTCATGATGCTTACGCTGGTCCTCAGCGCATGCGGCAATAACGGCGGCAATGACGCAGCGAACAACAAGAATGAAGGCAGTGCGGCTGCCGAGAACAAGCAAGGCGCATCGAACGCGGAAGGCGGAGCGGATGACGCAGCTGCGGCCGGACCGGACATATCGGAGGAGCTGAAGCTCAAAATGCTGCTGGTCGGCGGTAAGCCGGCGGACTATGACGAAGTATTCGGCGAACTGAACAAGCTGCTGAAGGAGAAAATCAACGCGACGGTCGAAGCGGAATTCCTCGACTGGTCGGACTGGACGCAGAAGTATCCGCTGAAGTTTGCGGCGAACGAAGATTTTGATATTGCATACACGGCGAACTGGGCGTTCTACAACGATCAATCGCTCAAGGGCGGGTTCCTCGAGCTGACCGAGGAGCTGCTGTCGACGTATGCGCCGATGACTTGGGAGTCCATGCCGAAGCCAGCATGGGACCAAGCGAAGGTGAACGGCAAGGTGTACATGGTGCCGAACAATAACCAAGAGATTACGGACAAGGTCGTCCTGATCCGTGAGGATCTGCGCAAGAAGCATAATCTCGAACCGGTTACGAGCCCTGAGACGTATGCAGCTTACGTGAAGGCGATCGCGGCGAATGAGAAGACGGTCGACGGCTTCGGCGCTAAGCCTGCAGACGGCTGGAAGTGGCATGAGCTGGACCAAGTGCTGCTCGAGCAGCAGAACGAATGGAACCTAGTCGACTACAACGTTCCGCTGGCGTATAAGCTGGATGATGCTGCAGGCAAAGTTTTCAATGTCTACGACACGCCTGAGTTCAAGGAGCTGCTGGCTTACTACCAAGATCTCGCGACGAACGGCGGCTGGTCCAAAAATATCGTCAGCAACAAGAATGACGTATGGCAGGACATGAAGGCTGGGAAGGTAGCTTCTTACTCCCATAACCTGGGTACGGTTGCGAACAATCTGTCGGAGGCACGCCGCGATACGCCGGACATTGAGGTCGCGATTGCGGACCTTACGCCGGACAAGAAGAAAATCGGCGCAATTTCGACGCAGAACGGTCTTGCGATCCACGCAACGTCCAAGAAAGTGGAGCGTTCCCTGATGCTGATCGATCTGCTGCAGAACGATAAGCAGATTCACGATCTGACGATGTATGGCATCGCAGGCAAGCACTACGAGCCGATCGGCGATGACAAGTTAACGGCAGGTCCTAGCGCCAACAATTACACGGGCTTCTCGAACTGGGGCTGGAACTCGCCGTTGAATCGTTCGGATTCTTCCTATCCCGAAGAAGCGCAAGCGATTCATGACGGATGGGTCGATAAAGTATATAACTTCCCGCTGGAAACATTCGTCTTCGACGATTCTAACGTGAAGAACGAAGTCGCGGCGATCGGCAACGTCATGCTGCGTTACGCGATTCCGCTCGAGTACGGCCTGATTAAGGACATTGAGAAAGGGCAGGCCGATCTGATCGAGCAGCTGAAGAAGGCAGGGATCGAGAAGGTTCAGATTGATCTGCAGAGTCAGATCGACGCTTTCCTGGCGGCGCAATAATCATACGGGTTGGAGCAGCAGATCCAGAGCCTCAAGGGCTTTGGATCTGCTTTTTAATTGAGAAGATGCGCAATCGTGGAAAAGGTATTGGTTATCGTTGTTTGCCTCGATATTCCTTGATAAGGACGCGCTCTACAATGGAGATAGATTCATAGTCGAAGGAGGATCTGAGATGAAGGTGGGGCATAATCGAAGGTTTATCATCTGCATGTTGGCTTGGGTATTGCTGCTGAGCCCTTTCTTGAGTGGCGTGAAGCCGGCAACTGCTGCGGACGGGGCGCTCGTGGCTAATGGCGGGTTTGAGAGCGATTTCTTCGCTGCGGCCGATCAGCCGTGGGAGCTTGACGTCGATTGGAATCACGTTGAGATCAATCATTTTTCTTATGCGTCTGATACATGGATGACGCCGGACGAAGGAGCGCATGCATTCAAATATTGGATCAAGGGTACGGCTGTCGGCAGTCAGCAATTCACGCTGAAGCAGACCATCCCGACGCTCGCGGCCGGCAGCTATCGGTTAACGGCTCGATCGATGGGAGGCGCAGGGGACGTGGCGGGGAGCGTGCAGCTTTTCGCGGGAGCGGCTACGGGGACCGTCACGGCAACGGCAGACTACAATGTCTGGGGGACGCTGACGCTGACGTTCGAGCTCGAAGAGTCTGCGACGAATCTGGTCATCGGCGCGACGATCAGCGGTGCGCCTGAGGCATGGGGGTATCTGGATCGGATGAATCTCGAGCGGCTGCCCGACGTGGAAGTACCGCCTGTTGCAGCAGATATTATCGTCGAGAAGGTGGAAGGGCTAGGGGCGGATTTTATCAAGGGCGTCGATGTGTCGAGCGTGCTGTCCCTGGAAAATAGCGGCGTGGCGTTCTACAACGAGGACGGCGACGTGCAGGATATTTTCACCACCTTGAGCAATGCCGGTGTCAATTACATTCGCGTGCGCGTATGGAATGATCCTTATGACGCGCAAGGCCGCGGATACGGCGGCGGGAATAACGACCTTGCGAGCGCGATCGCAATCGGGAAGCGCGCGACGGCTAACGGCATGAAAATACTGGTCGACTTCCACTATTCCGACTTCTGGGCAGACCCTGGCAAGCAGCAAGCGCCGAAGGCCTGGGTCGGCATGGGTCTCGAGGCGAAGAAGGCGGCGCTGTACGCCTATACGAAGGAAAGCCTGGAGGCGATGCTGGATGAGGGCATTGCGGTCGGCATGGTTCAGATCGGCAACGAGACGAACGGCGGCATAGCAGGCGAGACCGGTTGGACGAATATGAGCGCGTTATTCCAAGAAGGCAGCAGAGCCGTCAGGGAGATCGATCCCGGCATACTCGTCGCGCTGCATTTTACGAATCCGGAGTCGTCCGGACGGTATGCCGGCTATGCGGCAGCGTTGGACGAGAATGGCGTTGATTACGACGTGTTCGCAAGCTCGTATTACCCGTTCTGGCACGGCACATTGGACAATTTGACGAACGTCTTGCGCGGGGTCGCCGATACGTACGGCAAGCAGGTGATGGTAGCGGAAACCTCCTATGCCTATACGCCAGAAGATGGAGATGGGCATGGCAATACGGCGCCGAAGAGCACTGGTCAGACCTTGAACTACCCGATTACGGTGCAGGGACAAGCTCGGGCTGTCCGTGATGTCATCCAAGCCGTCTACAATGTCGGAGATGCGGGAATCGGCGTGTTCTATTGGGAGGCGGCATGGCTTCCTGTAGGACCGGCATCGCAGTTGGAGCAGAATAAGCTGATCTGGGAAGAGCAAGGATCAGGCTGGGCCTCGAGCTATGCAAGCGAGTATGACGCCCATGATGCAGGCGTTTGGTACGGCGGCACGGCAGTGGACAATCAGGCGTTGTTTGATTTTAACGGCCATCCGCTCGCATCGCTGAACGTATTCAAGTATGTAGATACAGGGGCGGTTGCGCTGATTCAGATCGATGAGATCCGAGACATCGCGCTGAGTTTCACGCTGGGCGAGGCAATCGTGCTGCCGGCGACGGTAAGCGCGACGTACAATGATGGTTCGACGGGCAGCGCCGCTGTAGTGTGGGATGCGGCGGATGTGGAGTCGGCAAGCAGCGGCGGCGTCGGGAATTACGTCATCGACGGAACCGTCGAAGGCGGCCGGGCCGTGAAGGCAAATGTCGAGGTTAAGAAAGCGAATCTCGTGCAGAATCCGAGCTTCGAGGGCAGTGACCGAAGCATGTGGCGGATTACGTATGCGGAGGGATTGGCAGACCATGCAGGTTATCAGAAGAAGGCGGCTGATGCCAAGTCGGGAGAATATTCGCTCCACTTCTACTCGGCCGATGCCGTGAACTTCGATGTCGAGCAGACGATTACGGGACTTACACCGGGTTATTATAATCTGTCGATGTTCATCCAAGGCGGAGGCGTTACGTCTTCCGATATGTATCTGTACGCGATGACAGGTGATACGGCAGCGAAGGCGGCGACAGCTGTAGACGGCTGGGTTAATTGGAAGAACCCCGAGATTCAGCGCATCCTCGTGACGAACGGCAGCCTTACGATCGGCGCTCATATCGAAGCGAATGCGGAAAGCTGGGGCACGCTCGATCAATTCTATTTGTACTTGGATGAAGCGTATGAGGTAACGGATCCGGGAACGGATCCAGGGACAGATCCGGGTACAGATCCGGGTACAGATCCGGGGACAGATCCGGGGACAGACCCGGGGACAGATCCGGGAACGGATCCAGGGACAGACCCGGGTACAGATCCGGGGACAGATCCGGGAACGGATCCGGGGACGGATCCAGGGACAGACCCGGGTACAGATCCGGGAACGGATCCCGGCACGGGCTCGGGTTCCGCACCTGCAATTACGCAAGAAATTAAGCTCGCTGCCGGGCAGCCCGGCAGCGGCCAGATCGCGAACGCGGTCATTAAGCGGACTACTCAGGCCGACGGCACGAAAAAGGATAGCGTCGATTTCGCGCCGCAGCAAGCGGCCGATGCCATCAAGCAGCTAGCAGCTGAGGGGCTGGAGACGGCTCGAATCGTCATACCGGATGAGAAGGATGAAGTGGCGGAGCTGAATGTTCAGTTGCCTGACGGTACCGTTGAGGAGATTGCGAAGGGAAGCGTTAACCTTGAGATCGGCACCAAGGATGCCAAGCTGATCTTGCCGAAGGCAACGATCCAATCGCTGGATCAAGCGATCAGCATCCGGTTCGCGCCGATCAAGGCTGCTGGCGAGCAGCAGGCTGTAGAGGTTCGCGCGAAGGAAGAACCAGCCGTGAAGGAAGCGGCGGGCACCGGCAGCGTGAAGATCGTCGGACGGCCGGTCGTGATCGAGACCAATGTGCAGGGGCAGCCGGTCGACTTGATCTTGCCGCTGCCGAGCGGGGCGATACCCACCGATGATGAGGAACGAGCAGCCTGGTTAGCCAATCTCGTCATCTATATCGAGCATAGCGACGGCGAGCGAGCGCTCGTGCAGCCTGAAGTCGTCGAATACGCCGATGGGCAGCAGGGGCTGCAGTTCCAAGTGACGAAGTTCAGCACGTTCACTGTGCTCAACATGGACAATTGGGCTGCGTACAGCCAATCCAAGCAAGCGCAGCAGGGACCGTATATTACCGGTTATGCGGACGGCGAGTTCAAGCCGGATCGCGCGATCAGCCGCGCGGAAATGGCGGCCTTGTTAACCCGAGTCGGAGCGGCTCAGCACAGCACCGGCGAGCATCCGACATACACGGACCGAGAGGACTTCGGCTGGGCAGCTCCCGCGATTGAAGCGGTATCGGCTGCGGGATGGATGACGGGCCGGGCAGACGGGACATTCGGGCCGGATCAAGCCTTGACGCGCGCGGAAGCGGCAGCAATCGTGGTCAGGTGGATGGGGCTGCAGAGCGAACAGCCTGCGTCGCTGCCATTCTCGGATACGAACGGGCATTGGTCGGAGCGGGACATTGCGCTGGTCGTCGAAGCCGGCTACATGAAGGGGATGCCGAACGGCACTTTCCAGCCGGACAAGGAGCTTACCCGGGCAGAAGCCGTTACGCTGCTCAACCGAGTCCTCGAGCGGGAGCAATCGGCAGAGGCCGCAACGCCGACTTGGTCAGATGTCCCAGCGGACCACTGGGCGTACCAGGCGATCGAATCTGCTTCGCGGTAGAGGAGAGTTGATTCCGCAATCGTGAAGAGCAAACGAGTATGCGCTAGTCTGAATTCTAACGGAACCAACAGCCGCTATTTGGTGCATATCGGCGATTCACAGATTCTAACGGACACAGAGGCCGCTATTGGTCTTGAAACCTATCCTTTACCCAGGTATTTCACGAAATAAGCGCTCCTGGTTCCGTTAGATTCGATAATGAGGGCTGGCAGGCCGAATAACGACTGTACGGTCCGTTAGATTCGGTGGGGGCTAGACGCATTTCAAGAGCTGTCGCGCCGACTATGTGCGACAGCTCTTGCGCGTCTGCATGCCGATTCAAGGCCTGCTAAGAAGCCCGAAACGGCGGCAATAGCGGTCCTGGCGACTGCTATCTGGTGAGCCCGAGCCGGAATCGGCGGCAATAACGGTCCTGGGGGACCGCTTATGTCCGCATCGCGCTAGCGAGCAGCCCGAAACGGCGACAATAGCGGTCCTGGCGACCGCTATCTGGTGAGACCGAGCCGAAACGGCCGGCAATAACGGTCCTGGGGACCGCTTATGTCCGCATCGCGCTAGCGAGCAGCCCGAAACGCCGACACTAGCGGTCCTGGCGACCGCTATCTGGTGAGACCGAGCCGAATGGGCCGGCAATAACGGTCCTGGGGACCGTTCGCGCACCGAGCGCTCCCCTCCCCAGTCGCACCGAACGCTCCCTGTCACACCGAACGCTCTCTGTCGCACCGACGCTCTCTGTCACACCGAACGCGCTCTGTCGCACCGAACGCTCCCAGTCGCACCGCCGCTCCCCGTCGCACCGAGCGCTCCCCAGTCGCACCGCCGCTCCCCCAGTCGCACCGAGCGCTCCCCCGTCACGCCGACCGCCGCCGTCATTCACCTCTTCATGTACTGCTTAGGCGTCGTGCCGTAGGTGCGCTTGAACATGCGGATGAAATAGGTGGTGTCCATGCCGATCAGTTGGGCGACCTTGTCGACGGTAATCCCCGGGTTGTCCTGGAGCAACTGGATCGAACGGCGCATACGGAGCTGCGTGATATATTGCTGCGGCGTGACCCCGAAGCTGGCGACGAACAAGCGATGGAAGTGCTGCACGGAATAGCCGGCCGACCTCGCGACGTTGGCAAGCAGGAGTCGTTCGTCGAAGTGATCGTGGATCAGCTTGACGGCGGTCTGCAGCGCACCGTTGGGCTCGGCGGGATAGATGCCCGAACGAGCCGGCTTGCCGATCGCTTGATCCTGCAGGAGCGAGAGCAGCATGCCGTACATCCGCTTCGAAGAATCCCAGTAGGCGCTGTCTCCGTTCAAGCTGAGCAGATGCCATAGCGCCTCCAACTCCTGCCATAAGCGATCGAAGTCGGTGAGTTGCAGGACGTTCAGCACATGCTTGTCGATCTGTCGCAGCAAGCTGCCGGCCATCTCGCCGTGGAAGGCTGCGAAGCCTAAGTCCCAACCGACACCTCCTGAGGGATCGGGATAATATTCGTGCGGGGTATCGGCTGGCAGCAGGAGAGCCGTTCCCGGCGTAAGCAGCATGTCGGCTAATCCCTCGATGCGGAACACGCCCTTGCCGCTTCGCGACAAGAAAAGCTGGTGAGCAGGGAATCCGTTCGGCCGGACGAGATGCTTCTGTTCATGGCTTCCGACGCAATACACATAGAGCGGAAGCACCTTCTCCATATGGGCGAGCTCAGCTAGCAGGAACGGCATCATGGCGCTCATCCTTCGACGGTTGATGTTAAGATTGTACGATTATTTGATGGGTCTGTCTAATGAGTATGCAGGCGAATTGAGCTACGATTATAGCGAAATCGCCAATAGCTGCGTTGAAGCAGACCCTACCCTAAGGAGCGAATATACAATGACGTTAAAATACCCGCCGGTAAGCGATAAGCTTCCCGATCTCATGCACGGTGCCGACTACAACCCGGACCAATGGCTGCATGCGCCTGAAGTGCTGGAAGAGGATATTCGTCTCATGAAGCTGTCAGGCTGCAACGTGATGGCACTTGGCATTTTCGCATGGGCGGCGCTTGAGCCGGAGGAAGGCACATTCACGTTCGAATGGCTAGACCGCGTGCTGGACAGGTTCGCGGAGAACGGCATCTATGCTTGGCTGGCTACGCCGAGCGGCGCCCGTCCGGCATGGATGTCGGACAAGTATCCCGAGGTGCTGCGCGTCGAAGCGAACCGCGTCCGCAATCTCCATGGGATGCGGCATAACCACTGCCCCTCGTCGCCGGTCTACCGCAAGAAGACGGCCCTCATCAACCGGAAGTTAGCCGAACGGTACGGCAATCATCCCGCAACCGTGGGCTGGCATATTTCCAATGAATTCGGCGGCGACTGCCATTGCGAATTCTGCCAAGCGAATTTCCGGATCTGGCTGCAGCGCAAATACGGCACGCTGGAAGCGCTGAATCGGGCGTGGTGGACGAATTTCTGGGCGCATACCTACACGGACTGGAAGCAGGTCGTATCGCCGGCTCCGCACGGCGAGAATATGGTGCACGGCCACAATCTGGACTGGCGCCGTTTCGTCACCGATCAGACGGTCGATTTCTGCAGGCATGAGATCGAAGCGGTCAGAGGCGCGAATTCCCAGCTTCCCGTGACGACGAATATGCACATGATCGATGGCTTGGATTACCGGAAGTTCGGGGAGCTGCTCGACGTGATCTCCTGGGATGCCTACCCGACTTGGCATGAGCAAAAGGATGACAGCCAGCTGGCAGCCGGCGTCGCTTTCTATCATGACCTCTACCGTTCGATTAAGCGGAAGCCTTTCTTGCTCATGGAGAGCACGCCGAGCCTGACGAACTGGCAGCCGGTGAGCAAGCTGAAGCGGCCCGGGATGCATAAGCTGTCATCCCTGCAAGCCGTCGCGCATGGCTCGGATTCGGTGCAATATTTTCAATGGCGGAAAAGCCGGGGCTCCAGCGAGAAATTCCACGGTGCAGTCGTCGATCACGTCGGTCACGAGCATACCCGCGTCTTCAGGGACGTGGCTGAGCTAAGCCGCTCGCTGGCCGCGATCTCGGAGCTGACGGGCACAACGACGCCTTCGGAGACGGCGATCCTGTTCGATTGGGATAATCGCTGGGCAGTCAAGGATGCGCAAGGTCCACGCAACATGGGCATTCATTATGAAGAGACGGTATACGCGCATCACCGGGCCCTGTGGGCACAGGGGATTCCGACGGATATTATCGGCTCGGAGGATGACTTCGCTGGCTACAAGCTCATTATCGCGCCGATGCTGTACCTCTGCCGCGAGGAGACGGGCCGCAAGCTGGAACGTTTCACCGAGAACGGCGGCACGCTGGTCACCACCTATTGGTCGGGCATCGTAGACGAGCATGATCTGTGCCATCTCGGCGGATTCCCCGGACCGCTGCGCAAGACGCTGGGCATCTGGGCGGAGGAGATCGAGGGGCTGTACGATCATGATCGCAACGGGGTCGCGATGGCCGAGGGCAATGTGATTGGGCTGACAGGCACTTACGCATCGCATGAACTATGCGAATTGATTCACGCCGAAGGTGCGGAGGTGCTGGGCGTATACTCGGACGACTTCTATGCGGGCCGACCTGCGCTTACGTTGAACCGATTCGGCCAAGGCCGCGCTTATTATATGGCGACGCGACTGCACGACGATTTTCTCCATGCCTTCTATAAGAAGGTGGCAGCGGATGCCGGCGTATCGCGAGCCATCGACACGGCACTGCCGCATGGCGTGACCGCAACGGTAAGGACAGACGGAATCGCCGACTACGTGTTCGTCCAGAATTTCAGCGGCATGCCGCAGAGCATCGAGCTGGATAACCGCAGCTATATCGATCTCGAGTCCGGCGAGCCGGCAGACCTGCGCATCGACCTCGACACGAATGACGTGCGCGTGTTGAAGCGTCAGTCTCGCTAACGGAGGGAAGCGCGATGGAATACACCATTCGAGCGAACGCTGCTCCCAAGCGGATCGAGGGCTCGTCGCTCAAACTCGGCGGCGTAAGTCCCGCCGGCGAACGAATCGGCTTCACCAGTTACTACATGGGATGGAACGGGAAGCCGTTCATTCCGATCTGCGGCGAATTCCATTATTCCCGCTATCCGGACGCGGATTGGGAGCAAGAGCTGCGCAAAATGAAGGCAGCCGGCATCAATGTGGTCGCGACCTATATTTTCTGGAACCATCATGAGGAGATTGAAGGCGAGTATGACTGGCAGGGCAGCAACAATCTGAGGAAATTCGTGACCTTAAGCGGTAAGATCGGCCTCCATGTCATCTTGCGCATCGGCCCGTTCTGCCACGGTGAAGTGCGTAACGGCGGGCTGCCGGATTGGCTGTTCGGCCGCCCCTTCGATGTCCGATCCAACGACGCGGGGTACATGGCCCATGTGGAGCGTCTCTATCATGCCATCGGCAAGCAGGCTGCAGGATTGCTGTTCAAGGACGGCGGACCGGTCATCGGCATTCAGCTCGAGAATGAATATCAGGCTGCCTCCGCCCTATGGGAGCTGACGGCCAAGCAAGGTGACGAATACTTGAGCGGAGGCAGCGGCGGAGCGGAGCATATGCGGCTATTGAAGGCTGCGGCTCTGAGAGCCGGAATGGATGTGCCGCTCTATACATCGACGGGCTGGGGTGGCGCGCCTGTGCTGGAGGACGAGATTTTGCCGTTGTTCGGCGGTTATGCATACACGCCATGGACCATCAGTGATCGGAATGCCGCGCAGAAGCCGACCGGCGAGTACTTGTTCGCCGATTACCATCAGGACGAGACGCCGGTTCGAGATTATGATCCGCCCTACCCGAAGACGAAGTACCCTTTCGCTTGCTGCGAGATGGGCGGAGGCATGCAAGCCTGGTACCTTGCCCGCTTCCAAGTCGAACCGGAGAGCGTGGTCGCGATGAGTCTCGTGAAAATCGCGGGCGGCTGCAACTTCATCGGCTATTACATGTTCCACGGCGGCACGAACCCGGTGGGCAAGACAGGGTACTTGAACGAGAGCACGACGCCGAGAATCACGTACGACTTCCAGGCGCCGATCGGGGAATTCGGTCAAGTCAGGCCATCCAGTCATCTGCTTCGTCCGCTGCATTACGCGCTGCAGCGGTTCGGCGACCGCATCGCGCCCATGGGCACCGTGCTGCCGGCAGGGACAGCTTCACAGCGTCCGGAGGATACGGACCGGCTGCGGTACGCGCTGCGTAGCGACGGGAAGAGCGGCTTCCTGTTCGTCAACAACTATCAGGACCACGTCGAGATGCGCGAGCATTCGGATGTCACGTTCTCGGTTGAGCTCGCGGACGAGACGATCTGTTTTCCGAGGAAGCCCATGGTCATCCGGAAGAATGCGGCATTCATGCTTCCGATCCGGATGGATCTGGGCGGCGTAAGTCTCCTCTATGCGACGGCGCAGCCGGTTACTGCCATAGTGTCGGAGGAAGGCGTAGCCACGTACTTCTTCTGGATGCAGGAGGGAATGGACGGCGAGTTCGCGATTGACCTGTCGGGCGTGACGGACATCGCTTCCGATACGGGCAAGACGGACAGCAGCAGGGAGGACTGCTGCGTGGTAACGGTCCCGCATGACCGCTCCGCCCTCATCCGTATCGCGCGCCAGGACGGGGCTGAAGTCCGCATCTACGCCATGACCGCGCAGCAAGGCGCATCGTTGTGGGAGATCGATCTTGCAGGCCGCCGCCGGATCCTATTCTCGAATGTCCCGCTGGCCGAGGCGGACGGCGGGCTTGAGTTGTATCATGAAGGCGACGAAGTAATCGAATTCAGCGAATATATCGGCAGCGGCGATTCGCGTCACGGAGACTTGGTGCTGAGGTCCGAATCGGATGCTGGCCTTCTCGAGTCGGAACTTGAGGGCGACTTCATTCGATACCGAACGACGCTCGCGAAGCAGGAAGCACCGGTCTCGATCGAGCGGATTCGCGACGATAAGGTCGTGCTGCGGTTCAACCCCGCATCGCTGTTGGATGGCGTCCGCGATTGGATCATCCGGATTGACTACACCGGGAACGTCGGTTACGCGTTCGCGGCCGGCCGGTTGATCCACGATCATTTTCATAACGGATCGCCGTGGGAGCTGGGCTTGGCTCGGTTCAAGGATGCGCTTCGGGGAGGCGAGGTCGTGCTTGAGACCACGCCGCTGCGTACGGGCGCCACGACATTGGCGGATGACGCCGGCATGGCGGCAGAGCAACGGCATCAAGGCGAGCAGCACGCCGTATTCCGCGACATCGCGATCGTCCCTGTGCGCAGCATCATGCTGCGCACCGTATAATCGAGTAGGCCGGACGGGGGTCCATTGACTCCCGTCCGGCCTATTGCCGTTGTGCTACCTATTCTATTTTTCAATCTGTTGATATCTCTCTTATTACGGAAAAATTAATTTTCTAGGCGAAGTCATTGCCGCAACATCATTTAGATTTGGTGGGTCTTCCTATGATTTTATCTAACGATGTTTAAGCGAACGGAGATATAGTTCGATGATGACACAACGGCAGCCGCCAAGAGGGACCGGCTGCTGTTTTTCAACTAACGGAGGATAGTTTAAGATCAAACGCGGTGAGCCGTATCATCGATATTGGTAAAAAGAAGAGTTGAAGTTGTAGTTGGCTCTAAACATTCTACGGATTGTCTTTAAAGTGAAAAGAGCAGTTGATGATTAATGTTTCTGTTAAGGTACTATTGAGTTATAATTAGTGTATTACGTCGTATGACTTATGGATATGAGGGTGTTAGGGGGATAACGGATTGGTTGACCGCAGTAATTGGAATGATGAATTCATGAAAATTTTTGTGAAACCAATCATAATACCCGAAACAGAATCGAAAATTAGAGTGAAACACGGAATATATATACAGGAAATAATTGATGCTCTTGGAGATCCATGTCTTGTCGTTAGAAAAGCATCAAGGAATACTTCTCCAAAACCTACTATTTGAAGATGGTAATTTTCTCATTTATACGACAATGCCTGAATGGAAATTGGATGGCGCATCCCTTGACTATTACCATACTGAAAAGGAAGTGGTATGTGGTGACTAAGCGAGAAAGAAGGAAACTCGATATTGAGTATATTTCTCCTGAAAATTTACAATCTAATTATGGCATAACCCCGGATGAATTTAAAAAAGAGCAGGAATACTATGACCCGGGCTTAGATAATTGGCCTGATGATGACTCAGACGAGAAAAGGGATGTGACGTTATCTGTCCGAGTAACGCACTCAGATGAGTTCTTCCTCGATAGGAAAGCTAATGAGCTAGGCTTGACCAAAAGTGACATTCTAAGACTCTTAGTTAGAAAAGCAAAAGATACTGACAAAGTAATTTAACATTATAAGGGAAAATAATCGGAGAAAGCCACCGTAGGGTGGCTTTTGAATATGAAACGAAAAAGGAAAGCGGTTACTTATTTTACGATGAACCGTACGTGACGGCGAAATTTTGCCTAGTCCAGATCTTCTGAATAGTCTTACTCATGATCTCATGAATGCTCTTAGTATCTTGGCCGGAAACAATGGGATATTTAGGAGTCGCAGTCGGAGAATTTCGGCTTAGGTCGAAGACGGCCGCCTGACAGCGATGCCCGGATTGGAAATTGAGGGGGGGTTGCTGTAAAGTAAAGGATGGAACCGATTACATACGTCAAGGGAGGCGTCAGCTATTGGAGTACGTTAGACTAGGACAAACGGATATCAACGTGTCGCGCATAACATTCGGTACAATGGAGCTTGGGGGAGGCAATGCCTTCAGCTGGGGAACAGACCGCTGGGAGGTCAAGTCGGACGAAGAGAACATCAATCTGCTTCGCACCGCCTATGAGCATGGCGTAACCTCAATAGATACGGCGGAATTGTACGGGGCAGGCCACGCAGAGGAGGTCGTAGGCAGAGCGCTGCGCGATATACGCAAGGATTGCGTCATCGCTACCAAGATCAGCCCGCACCATCTCCGACCGAAGGATATCCGGACAGCGGTTGCGCAGAGCTTATTCCGGCTGAAAACCGATTACATCGATCTCTATTATATTCATTCGCCTAACAAAGAGATTCCGATTGAAGATACAATGGCAGAGTTGACCAAGCTCAAAGAAGAGGGGATTATCAGAGCCATTGGCGTCTCCAACTTCTCCTTGGAGCAACTGAAGGAAGCTATGGAATATGCCAGGATCGATGCTATACAGCCTGAATATCACCTGCTGCACCGGAAGATCGAGCAGGATGTGAGAGACTTCTGCGCTGAGCATTCGATCAGCATCCTTAACTTTAATTCCTTGGCCAAGGGAATTCTGGCCGGGGCATATCACAAGGAAGGCAGCGAAGTCACCGATTTCAGAAAGAACAAGCCTATCTTCCAGCCCGAGAATCTGCGTAAATGTGAAGAGCTGATCCAGACATTGAGAGAAATCGCCGAGCCCAAGGGAGCGGCCCTCTCGCAAATTGCCATACAGTGGCTCTTCCTTCAAAAGGGGTTAACTTCTGCCATTGTCGGAACACAGAATGAAAAGCACTTCCTAGAAAACCTGAAAGCCGTAGATGTAAAGCTGACCGACGAAGAAGCCGCCAAGCTGGATGCCGTGAGCAGGCGCGTTCTGGATAGCTTGGCGCTCTAGCAGCACGGGTTGCGATAGGAGCGATTATTCATCAGTGCAATTGGACTGGATCGACTTTTAGTTATAGTGAACTAGCGGAATACGATAGTTCAATAAATCGGCGGTAGTTTAGGACTCTATTCAAGTCCTAGACTACCGCCTTATTTTTTCAAGCCAGACTAATACTGATCGAATACTATCGCTCCAACCGGTACAACGCTGCCCCATGCGGCGGGATCTCGGCGCTAAGCGTGCCGCGAATCTCGCCGATGTCGCTGCCGGTCCACAATTCCGTGCACCGGACAGTGTCGCTGGCGGCGAACCCGAGCGCTTCGAGCGATACGCCCACTTCCTGTTGCTCCTCGCCCGTATTGAACAGGGCTGCATAGCGCACGCCGTCAGGCCCTTCGGCTGTCCAGACGACGCGCCCGCCTTCGCGGAGCACCTGGCGAGCGCCGAAGCTGTCGCGATGCATGTCGAGCACGTCGCGGTTCGTGAGCAGGGACAGCGTCCAGTCGTCATTGTCGCGGAGCTCGCCGCCAAACATGAGCGGCGAGCGGAAGATGGACCATAGCGTCATCATCGTGACCTGCTCGTCGCGCGTGAACCGCGTCCACCGATCGCTGCCTCCGCCGTCGACGGAGCGGATGCCGATATGGCCGAGCGGCAGCATGTCGCAATCCGGCCAGCAGCCTGGGGCCGGCCGGCCCTGCCACCGATCGCAGCGGTCGAACATGTCGAGCAGCAGCGGCCAAAGATCCCAGAAGTCGTCCGTAATCCGCCACATGTTCGCATTCGCTTCGAACTTATCGGCCAGCTCGACAGGAGCGGGCCCAGGCGAGAGGCTAAGTACCATCGGTCTTCCGCAGCGGTCGATCGCGCGGCGGATCAGCTCAATCTCGGCCTGATGGGTACCGTACAGCCTGGATGCCGCGATATCGTCGACCTTCACGAAGTCGACGCCCCACTCGGCATAGAGCTCGAAGAGCGAGTCGTAATACGCCTGCGCGCCTTCCTTGGAAGCATCGACGCCGTACATGTCCGTGTTCCACGGGCAGATGGAATTCGTATGCGCGATCTCGCGGGCTGTGGCCGTAGTGCCCTTAATCGGCGTATTGTTGTGGACCGCCTGGCGCGGTATGCCGCACATGATATGGATGCCGAACTTGAGTCCAAGGCTGTGCACATAGTCTGCAAGCGGTCGGAAGCCCTGGCCGTCTGCAGCCGACGGGAAGCGATTAACAGCAGGGACGAGTCTGGAATACTGATCCATCTCCAGCGGGACGAATGGACGGTATTGCGAGGACACCGCACCTGGCTCGTACCATTGAATATCGACGACGACATACTCCCAGCCGTATTGCAGCAGCTGATCGGCCATATAATCCGCATTGCCTCTGATCTCTTGTTCCGTAACGGCAGCACCGTAGCAATCCCAGCTGTTCCAGCCCATGGGCGGCGTAGGCGCGAATGCGTGATGGTTGTTCATGTGATAAGCGTCCTCCTCATTCTTCGTATGCCCCCATCATATCGCCCTGTCCATCCGAATCGCTACAGTAAAGTTCGCAGCCGAATAGCACTATATTGCGGTTTCATGCAAGTACATGCATGTTCAAAATGACCAGTTGTCAGCGTCTCAAGCGTTTCCGAAGGAAACGCCGCATCGGAAGCATATGCTAAGGTTGGACGATGGTAGCAATTGAGGAGCGGAGCGTAGGCAGACCTACGTGAGCACCGGAAATTGCGCCAGCGTTCAAGATTCGACGTCGAATAGACTACGAAGCAGAACATCGCGATCACAACTGGTCCTGTCTCTTAGTCGAAGAAGAGGCGGTTGTATGTCAGCTCCTCCCCGCGCCGGAACATGCCGGGCGTCAGGCCGGTCAATCGCCGAAAAGCCTTGATGAAATAGCTGCCGCTCGAATACCCGACCTGCTCGGCGATCTGTTCGACGCTGTGCGAGGTCGTTCGAAGCAGCTCCATGGCGCGCTCCGTACGGATGCGATTCAAGTAGTCGCCCGGCGTCATGCCGACGCTGGCGGCGAACATCCGCAGGAAATGGTACTTCGACCAGCCGAGCTCGTCCGCCATCTGCTCAAGGCTGAGCATGGATGCATAACGCGATTCGATGATCTGGGCGGCGCGCTTCACTTTGTCCGGCCAATCGGCATGGCTGCCAAGCGAATAGCGGACGAGCTCGGTAACGAATTGATACACATAGGAGGAGGCCAAGTACGGGTCCGAGATCCGTCCGGCCCTAGCCTCTTCATAGATTTGCTGCAGCAGCCTGACGGGACGGCTCGCGGCAGTGAGGTGAGGCGTGCTTCCGAGCCTGCTCGCGGCATCTTGCCAATTCGGCAGCACGAGCCGGGGCCGGATGAGCAGGAAGAGGAATTCCCAAGGCTGCGCGCCGCCCGGATAATAATACCGATGGACAGACGGAATATCCGTCAGGAACGCTTGCCCCTCCCTGATCGGATGAGCGCCTGTCCCATCCTCGAAGATGCCTTCGCCGGACAGCGTGTATTGGAACAGAAGCAGCGGTCCGTCCGTGCGGGTCAAGCCGTCCCAGCGGTAATCCGTATGTTGGACGGACTCATATCCAACCGCGAACAGGTTGCAGAGTGCGAGCGACGGATTGTCGGAGTACCGGAATCCGTACGTGCCGTAAGTCGTCTCGGCCATGTCATCCCCTCATTCCTAGTAGTCGGCTCGTGCTAGATGCGCTTCGCTCGCTTGTAAGCGAGCGGGGTTACGCCAGTCAGCTTCTTGAACGTTCGGAAGAAGTAAGAAGTGCTGTCGAATCCGCAGTCGGCGGCGATTTGCTGCATCGTCAAGTCCGTGCGCACCAGCGCTTCCTTCGCATGCGCTATGCGCTTGGTCAAGATGTAGGCCGTCAGGTTGAGACCCGTCAATTGCTTGAACACGCGGGAAAAATGAGACGGCGACACCGCGACGCGTCGGCAGAGGGAGGCGAGACTGAGATCCTGGTCCAGACTGCGGTCGATGTGCGCAAGCGTATCCCGCATCCAGAGCGGCTGAGTGCCGGATACGCCGGCATGGTCGGCCGAGGCCGTGCGCCGGCTCAGCCCCAGCAGCAGTTGCTGCAAGTGCAGCATAATCGACTGCCGATAGCCCGGCGATTGCCGCAGGAACTCGTCCTGCATGCGTTCCAGGAGCCCTGCAATCGTCTGGGCCTCCTCGGCGTTCGTCTCGAATTTATACCGATGCTGCCTTCTCGCCTGATCGTAGCATCGCAGCAGCGAGAAAGTACTGTCCCATTCCGCATGGCGGACCCAGTGCTCGCTGAAGAAGACGGCCGATGACGTCACCGGCGCTTCGGCGCTGGGGAACGCGCAGTGGATCGTATTTCCCGGGATTAGGAACAGATCGCCTTCTCCCATCTCGTAGAATGCATGATTAATGAAGAAAGTGCCTCTGCCCTCATGCACGTAGACAAGCTCTAGTCTGTCATGCAGATGGTCGGGCAGTTCATGCTGCGGCTCCTTCGTATCCCGATAGACGAGCTCGAACGGAAACTTCTCGTCTCCGTCCCATAATTTGCGCAACGCGGTCATGGCTGCTGCTTCCCTCTTTCTTAGAAGATAGCAAAATCGTTCATATATGAGCGAATACTGTACGTTTCATTATACCATAATGCTGGTAGTATGAAGACAGAATCGATTTGCGAGGAGGAGCTGGAGCATGCATGCCCCGAAGCTGCGCATCGACGCGCATCAGCATTATTGGTCAATCGCCCGAGGCGATTACGGATGGATTACGCCGGACATTCCGCGGCTGTACCGCGACTATCTGCCGGAAGATTTAACTGCCATTCTGGCCAAGCATCGCTTGGACGGGTCGATCGTCGTGCAAGCCGCGCCGACCGTAGAAGAGACGGACTATCTATTCGCATTGGCTGAGCGCGAGCCTTCCATATTAGGCGTGGTCGGCTGGCTCGATCTGCATGATGCGGACCATCGCCGTCATCTGGAGCGCTATGCGGGCCATCCCAAGTTCGTTGGCATCCGGACGATGATCCAGGACATGCCCGATGCTTACGCCATTCTCGAGCCGCAATACGTGGAGGCGATGCGGGAGCTTGCCGAGCGCGATCTGCCTGTCGACCTGCTCGTCAAGTGTGAGCAATTGGATGCGCTCTCACAGCTGCTGGAGCGCGTGCCGAACCTGCGAGGCGTCGTCGATCACATCGCCAAGCCGCGCATCGCATCGGGCGAGCTCGAGCCGTGGCTGAGCAGCATGCGCGACATCGCGCGGCATCCGAAGCTGCGCTGCAAGCTGTCCGGAATGGTGACCGAGGCCGATCATGCGGGCTGGCAGCCGGAACATTTTACGTCGTACGTGCAGCATGTCATCTCGCTCTTCGGCAGAGACCGCATCCTGTTCGGGAGCGATTGGCCGGTATGCCTGCTGGCAGCGGAATATGACGAGGTAGTCAGCGTGCTGACAACTGCATTGCCGGAGGATTGGACGGAAGAGGACAACGCGAAGCTGTTCGGCGGCAACGCGCAAGCATTCTACAAGCTGTAACCACGCACGAATCGAGAGGGGACTGAAATAGCGATGCGTTATCGCACATTAGGCAAGACCGGATTGGACGTCTCGGTACTAAGCTTCGGCGCTTCGTCGCTGGGCTCGGTATTCCGGGACACGGTAGAATCGGACAGCATCCGCGCGGTTCACGAGGCGGTGGACGCCGGCATCAATTATATCGACGTATCGCCTTACTATGGACTGACGAAAGCGGAGACGGTGCTCGGCAAGGCGCTGCAGCAGATTCCGCGGGACCGTTATCTGTTGTCGACGAAGGCCGGCCGTTACGGGGCGGATGAATTCGATTTCTCGCGCAAGCGGATTATGGCAAGCGTGGAGGAGAGCCTCAAGCGGCTGCATACGGACTATCTCGATATCCTGTTCCTGCATGATATCGAATTCGTGCCGGCCGAGATTATATGGGAGGAAGCGTTGCCGGCGCTTACCGAATTGAAGGAAGCCGGCCTGATCCGGTTCGGCGGCATTTGCGGCTTGCCGCTGCCGCTGTTCGAGGCGTTCCTGCCGAATGCCGACGTGGATGCGATGATCTCCTATTGCCATTATTCGCTTAACGATACATCGCTCGTGAATCTGCTGCCGCTCATCGAGGAGAAGGGCGTCGGGCTCGTGAACGCCTCGCCGCTGTCGATGGGACTGCTCGGCACGCGCGGCACGCCGGACTGGCATCCGGCAAGCGACGAGCTTAAGGCTGCCTGCATGAAGGCTGCCGAATATTGCGCGAGCCATGGGGCTGATATCGCGAAGCTGGCCGTGCAGTTCTCGACTTCCAACGAGCGGATCCCGACGACGCTGGTCAGCACGGCCAATCCGGCGAATATTCGCCGCAACGCGGAGTGGGTCGACGAGCCGATCGATCAGGGCCTCTTGAAGGAAGTGCGCGAGCTGCTCGCGCCGGTAATGAACGAGACCTGGACGAGCGGCAGGCCGGAATACAACGCGGGCGTGAACGGAGGAAGCGGCCGATGAGAGGGATCATATGCGAGGAGATCGAACGCTTCAAGCTGACGGAGATGGAGCCCCCGGCGTTCACGGCCGGAGAAGCCATCGTGCGCATCAAGCGCGTCGGCATCTGCGGTACGGACCTTCATGCTTATAAGGGGAATCAGCCTTACTTCAGCTATCCGCGGATTCTCGGCCATGAGTTGGCGGGGGTCATCGAACGGATCGAGGACAATGATGCGGGCCTGCGGGCGGGCGACCAAGTCAGCGTCATCCCTTATCTCCACTGCGGTGATTGCATCGCGTGCCGCAGCGGCAAGACGAACTGCTGCGTCTCGATGCGCGTGCTCGGCGTCCATGTCGATGGCGGCATGCGGGAGTTGATCTCGGTCCCGATCGCCAACCTGATCAAGACGAACGGACTGACGCTCGACGAGACGGCCATTATGGAGCCGCTCGCGATCGGTGCCCACGCCGTGCGGCGTTCTCAGCTGCGCGCCGACGAGACGGCGCTCGTCATCGGCGCGGGACCGATCGGCCTCGGTGTGATGGCATTCGCCAAGCATCTCGGCGCGAAGGTCATCGCGATGGACATCAACGACGAGCGGCTTGCCTTCTGCCGGGATTGGGCGGGCATCGACCATGCCGTCAATGCCCTGCATGACCCGGCGGAGCAGCTGGCCGCGCTGACGGGCGGCGATTATCCGACCGCCGTCTTCGACGCGACGGGCAACGCTCGCTCGATGATGGGCGCATTGCAGTATATCGCGCATGGCGGCAGACTCGTCTACGTCGGCCTGGTCAAGGATGAGATCGGCTTCCCGCATCCGGAATTCCATAAGCGCGAGACGACGCTGATGGGCAGCCGTAACGCGACGAGGGAAGATTTTGACCAGGTGCGCCTCGCGATCGAGAGCGGCAGCATCGATGCCAGCCGCTATGTGACCCATCGCGCGCCGTTCGGGGAGATGATCGAACGGTTCGAGAGCTGGCTGAATCCGGCCTCGAAGGTCATCAAGGCAATGGTCGACATGGACGAATAGAATGACAGACTAGCCCTTCCAACCGCGCTTGCGGCGGGAAGGGCTAGTCTTGCTGCGCCTAGCGGATCATCTCCCCTTCTCCTTGGCGGTCATCGCGCTCATCGGTCGGAATTCCCACTCCTCTTGATTCGAACGACCGCCGCCAAGCATAATGCCATCTTGCCAGAGCTGGTACATGTACAGCACGACCGAGGTTCCGATCATGAGCAGGAATACTTGCCATTCGTTCAATCGGTCTAGGCGGTAGATCCAGCCTTCGAACCATTCATGGAATACGAATGCCTGCAGCGCATCGATTGCGGCGTTCGTCAAGAGATAGAGCCACAGCTTCCCGAAGGTGAAGGCGTAGATCCAGAGCGTGCCTGCAACGAAAAGCCCGTAGGCGAACGACACGTTGGTGATGAATCCCCAGGGGACGATCGATTCGAGCATGGTCCACCAATGTAGGGCGTAGGCCGCTTCGAAGACGATGGTGACGATCAAGGCAGCCAGAATGGCGACGGGCATATAGCGTTTAAGCGTCTCGCGGCGCATGAAGAACAGCGTCGTCCAAGGCAGAATCAGGAAAGCCCATAACATGATTTCGGTGAACATCATCGGTTAAGCATCTCCTCGTCGCACGCGGCGCGAATGGTCTGATTGCTATGTTATTTCCTATTGAAGAACGATTATGCAGCGACCCACCCGAAGGCAGACGGACAGGAAATGGCAGACTAATCCTGCTATACTAGATAGGATCTTTAACCTTCAAGGAGGAATGTGCGATGGGCAGCCATGCGCTTGATGCAGCACGATGGCGGTTGTGGTACGAGCAGCCGGCTGACAGATGGGAAGAAGCGCTCCCCCTCGGGAACGGCCGGTTGGGCGGCATGGTGTTCGGGGGCATTGTCAAGGAGCGGATCCAATTGAACGAGGATACGCTGTGGGCCGGGTTTCCGCGGGACAACAACAATTACGAGGCCTTGCGGCATCTGAATACGGCACGCTCATTGATTATGGAAGGCAATTATTCGGAGGCCGAACGGCTGATCAACGAGCGAATGGTCGGGACGAATACGGAGCCGTATCAGCCGCTGGGCGATCTGTGGATCGAGCAGTTGGATCAGAGCGGCGATGCAGCCGCATATGTACGCGATTTGAATCTGGCAAGCGGGATTGCCACAGTTGGTTATCGGACGGGCGACGGCGCAGTCGTAAGGCGGCAGTGCTGGATCAGCGCGCCGGACGACGTGCTGGTCGTTCGCTACGAAGCATCCGGCGGCAAGTTGAACTTGCGCGTGACGCTGGATTCGGCGCTGCCGTTCGCGACGACCGTTGTCGAGGACGCCGGAGGCGAGCAGCAGCTCCTCATGAAGGGTCGCTGTCCGAGCCATATCGCGGATAACTATCGCCAGGATCACCCGAAGCCGTTCCTGTTTGAGGATGACAGGGGGCTGTCCTTCGCCGTGCGGCTGCAGGCCGTACTAGAAGGCGATGGAGGCACGATCGTCAGGGAGAGCGGCGGCGGTGCGCTCCGCGTCGCGGACGCGGTCGCCGTCACGCTTGTCATTGCGGCGGCCACCGACTATGAGCGCTTCGATGTCGTGCCGAAGCCGGGCAGCGGGCTCGAAGAGAAGCGAAGCGGCGAACGATTGGCGGCGGCCGCGAAGCTGGGCAGCGAAGAGCTGTACGAACGTCATGTCGGCGAACACGGGCGCCTATTCGGCCGCGTTGAGCTGGACCTGGGGAAGACGGCGAATGCCGCGCTGCCGACGGACCGTCGGCTGGCAGCGTATCGGGAAGGCGCGGCAGACCCGGAGCTGGAGGCGCTCTATTTTCAATACGGCCGCTACCTGCTCATGGCCAGCTCGCGCCCCGGTTCCCAGCCCGCGAACCTGCAAGGCATCTGGAACCACCATCTGACGCCGCCGTGGAACAGCAACTATACGACCAATATCAATCTGCAGATGAACTATTGGCCGGCGGAGGTATGCGGCCTCGGCGAATGCCACGAGCCGCTTATGACGATGCTCGGCGAGCTGGCCGCGACAGGCAAGCGCACGGCCGCGATCCACTACGGCGCCCGCGGGTGGACGGCCCATCATAATGTGGACCTGTGGCGGTCCTCGATCCCGAGCGCAGGCGATGCGAGCTGGGCATTCTGGCCGCTCGGCGGCGCATGGCTGGCACGCCATCTATGGGAGCATTACGAATACAGCGGCGACTTGGCATTTCTGCGCGCGCATGCCTACCCGCTGCTGCGGGAAGCCGCCAGATTCTGCTTGGACTGGCTGGTAGAAGGGCCGAACGGCGACCTCGTGACCATGCCGTCCACATCGCCGGAGAATAAGTTCTTGACCGCCGAAGGCAAGCCGTGCAGCGTCTCGTTGGCGACGACGATGGATATCGCGATCATCCGTGAATTGTTCGGCCACTGCCTCGAAGCGATTGCGCTGCTCGGCCTAGACGACGCGGAGGAGGGCCGCGCCTTCCGGGAAGAGCTGGAGACGGCTTCCGCGAAGCTGCCGCCGTATCGCATCGGCAAGCACGGCCAGTTGCAGGAGTGGTATTACGACTTCGACGAGGCCGAGCCCGGACATCGGCATGTGTCGCATCTGTACGGCCTGTACCCCGGCAATCAGATCACGTCCAAGACGCCTGAGCTGCTGGAAGCGGTTCGCGTGACGCTTGAGCGCCGCCTTGCCAATGGCGGCGGACATACCGGCTGGAGCTGCGCATGGCTGATTAACTTGTTCGCACGCCTGCGGGACGGGGAGCAGGCGCATGCATACATCCGCACGCTGCTCCGGCGTTCGACGCATCCGAACCTGTTCGACGACCATCCGCCGTTCCAGATCGACGGCAATTTGGGCGGCACGGCCGGCATCGCCGAGCTGCTGCTGCAGAGTCACGAAGGGACGATCGAGCTGCTCCCGGCGTTGCCGGCGGCTTGGCCGGACGGCAGCGTGACCGGCCTTCGCGCGCGCGGCGGATTCACCGTCTCCATGGCTTGGCAGGACGGCAAGCTCGTCAGCGCGGAGATTACGGCTGCCCAAGGCGGATTGCTGCGAATCGCAAGCACGACGGCCGTTGAGCTGAAGCTGACCGCGCCGGACGGTATGACGGCGGCAGCCTCGGAAGACGGTGCGTACCGGACAATTGCAGGGGTAACCTACCGCGTTACCGTGGCATAATGCCAGCCACTCGCTTCGCAACGCTGCGATAAGCGTGATAGCCATGCCGGACCATGCTGCAACCTCTATCCGTGACGGCGCGTCTGTAGGGGTGAGTCCGAACGGACCGCGAATACGGAGGTGCGAGGATGGGACGATGGCATAAGGCAGCAGGGCTTGCCGCTCTGGCAGGCATGATAACTGTGGTCGCTGCATGCGGGAATAAACCGGCGGGGGAACCGTTGCAAGGAGAACCGGCTGCGCTGCATGCAGCGGGAGCCGCCAGCGGCAGCGGGTCGACGGCTTCGAGCGGCGCGGCAGGCGAGGAGGTCCCGCCGGAGCAGCGGGCTCCGGACACGATCGGCGGCGCGATGCTCGAGCCCGGACTCGCGCGGGATTTCCTTGCGCGAGAAGGCATCCCGAACGGCGATATCTATCTCGGTGAAGGCGGACTATTGCATGTGAACATTGTAGGGTTGGATGATGCGATTCGTGAACGTTTCGAGGAGGCTTTTCCCGATGCGGCGTATCGGCTTGTCGATGTCGCGCATACGCATGAGGAGCTGGAAGCAGCCCAAGATGCGCTTAGCGAGCATGACCTGCATCGCAAGCTCAATCTGTACAGCTCCTCGATCGACGTGATCGGCAATCGGCTCGAGATTACGATGCCCGACAGCAGCGACGGCGCGCAGGCGGAGATCGAGCGCTACGTCGATCCCGATCTGATCGCCTATCATCTGGAGCCGCTCGGCGAGCCGCAGATCGTCGGCACGATTCATGAGATCGATGCGGCGCAAGAACGGCTGCTCATTCTTGAGGATGGGGAAGAGCAACCGACGTATTGGGTGTCGTTCTACGCATTCTCGGTGACAGGGCCGGATGCCGACAAGCCAATGGCATTTGGGGATTATCGGATCGGCCAGCAGGTGCGCGTCTGGACGACCGGCATGGTGCTGGAGTCCATGCCTGCGCAGGCGACTGTACGCAAGCTGGAGCTGGCGAGCGAATAATGGCAGACATGACACGGTATGGGGAGCTGTCCACATGGGCAAGCTCCCTATTGCTATCGGCAGCATCTCGTTAGCGGATAGATGTCCGCTCCCACAAGGCCGTTTAGCAACAATTTACAGTTGACTATGAGAATGAGAACCATTATCGTGATAGACAGAGATTCTATGTTCTGGCAGCGAGAGTTACCGGAAAGGGAGTTGGATACGTGGATAGATTGTTCACGCGGGAACTCGATATTAGCTACGACGACCGAGTCATCGTTGAAGGCTTGAACATGGTCGTGCCAACAGGCAAAATTACGGCATTGGTCGGATCCAACGGCTCCGGCAAATCCACGATTCTAAAGACGATGGCGCGCATCATGAAGCCGAAGCGCGGCAGCGTGCACTTAGACGGCAAGGCGATCCATGAGCAATCGACGAAGGACGTTGCTAAGCAGCTCGCGATTCTGCCGCAGAATCCGATCGCGCCTGACGGCCTGACGGTTCAGGAGCTCGTCGGCTATGGCCGTTACCCGCACCAGAAGGGCTTCGGATCCATGAGCAAGGAAGATAAGGAAGTCATTGCATGGGCGCTCAACGTGACCGCCATGGAGCAGTTCCGCGACCGCGCGGTCGATCAGTTGTCCGGCGGGCAGCGGCAGCGCGCTTGGATTGCGATGGCGCTTGCCCAGCAGACCGACATCCTATTCCTAGACGAGCCTACGACCTATCTGGATATGGCGCATCAGCTCGAGGTGCTGAAGCTGCTGCAGCAGCTGAATGCGGAGCAAGGGCGCACGATCGTCATGGTCGTCCATGACTTGAACCATGCGACGCGTTATGCGCAGCATATGGTCGCGATCAAGTCGGGCAAAGTCGTGGCGGAAGGAAGTCCTGCCGAGGTCATGACGAAGGACGTACTGCGCGCGGTGTTCGGCATCGAAGCCGACATTATGCATGATCCTAGGACCGGGGTGCCGCTCTGTCTGCCGTTCGAGCTCTACCGCTCGGCAGCCGTTACGGGACGCGTCCTGACCGGCGACCTTCGCAGCGAATCGATCGTCACGAATGGCGCATAATTCCTTCCTTGCGAAGCATGCTACCTAATGGCATATATTCGGAAGATTGGCCACTTGCTCCCGGACGGGGGCGGTGGCTTCTTGCTTGTCTCTTCTGGCTTACATACGGCGCAATAGCTAAAGGTGGTTTCATGCATACGACTTCTACGAATGAAGATTCAACCCATGAATCGCGGACGCGGCATCCCCGGCTGCCCGAGGGCGAGGAGCTTAGGCTGAAGAGCCGGCCGATCGCTGCGTGGTTGATTATTGGCTTGGGTCTTGCCGCACTGGCATTCAGCATGGCGCTTGCTGTCGCGGTAGGCGCGGCGGATATCCGGCTAAGCGGCGTCTGGGACGCGATCTTGCGATTCAACCCGGATGATCCGAAGCATCATGTCATCCGCGAGCTGCGGATTCCCCGCGCTGCCGCGGGAGCCATGGTAGGCGCAGGCTTCGCGGTTGCCGGTGCCGTCATGCAAGGCATGACGCGCAATCCGCTCGCGGACTCAGGCCTGCTGGGGCTAAACGCAGGGGCCGGCTTGGCGCTGGCCCTCTGCTTCGCGCTCGTCCCGCAGCTGCCGTTCGGGCAAGTGATGCTGTTCGCCTTCCTCGGCGCTGCGATCGGCGCCGGCATCGTGTTCGGCATCGGCTCGCTGGGACGCGGCGGGCTGACGCCGGTGCGGTTGACGCTTGCCGGCGCCGCGGTGAGCGCGCTGCTTATCGCGCTCAGCGAAGGGATCGCGCTGCTCTACAACGTGGCGCAGGACCTGGCCTTCTGGTACGCGGGCGGCATCGCCGGCGTCACCTGGACACAAGTGTCCGCTATGCTGCCGTGGATCGCCGGCGGACTGCTCGCGGCGATCTACCTGTCGCGCTCCATCACGCTCCTGAGCTTAGGGGAGGATATCGCGACAGGACTTGGGCAGCGAACGGCATGGGTGAAGGCCTTCGGCATGCTGATCGTCCTGATCCTGGCAGGCGTATCGGTGTCGGCCGTTGGCGGCATCGCTTTCGTGGGTCTCATCATTCCGCATCTGGCAAGATTCCTGGTCGGCGTCGACTATCGATGGATCATCCCATGCTCCGCCGTGCTCGGCGGTCTGCTGATGGTGCTGGCCGATATCGCCGCGCGGATGATCAATCCGCCTTACGAGACGCCGATCGGGGCCTTGATCGCGCTGATCGGCGTGCCTTTCTTCCTCGTGCTGGCCCGCCGCGGGAAGCAGGTGTTGAAATGAGCGCACGATCGGAACGTCCCGCTGCCGCGATGAACCGGGGGCGCACAGCGGCGTTCGTCATGACGCTGCTTGCCGCATTGATCGCGATCGTCCTGCTCTACAGCATGAACGTCGGTGCCATGCGATTGTCGCCGCTAGACGTGATGCGCACGCTGCTCGGTTCGGGTACCGGCTACCAGGAGATGATTCTGTTCGATTTTCGCATGCCGCGGATCGTCATCTCCATCTTAATCGGAGCCGGCTTCGCGATATCCGGCTGCATTCTGCAGGGCGTTACGCGCAATGCGCTGGCTGACCCGGGCATATTAGGAATCAATGCCGGAGCAGGGCTGGCCGTCATCCTGTTCATCGCGTTCTATCCGGACAAGAGCGGCTTGCCCGTATTCGGCGTCCCGCTCTTCGCCTTCATCGGCGCGGCAACGACGGCGGCCTTGATCTACTCGTTGTCGTATGTGCGCGGGGAAGGCATCTCGCCGTATCGGATGTTATTGAACGGTATCGCGGTCGCGGCCGGCATCGTCGCCTTGATCACCGTGCTGTCGATCCGGCTGGACCATGACGACTTCCAGTTCGTGGCGATCTGGGTCGCGGGCACGATCTGGGGCTCCAACTGGAAGTTCGTGCTGGCCTTGCTGCCTTGGCTGCTAGTGTTGATTCCGTACGCGATGTGGAAGGCTCGCGTGCTGGATGTGCTCAGCCTTGGCGACCCGGCGGCAATGGGACTCGGCGCTCCGGTCGAGCGCGAACGGCTCCGGCTGTACGGGGTCGCAGTCGCCCTGGCAGGCGCATGCGTCGCCGTCGGCGGCGGCATCGGCTTCGTCGGGCTCATCGCGCCGCATCTCGCGCGCAGGCTGGTAGGGCCTCAGCATCGCTTCGCGCTGCCGGCCTCCGCGCTGATCGGCGCACTGCTGCTCGTGGTGTCGGATACGCTCGCGCGATTAATTCTCCAGCCGACCGAAATTCCGACCGGCATCATCGTGGCCGTCATGGGAGCGCCATATTTCTTGTATTTGCTAGCAAGATCACGGGCATAGCGGGATTGACAGTGGAGCGCAAGCCATCCATGACCAGCGCTCCTGCCAGACAAACCAACAACAGCGACATTCAAGGAGGACAACCATGCTACACAGAGAGAAAGTTGGATTGAAAGGGAAAAAAATCGGCGCACTGACCATGATCATCGCGCTGGTCCTGCTGCTAGCCGCTTGCGGCGGCAATAACGAGGCTGGCAAGGAAGCCGATGCCGGGCGCAAGGTGACAGATGCAATGGGCCACGAGGTCGCCGTGCCGGCGGAGCCGCAGCGTGTCATCGCTTCTTACTTGGAAGACCATCTGGTCGCGCTGGGCGTGAAGCCGGCCGCGCAGTGGTCGGTGCCGAACGGCATCCAGGACTACTTGCAAGATGGCGAAGGCGGTCTGGAAGGCGTGCCTACGATCAGCTACAACCTGCCGCCGGAGGAAGTGGCAAGCTTCGAGCCGGATTTGATACTGATCGGCTCCGAGTCTTCGGTGCAGAACGATCTCTACGCACAGTATTCGAAGATCGCTCCGACGTATGTATTAGGGGATGAAGTGAATGCGGATTGGCGCGCCGCGCTGCGCAAGATCGGCGAAGTGCTCGGTAAGGATCAGGAAGCGAAGCAGGCGCTTGATGCTTACGAAGAGCGAGTGAAAGCGACCAAGGAGAAGCTGGGCGATACGGTTAACGGCAAGTCTGCCGCGATTCTGTGGCTGACGCAGAAGCAATTCTATATGGTCGACAATACGGTAGCGAGCGGTGCAGTCGTCTATGGCGATCTCGGCATCAACCCGCCGAACCTTGTGAACGAGATCCCGGAGGAGGCGCGCGCGTCTTGGAATCCGATCTCGCTTGAGAAGCTGGCGGAGCTGGACGCGGATTATATTTTCCTCGTGAACAGCGATACGGGTCAGACGGCAGAGACGCTGGACACGGGGCTGTGGCAGTCGATCCCAGCCGTTAAGGCAGGCCAAGTGTACGAGATGGATGCGAACAGCAGTTGGCTGTACAGCGGATCCGTGGCCGGTACCCGCGTGATGGACGATCTAGCGGCAGTATTGGGGAAGTAAGCATTACAGCGGGTTGAGGCGTAACATGTCGAGGGGGAACGCGGGATGGGGAACGGAATGGATCTGTCTTATTTGGAGAAACAATTTTATATCTCGCTGTTCGGTTACGAGGATCCGGTGTTCGAGATGCCGGGGGAGGCACTGTTCGATCGGGAACGGCTCTTGGCGGCCATGGAGGCAGGCGGAGCGATCGTCCGCGCAACCGGACATGAGCTAGGCGTGTCGTTTACCGGACTTGCGCTCCACAACCTAGTGGCAGCGGCTTGCATTCTCTATGCGTACGAGCGCAAATGGCTGGACCTCTCGATCGGGAATCTCACGTTCCAACTGGAGAAGCACGACGATCACGCGCATCTGGCTTTTAAAGTGAACGAGCTCAAGTGGACGGATATCCCGGCAGCCGGAGAGGAAGATTATTTCCGGGAATCGCTAGACCGTTACATCCGGGAGCATCTTACGCCTGCGGTTCGGGCTGTCGCGGAGAATTGCGGCCTCAAGGGCGAGCTGATCTGGGGGCAATACGGCGCGCGGTTCACCTACTACAGGAAGCATATCGCCGAGAAGGAGCCGAACGCCGAGATTCGCGAACGCTTCGACGCCGCGGCGCGCATCCTGATGGAGATCGAACCGGAAGCCTTCGCGCGCAGACGCAATCCATTCATCCACACTCCTCGATATATCGACAGTCCTTATGAGCCTGGCGGCACGATGATGCTGCGCTCGTCTTGCTGCATGTGGTACTGCAAGGAGGACGGCGTGAAGTGTTATAATTGCCCGAAGCTGACGAGCGCGGAGCGGGACGAGATGCGCGAGTCGATTATGGCGAAGGCGCAATAGGCATGCAAATAGGGCACCATCGGCGTCATCCTAGGATGACAGCGATGGTGCCCTTGTTCGATTCGTGCTATGGCGTGACGGACGGTTCGACCAGCGCCCAGAAGGCCGGCTTCGCCTGAAGCTCCCTGTCGAACGGGAGCGGGTAGTCCGTGCGGGTGACCGGGAACGTATTCAGCCACGTATTGTCATCCGCGATGCCCCAGAAGGTGACGCTGCTAATGTCGTCCTTCACGGAGAGGAACGCATCGAATATTTCCCGGTACCGCTTGGCTTGCGTCTCCAAGAGCCCCTCCGGCAGATCATCGCCGTAATCGCTGCGGTTGCTGTACCCGTAGACGCTCATGTCGAGCTCCGTAATCTGATTGTCCAGCCCAAGCTCGGCGAATGCTTGTATCGAGGCCACGATCTCGGCACCGGAAGGCCATTCGACGTTCACGTGGGTCTGATGCCCGACGCCGTCGATCGATACGCCCTGCGCGATCAGATCCTTGACGAGTCGCAGCAAAATATCGCGCTTCTGCGGCATGTTCGTATTGTAATCGTTAATGATGAGCTTGGCATCCTCGCCGGCCGCTTCGCGCGCGGCCTTGAAGGCAGTGACGATGTAGTCCGAGCCGGTCAGCATGTACCAGTCGCTGTGGCGCATGCCGTCCGTTTCCGCTTCGTCCACGACCTCGTTCACGACGTCCCATGCGACGATGTCGTCCTTATAACGTTCGACGACGGTGCGGATATGCGTGTCCAACCGTTCGAGCAGCAGCTTCTTGTTCGCTTCGCGCTTAACGGGATCAGTCTCGTCCATCATCCGGAAGCCGTCCTCGTCGAGGAAGAACCAAGGAGGCGACTGCTGATGCCATACGAGCGTATGGAAGCGAAGCTCCATGCCGTTCTCGCGCGCGAACGCGGCGATCTGGTCGGCACCTTTCCAATCGAATTGGCCTTCGCGCGGCTGCAGCGAAGCAGCCTTCATGGCGTTCCCGGCGACAAGGCTGTTGAAGTGCTTCTTCAGCATCTCGCCGTGCAGGCCTTGCGTCTCCTTCGGCTCGATCGCCGCGCCGATCGGGAACGCGTCCTTGAACGCCTCAGCCAGCGAGGGGATATCCGCCTGGATCGCCTTAGGCGCTTCGGCCGGCGGGTCGAGGCTGATCGGAATGTTGACCGTCGGGGCGATATCGGCTCTGTCCGCCGCGGTGGACGCCTCCCCTTGCTTCGCGCCGGCGCCCGCCTCGTTCCGCTCGCTGCCGGTCTGCTTGTTGGCTGCGGGCGAGGTCAAGATGACGGCCAGAATAATAATCAGCAATGCTGCCGTTGCGGCTAGGGCGAGCAGCAGTCGCGGAACGTTCTTCTTGCTAGGTTGCTCATTCATGTTGTCGGTCTCTCCTTCGGTCACCTTATCGATGATAGCTTGTAATCGCTTACGCTTGCACTATGAACACTTTACCGTGTTCGAGCGGAGAGCGCAACCGAAATATGGCCGTTCCCGAGGGTAATGAGCGGCGAGGTGAGCGCAACAATCAGGATCAGCGAACCGCGCTGAACCAAGTCGTAATCGTCTTGCGTTGATGCGGCTGCGGCGGGGCGAGCTTCCCTTCGTCGACAAGCTGCTTCAGCACGTAGGCAGTCAATCTGCCGCCGTAGGCGTTGAACTTGACCATCAGCTCGATCTGCGGGTGAAGATGCTTAGGCTGCTTGCGAAGCGAGACCTCCAGAAGTCCATGGAACAGGTCGGATAAGGGCTGCGCCAGCAAGCCGCTTGCATCGGGCAGCGCCTCGTGCAGGCGGTTCAGCGTCTCTGAAGAATCGCACCAGACCGCATTGCCGGCATAGCCGCTCTCGCAAGGATGGATATACCCGCGCTCGAGCAGGAAGGAATAGGCTTCCCGATTCACTTCGCGATCCGGCAGCAGACCGGTCATGAATTGCTGATACAAGTCGGCATCGCGGTAATGAAAGTCGTTCCAATGTTGGAAGTCGCTCCAGTAGGTCGCGATTCGCCAGGCATAGATCGATTGACCGTCCTGCATGCGCACCATCGGGCCGTTCGACCAGTAAGGGCGCGGGTCGAAGCTCAAGCTGTGCGCGCGATCGCCTCGATCGACGGCTGCCAGCGCGATGTACCTGCCGCCATCCGGGCGGTAAGGCACGACAGCCTCTCGCGATGGGGATGCAGGCGCCAAGCGGTCCGACTGGCGCTCCAGCTCCATCGGCAGCAGCGTCCACAACAGGAAGTTGAAGTCCTGCTCCGGATAATAGATGCCGCTTGCGTCAATGGATTCATGCGCATGCGTCAGCAGCGTGAATAGGCCGTCTGCAATACGCGCGCTACAGGCCTCATACAACCGATGCGAGTCGTTCATCTGCCGGTCGTCCAAATCCCAGATGATCGTGTTGCTCTGGTAGCGGTTCGGCGATGTCTCGCTCAGATAAGCGTACTCCGCCAAGTACAACACCTCGCTCTCCAGCAGCGTCGGCGGCACACCGAGCTTCGCGGCGATTTCTTTAACCGTATGCGGCTTGTGGTAGGCGGCATAGACGATATTTTGCGCCAGCGGCCGGCCTAGGAAGTCTCCTGTCTCGCCCTTCTGTCCCGGACTCCCCGCATGCCCCGTTCCGACCAACCGAACCGGATTCATGCCTAATGTCGCATCGTCGTGCATTCGCTTCATTCCCTTCCTCAGCTCTAGTCGCGCATCGTGCAGATGCCACTTGACGGTGCCGACCGGGAGGTCGAGCCTGCGCGCGATCTCCGCTTGCTTCAATCCCTCGTAATAATGCAGGATGACGACTCGGCGATGGATCTCGGATAAGTAAGCGACCTCTCGGCGCAACGTTCGCAGCGTCTCCGCCTCAATGACCTGCTCGAGCGGCAGCGGGCTATCCCGTGATTCCAGCCTGCCCTCCAGCCCCTGCTCCTGCAAGCCGTTCAGCGCGACAGTCTGCGGGGCATTCAGCCGCTTCTTCGTCCAGTTCGCCCATACGTACTTCGCGATCGACCATACATAGGCATCCAGATTGCGAATGTCGTCCTTGGCGGGAAGCGAACGCAGCAGCTGCACCATGATCTCTTGCGCGAGATCCTCGGCATCTTGACGAGTGCCGGCACGATTCAAGGCATAGCCGAAAAGCGGCTTGGCGTACTCGCGTATGCGGTTCAGGCGTGCGTCAGTTGGTGAATTAACAGGATCGTTCATCGTGCGGCTCTCTCCCGAATCTAGCTATTATCGTACCGTCACTTCATACGTGTGCGGCTGGCGTGAAAAGGTTGGAAAAAAGTGCAACCCGAACGGCTACCGGTCAGCAGCGGCTGCTGACGCCTCTCCGGATTGCAAGCCGTGCAGGCGGTTCGCGAGGACGCGCATGAAGCGCTGCAGAATCTCGACGTTCTGGAAGCAGAAGGCGAGCACTTGGTCCTTGTGCAGGCGAAGCAGGAGCGTTCGCGTCACTGCCGTGCAATCGGCGGAACGCGGTCCGCTGTCGATGACGGCCATCTCCCCGAAGCATTCGCCGCCGGCGAGCCGCGCGATCGGATCGGTCCCCTTATGCACGCTCACTTCGCCTTCGATAATGCCGTACATCGTGTCGCCGAACTCGCCTTCGCGGCAGATCGATTCGCCAGGCGCGTACTCCGCTTCGTCGACCGCGCGTGCCAGCTGGACAATCTCGTCGAGCGACAGGTCTGCGAACAACTCGATCTGCTGCAGCACGATGACGCGCCGAATGATGGCTTCATCGGTATGGGCGAGCTCGGCCTCGGCCGAGCGCATGCGGTCCGAATCCCGCTCTGCTGCGGCAGGCAACTGCGGATTGCCGCGGACCAAGGCCTGACGCAGCCTGCGAGACAGCAGCTTCATCATCTCGACGGCTATGCCGGGCCGGCTCATCATCATGTCGTAGAAGTCGCTCGAGGTCAGCTCCCATGCCTGGACGCTGTCGAGCGCTCGAATCGTCGCCATCCGAACGCCTTCGCGGAGGAGCGCCATCTCGCCGACGCATTCATAAAGGCCCAGCTCATTCAGACGGCGGCCGCCTTGCTCTACGGCAACTCGACCTTGATGCACGATCATCATCGAACGGCCGACCTCACCCTCGCGGATCAGTTCGCTGCCGGCTCCATATACGGTCGCCTTCAGCCGAGTCGCGATGATCGACAATTCCCGGGAAGAGAGCGATTGGAGCAGCGGGACCTGCTTCAGCGCCGCCACGCGCGCCATATGCTCCTTCATCCGTTCTCGCGAATCGTCCGAGCCTGCGAGATACCGAAGATTATCCACGAGCCAAGCATCCGGCTGGTTCAGCAGCCACTGCATGGAGGCTCCCACATCCTCGGCATGTCGGGCGGACCGAACGATCTGGCGCGGCGCGGCGGTCATCGCGGCCATCGCGGAGCGCAGCGTGCCTTGCAGCAGCTGGTCGAGCGCTTCCGCGGCGTTCGCTTGTCTGGCTCCGTCACCTTCCTGCCAGTTATGACCGATCATCCGGATCGTCTGCTCGTCCTCCAGCAGCATCAGCCACCCGAAGGCGCGTTCGGCGGCACGGGCGCGGAGCTCATCGACGATCTGCAGCACTTGTTCGGATTCGCTGCTCGGCTGAATCGCGGCTGCGTGCTCGGCGAATGCGGCATACAGCTCGGTCTCGGCGAGTATGAACCGTTCCGCGTCTTCCCGCTGGATATTGAGGGGATGTTTGTTCATGCGAACCAGACTATCCAGCATGCGGTCACGCTGATCGTAATCCGCATCGGCATACGCAGCCGTAAGCAGGTCGAATGCCTGTTGCGTGCCGATCAGCTCGTACACTTCATAGAGCGGCGGCGCAAGCTCTCGATCCGTCAAGTAAGGGTTCAATTGCGCCAATATCGCGTCATCTTCGTAAGCGGCTAGGGCATCGATGGCAGAACGCCGGGTAGGGCTGTTCAGCAGGGAAGGCAGGATCGCCGGCACCAGCTGCGGGGCACGGAGCGTCGCGGCCGATTGCAGGGCGCGGTTGACGACGCGCGGGCTGTCGTCCTGCAGCAGCGCGAGCAGCGGCTTGTAGAAGCTCTGGATGCCGATCGTCCCGAACAGCGATGCAATGGCGCTGCGCTCGTCTTCCAGCGAACTGTCGAACAGCTGCTTCAGCTTGCCGACCGCCCGGAACATGCCTTCGACGCCGTAATATTTGATGAGGGCCGCGATCGCGGCCGTCTGCACGTCCGTATCCGCTGCTTCAAGATGTTCGGTCAAGGCATCCAGGTCTTCTTCGCGGCCGTATGCGGCGAGCGCAAGCAAAGCCTGGGTCTTCACGCGGGTATCGGACGCATGGATCATCGAGCGCGTCATCGTCTCCAGCTCCGGCGGCGTCAGGCGCGCGATATCCGCAAGCGCGGCGGCGCGGACTTCTGCCGAGCCGTGCGCAAGAAGTCCTGGCAATTGCCCAGCGAGATCGAAGAAGTCCAAGCCGCGCAGAATGCTTAGCGCGTAGAGCGCTTGCCGCGGATCGGGATGGGACAGCGCATCCGTCAGCACCCGAAGGCTGGCCGTGTCCATGAAATTCAGCTCGGACCGCTCCAGCGAAGCGCTGCCGGATCGCAGGCTCTCCATCAGCGTGACCATATAGGCCTTCTTGACCTTGAAGGCGGCGATCACGGCGATTCCGAGCAGCGCGAGGACGATGTAGCTGAGCTGTTCGACCGCGAGCAGCTGCGTGAACAGCAGCAGGCAGACGGCGGCCAGGCCTTTGGCGCCGTTCCGGACGATGCCGTCCATGAAGCCTTTCGCCTTCGCGCGCCATTCTTGCCGAATCGGGAACATGATGAATTGCGATACCGAAGCATACAAGGTATCGCCCACGACCTTGTCGCTGCCCTTCAATGCGACGGCCATGCCGAGTACGGGCAGCGCCAGCAAGCCGAAGCTTCCGGTCGCGAGCACGATCGGGAAGACGAGAAGCGCGGTGATGACGCCGAACTTCGCCATGACCCGTCCGGATACGAGCAATTGCACGAGCAGTGCAACTACGCCCGATATTCCGAGGAACATCCCCATGAAGCCCGCGAGCTCGTCGTTCTGCAGCGTATCGCGCAGAATCGCCTTGAACTGATAGTCGATGAGCGTCAGCGACAGCACGAGCGCCGCGGAGAGGATCGCCATATATTTCAGATGCGGGACATTGCGGAACAGACCGGAGGCATGGCGTCGATCCGTCGTGCCCGGAGACTGGCTTATGCCTGCTCCAGCAGCGGCCGCAGCGTTCCGACGCAGCAGGATGAGGAAGACGGCAAGCGCAAGCAGCTGGAATATCGCATACGCATAGATGAGGTTGGGCGTTCCGATGAGGGGAGCCGCAAGCCGGATGCCGAAGCCGCTCAAGATTCCGCCGACAATGCCGCCGCTGCCGACGATCCCGATCATGCGCTTCGCCTTCCGCTGATCCATGATCGAGGTTGCGAACTGCCAGAAGCAGACGATCATGAGGAAGTTGAACACGTCGTATCCGATATAGATGACGGGAAGCACCCAGCGAAGCTCGAGGCCGACGCCGATTCGGGATAGCAGCACGAGCAGGCTGATGCCGGGTATAATCGTCAAGATAAGCCGGTGCAGACGTATCTTATGGATATAACGTTGAAGAAGAATGCCCGCCGCGATCATGACGATGGCTTGAGGCAGGTACATCGCTGAGAGTGCAGAATTGTCGAAATTGCTGAGGAAGAGCGTGTCGGCGGCGGTTCTTCCGATGGCTGATGCAGCTGTAACGAAGAATAAATAAGCAAGCAGCAGCAGCGCTTTGCGGAGCTCGCCTGCGTCTTCCGACTTCCATGCTTTCATGCGGTGTCCCCCGTCGAAGTTGTCTAGAATTCAAGCAGCTAGTATGAGAAGATGGCAGTAATACTAGAATTCTATCCGATTGACGTCCATTCGACAAATTTCCCGGGGAATAATATTATAGCGCGGCACGCGCATCGTGTTAGGAGATAAGGACGCATTATGCTGATGGCAATGATCGTATCGACAAGAAGGCACCTGACCTGTACGACTGGTTAGGTGCCTGGATCTGCTTAGTCGGCGTAGCCGTCATGCTATGGGCCCCGAGAGGGCTACGACGTGCATTAAGGCTGGCGAAAAGGCGCTAAGAACGATTTCGGGATATCGGTCTCGAAGCGCAGCAGGGTGCCGGTCGTCGGGTGGGTAAAAGCCAACACGCGTGCGTGCAGCCCCATCCGGTTAATCGCCTTAGAGCGTGACCCGTACTTCTTGTCCCCTACGATCGGATGCCCGATATCCTGCATGTGGACGCGGATCTGATTTTTCCTCCCCGTCTCGAGCCGTACCTCCAACAGGGAGAAGCTGTTATTGGCCTGCAGCGTACGGTAATGCGTCACCGCATGCTGGCCGTCGTTCGGGTAGGGGCTGGAATACATTTTGAGCGTGCTGCTCTCCTTCAGCCAGGACGAGATCGTCCCTTCCGGCTTCTTCACGCGGCCCTCGACCAGGGCGACGTAGGTGCGTTCCTTGACCGTGTCCTGCCAACTGTTCTGCAGCTGCTGCTGGATGCGCTCGCTCTTGGCAAACATCATGACGCCGGACGTGTCCCGATCCAGGCGGTGCACGACATGAATCCTGCTTGCAGGATTATGGGCGCGAACATGGGCCGTCAACTGCCGATAGGCTGTTATTTCGTTCTCCTGCGAAGCGGCGATGGACAGGAGACCCGCATCTTTCTGGATGACGATGAGATCCTCGTCTTCATGAAGAATCTTGAGCCCGATGAGCGGCGGTTCTTCCACTGCTTTATCTCTTCGGATGGCTACGATCTGACCTGGCGCAAGCGGATGGTTATAAGCCGTCACGACTTGGTCGTTCACCGCCACTTGCCCACGGCTTAGCAGCGCCTTCACGGCATTGCGGCCTGACTTGGCGTTCTTCAGCAATAAGAATGGAAGCAGTTCCATCGGTTCCTTGACCGTGTACTGGCTGATTGGCTGTCGGCTTGCCGTCGATGTAGGCGGCTCCTGTCTGCCGTCTCTGTTCGTCCGCGGACGCATACCTGCGGGTGAGGCATTGCGGTTGTGCTGCTGTGCGTGTCTCTTGCCGTTACGTTTATTCATATGCGCGGTCGCTCCGATAATCGATAGGATAGGTGTAACTACCACTATAGCATGTTCGGGCCGGTCGCCGAAAGCGCCTCGCGGCCTGTAGTTCCCATGGACAAATTGAGCCGAACGGTGATACGATGGCTGTGGGAAAATAGGAGAAATTTGGAGGAAACATATTCCATGACACGACTCAAGCGACAATGGTTCATCGCACTTATCTCAGCTATCATCATTGCGTTGCCCGTACAAGCTGTATTCGCCGACACGGCGACGGCTGCCGTGCAGCAGGCAGCCACGCAGACTGGCATGCCGGTATTCGTGGACGACAAGCCGCTAAGTTTCACGCCATCGCCGGTCACGAAGAACGGCACTACGCTCGTGCCGATGCGCCCGATCTTCACCGCGCTGGATGCAGAGGTCACTTGGGAGCAGCAGACGAAGACGATCTTCGTGCGTCAGGACTTCACGACAATCACGCTTCAGGTCGGGTCGACTCAGGCCGTCATTAACGGCAAATCCGTCAAGCTGGCCGTCCCTGTGCAGACGATAGAGGGCGCCACGATGGTGCCGCTTCGCTTCGTCAGCGAGGCGCTCGGCGGCAAGGCAGATTGGGATGCCAAGACGAAGAGCATCCGAATCTACTCGGAGTATTACCTGTACGAGCTGGAGACGGCCGCGGAGAACGAGGCTTACGAACAAGCGGAGCAGGCTCGCAAGAAGCTGACGTCCACCGAGATCGTAGAGGCGAACGACAATAAGATCGTCATGATCACGACCGATACCGGACAAGGCAGCGGCATCATTGTCGGGGATCGCTGGATTCTGACCAACTACCATGTCGTCGGCGGGGCAAGCGAGGGCAACGTGCTGTTCAACGATGGCATGTCCTTGAAAATTCTAGGCGTAGCGGCATCCGATGAATCGGCCGACCTCGCAATCGTCCAGACATCCGAGGATATCGGCGAGCTGCCGGTTCGCATCGGCAACAGCCGCAGCGTGAAGAAGGGCGACCGCGTATTCGCCATCGGCAGCCCGCTCGGTCTGCAGAATACGGTATCGGAAGGCCTGATCAGCAATCTGCTGACCGAGGGCGGCACCAACTACTTCCAGATCAATGCGCCGATCGACCATGGCAGCTCCGGCGGCGGTCTGTTCAATGAATACGGCGAATTGGTCGGCATTACGTCATCGGGAATCGACCATTCGATCGCAGACTTGAACTTCGCGGTCGAGGCCATTCATGCCGAGTGGCTGCTGATGGACATCGAGAGCGACCCGCCGGCCGCCGGCGAGATCGAATTCCCGCCATCCTCGCTGCCGGAGAGCCTCGCGAACGCAAGCAATGACGAGATTCGCAAGCTGATGGAGGAGCAGTACGGCGAAGTTCAGACTTCCGAAGGACTGGCGACGTTCAAGGATTGGTCCGTCTCGCGGGATGCCGAGGGCTGGCTCGTCATCTCGGCCGTCATCGACCCGCCGTTCTATATGCTCTACGGCCACCAGACGGTGGATGAGCTGAAATTCTGGACGGTCAATCTGGGCTCGGATCTGCGCAGCATGCTGCCAGACGATAACATTCAATTCCTGATCTACTATTCGCAGACGTTCGCGTCGAAGCCGAGGGGCTTCGAGTCCAGCGAAGTGACTTCGCTCGGCGACGGCAAGTGGCGGCTGCAGTATGAGGTCATCAACCTGCAGATCATGGACCGCATGCACCTGCAGATGCGATTCTAACGGTTCACGGAATGCTGGGAAGAGCAGCCGCTTTGGCGGTTGCTCTTCTTTTTTGCTGCGGCGTCCGGTACAATAGAAGGCATCTTCGATCGACAGAGGGGTAATTTCAATGAAAGTCGTCCTAGCGACGCTGAACGCCAAATATATTCACACCTCGCTTGCGCTGCGCTGCCTCAAAGCATACAGCGGCAGCGAATTCGATATCGACATCGCGGAATACACGATCAAGGATCCAGCCATGAATATCGTGGCGGATCTGTTCGCGAAGAATCCCGATGTCGTCGGGTTCTCGTGTTACATCTGGAATATCGAGGAGACCGTGACGATCGTCGATATGCTTCGCAAAATCAAGCCGGAACTCACCATCGTACTAGGGGGACCGGAGGTTAGCTACGATACCGAGCATTGGATGGAGCGGCTCGCGGCGGTTGACCATATCGTCATCGGCGAGGGCGAAGAGACCTTCCACCACCTGCTGACAGAGCTCCGCGACGTCAAAAAGTTCCACATGGTATTCGGTGCGTCGTACCGGAAGACGCATCCGGACGGCACGGTGGAGATTCGCGTTAATCCGCCTCGGCCGAAGCTGGATCTGGCGACGCTGCCGACGCCGCACCGCTTCGCGGAAGACGTGCCGACGCTCGCCAACCGGATCGTCTACTTCGAGACGAGCCGGGGCTGTCCGTTCAGCTGCCAATTCTGCTTGTCCAGCATCGAGGTCGGCGTGCGGTACTTCGATATCGAGCGGACGAAATCCGATATTTTGTATCTGATCGATGCCGGCGCCAAGCTGATCAAGTTCGTCGACCGGACCTTCAACATCAAGCGGGACTATGCGCTCGAGATTTTCCGATTCCTGATCGACAACCATCGCGGCTGCGTGTTCCAATTCGAGATTACCGCGGACATCATGCGGCCGGAGGTGCTGGACTACCTGTCCGAGCACGCGCCGCCGGGCATCTTCCGCTTCGAAATCGGCGTGCAGTCGACGAATGATATCACGAACGAGGCGGTGCAGCGGCGGCAAAATTTCGCGAAGCTGACCCGCACGGTCATGAAGGTGAAGGAAAGCGGCAAGATCGACCAGCATCTCGATCTGATCGCCGGACTGCCGCATGAGGATTACACGACGTTCAGGAAGACGTTCAACGACGTATTCGCGCTGCGTCCGGAGGAGCTGCAGCTCGGCTTCCTGAAGATGCTGCGCGGCACGGGCCTGCGCAACGATGCGGCCAAATGGGGCTACGTCTACATGGAGCGAGCGCCGTACGAGATGCTGGCCAATGACTTGATGCCGTTCGGCGATCTCGTGCGCATCAAGCGCGTCGAGGACGTGCTGGAGAAGTATTGGAACGCGCATCGCATGGACCGCACGCTGCTCTATCTGGTGGAGCGCGTCTTCGACTCGCCGTTTGACTTCTTCCAGCAGTTCGGCGATTATTGGGAGGAACGCGGCTGGCAGAAAATCGGCCATCAGCTCGAGGATCTGTTCGCCCGGCTATGGTCGTTCCTGACGGATTGGTCGCAGGACGAGCGCGTCCCGCATCGGGACCGGCTTGATCTCGACATGGCATTCGGGCTCATGAAACTGGACTACTTCTTGAACCACAAGTACAAGCCGCGCAAGGCATGGTGGCCGTTCCTGATGGACAAGCAGGAGTTGAACGGCTGGATGAAGCGACTGGCCGATCGTCCGGAGGAGGCATCGGACGGGTTCGCGGCATTGTCGCTGAGCGAGAAAGAGCTGCACAAGCATGCGGTCATTGAGCGCTTGTCGTTTGACTTGGATGCCTACTTGAGCGGGCAGGCGATCAAAAAGGATGTCGACACGCTGCTCGTCGTCTATTACGAACCTGATGGTACCGGCGGAGCGAGACCGTTCTGGCTGACGCTCGCGCCGCATTCCATACCGGCAGGCAATCCTTAACGGGATTAGCCTCCACCTATATTGGACACGTGTTCATATCACGGGTTGAGGAGGAACTTGAAGAATGGTCTATTTAGCATCCGAATCGCGTTACGGTTCCATGAAGTACAACCGTTCCGGCCGCTCCGGCCTGCTGCTGCCTGCGATTTCGCTCGGGCTGTGGCATAACTTCGGCGGCGTGGACGTGTATGAGAACGGCCTGGCGATGCTGCGCCGCGCCTTCGATCTCGGCATTACGCATTTTGACCTCGCCAACAATTACGGTCCGCCCGCAGGGTCGGCGGAGACGATGTTCGGCCAAGCGATGAAGGCTGATCTGGCGCCATACCGGGATGAGATGATCATCTCGACGAAAGCCGGCTACTATATGTGGCAGGGGCCGTACGGAGACTGGGGCTCCAAGAAGTACCTCGTCTCCAGCCTCGATCAGAGCTTGAAGCGCATGGGCCTGGACTACGTCGATATTTTCTACCACCACCGTCCGGATCCGAATACCCCGATGGAAGAGACGATCGGCGCGCTGGATCTGCTCGTGCGTCAGGGCAAGGCGCTGTATGTCGGCGTCTCCAACTACAGTGCGGAGCAGATGGCGCAGG
>JAEWJS010000013.1 GCA_023386495.1 Bacillota bacterium | reverse complement strand
CCTTCAACATGCCCTCGCCGCCCTGCGAAACCACGACCGGGTAGCTGATGATTTCGTTATAGCCTGGCGGCAGGAAGATGCGAAGCGGTCTTTCCCCCTTCGGCAAAATGCGGCTTGGTACGGTTTCCTTCACAACGACGCGCTTGACGGGCAGGCTGCTCATCGGCGTTCACGACTCCTTCCTACTGCATGGTTTAGCAACAACTTGGGAAAATAATAAGGGTTCACTTGTGATCGCGAAGCATTTTCGAGAAGCAATTCCATGACTATTGAGAAATTGTGTATTAATCTGTATTACATGATTATCGGACCTGTTATATAAACATTCGGTTGAAATTATTCATGAAAAGCGTTGATATAGCATGACGTTTCTTATATTTAGCTTTGACCAATGTTGTTAAACAGGTTTATAATAATTCTATAACAGAGCACTGTATTATTCAAATATGTGGATGGGGTGAACGTTCAATGAGCAAGCTGCCATATGAGGTTCAGACGGAACCGGTTACGCCGCTTTCCGTTCTATCGCCGGAAGGGGAAATCGTCGCGCCGGATCTGATGCCGAAGCTGACGGATGAACAACTGAAAGAGATTATGTACCGCATGGTATTCACGCGTACTTGGGACGAGCGTGCTGTGAACCTGGGCCGCCAAGGTCGTCTGGGCTTCTATGCGCCGGTATCGGGCCAAGAAGCATCGATGGTCGGCAGCGAATACGCGCTGAACAAGGATGATTTCATCTGCCCGGGCTACCGTGACATGCCGCAGCTCGTATGGCATGGATTGCCGTTGTACCAAGCCTTCTTATATTCCCGGGGCCACCAGCACGGCGGCCAGATTCCCGAGGACGTGCATGTGCTGATGCCGCAGATCATTATCGGCGCGCAGATCCTGCATGCAACGGGCGTGGCTATGGCATTCAAGAAGAAGGGCGAGAAGCGCGTCGCCATCACGTATACGGGCGACGGCGGTTCGTCCGAGGGCGATTTCTACGAAGGCCTGAACTTTGCGGGCGTGTTCAAGCTGCCGGCGATTTACGTCGTGCAGAACAACGGTTACGCGATCACGACGCCTTTTGCCAAGCAGACGGCTGCGCTGTCCGTTGCGCATAAGGCGGTCGCGGCCGGCATCAAGGGCGTCCAAGTCGACGGCATGGACGTGCTGGCGGTCATCAAGGCTGTTCAAGACGCGGCTGAGCGGGGACGCAGCGGCGAAGGCGCTACGCTGATCGAAATGCTGACGTACCGTTTCCGTCCGCACTCCATGGCGGATGACGCGTCGAAGTACCGCACGAAGGAAGAAGAGGCGGAATGGAACCTGAAGGATCCGCTCGTTCGGTTCGGCAAGTACCTCGAGAAGAAAGGCCTCTGGTCCGAAGAGGAGACCGCGCGCGTGAAGGAAGAAGCGAAAGCGACGGTTAACGAGCATATCAAGAAGGCGGAAGCGACCGAGAAGATGACGGTAGCAGGCCTCATCGATTCCATGTTCGAAACGACGCCGAAGCACCTCGAAGAACAAAAGGCCGATTTTCAATAAACGGGGGAGGAACCAGCGACCATGGCTCAGATGAATATGAAAGAAGCGATCCGCGACGCGATGCGCGTGGAATTGAAACGAGATCCGAACGTACTCGTCTTCGGCGAGGACGTAGGCAAGGTAGGCGGCGTATTCCGGGCAACGGAAGGGCTGCAAGGGGAATTCGGTGAAGAGCGCGTATTCGATACGCCGCTCGCAGAATCCGCAATCGGCGGCTTGGCGGTCGGCATGGGAATCCAGGGCTTCCGCCCGGTAGCCGAGATCCAATTCGTCGGCTTCATCTATGAAGCGCTTGACCAGATGTTCGTGCAGGCGGCGCGCATGCGCTTCCGTTCGGGCGGCCGCTATAACGCGCCGATCGTATTCCGCACGCCGTTCGGCGGCGGGGTCAAGGCAGCGGAGCTCCATACCGATTCGCTCGAAGGACTGGCGCTGCAGACGCCGGGCATCAAGGTCATCGTGCCTTCCAATCCGTATGACGCGAAGGGCCTGCTCGTATCGGCGATCCGCGACAACGATCCGGTGTTCTTCATGGAGCACTTGAACCTGTACCACGCATTCCGTCAAGATGTGCCGGAAGAGGCGTACACGGTCGAGATCGGCAAGGCGAATGTTGTCCGCGAGGGCAGCGACGTGACCATCATTGCATACGGACTGATGGTTCATACGGCTCAGAAGGCAGCCGAAGAGCTCGAGAAACAAGGCGTGAAGGCCGAGGTTATCGACCTCCGCACGCTGATGCCGCTCGATATCGAGACGATCGTGGCTTCGATTAAGAAAACGAACCGCGCAATCGTCGTGCAGGAAGCGCAGAAAACATCCGGCGCAGCAGCCGAGATTATCGCGCAGATCAACGAACATGCGATTCTTCACCTGGAAGCGCCCGTGCTTCGCGTTGCCGGTCCGGATACGGTGTATCCGTTCGCGCAAATCGAGGATGCATGGCTTCCGAGCACGGCTCGCATCATCGCGGCCGTGAACAAAGTCAGGGAGTTTTAAGAGAGGGAGGTTATCCAGGTGGCTAAATTCGAATACCGCTTTCCGGAACTCGGCGAAGGGCTGCATGAAGGCGAGATCATCAAGGTCAACATCAAGGCCGGCGACACGGTTACGGACGAAGATATTATCATGGAAGTGCAGAACGACAAGGCGATCGTCGAAGTGCCTTGCCCGGTTAACGGCAAAGTACTCGAGGTGCTCGTAAAGGACGGTCAAGTCTGCCATGTAGGCGAAGTGGTCGCGCTGATCGACGCCGAGGGCGAAGTGCCGGAGCAAGCAGGAGGTCATGAAGCGCCTGCGGCAGCGGCACCAGCGGCTGCACCGGCAGCGCCGGCAGCAGCGCCTGCGCCTGCAGCGGCACAGCCGCAATCGGTAGCAGCCAATGAGCAGCCGAAGCCGCAAACGGCACAGCCGGTTCCCGGCGGCGCCGTGCTGGCAACGCCGAGCGTGCGCAAATATGCGCGCGAGAAGGGCGTCGATCTGACGCAAGTAGCAGGAACAGGCAAGAACGGCCGCATCACGCGCGGCGACGTGGACGGCTTCACGGGTGCGCCTGCGGCAGCGGCTGCTGCGGCTGGCGCAGCAGCAGAGGCTGTCGGCGCATCGGCTGGCGAAGCGAAAGCGGCAGCTCCGGCAGCAGCGGCAGCCGCAACGGGCGGGCTCGAAGAGCGCGTGCCGTTCAAGGGCATCCGCAAAGCGATCGCGAACGCGATGGTCAAGTCGGTCTACACGGCGCCTCATGTGACGCATATGGACGAAGTCGACGTAACGAAGCTCGTCGAGTTCCGCACGAAGACGAAGCCGCTGGCGGAGAAGAAGGGCGTCAAGCTGACGTACCTGCCGTTCATCGTCAAGGCGCTCGTCTCTGCGCTGCGCGAGTTCCCGGTCATGAACGCCATGCTGGATGAAGAAGCGCAAGAGATCGTCTACAAGAAGTACTATCATGTCGGGATCGCGACGGATACGGATAATGGCCTCATCGTTCCTGTCATCCAGGACGCAGACCGCAAGAACATCTGGATGATCGCAGACGCCATCAAGGATCTCGCTTCCCGCGGCCGCGAAGGCAAGCTGTCCGCCAGCGAAATGCGCGGCAGCACGATGTCGATCACGAATATCGGCTCGGCCGGCGGCATGTTCTTCACGCCGGTGATCAACTTCCCGGAAGTGGCCATTCTCGGTACGGGCCGCATCACGGAGAAGCCGGTCGTACGCGACGGCGAAATCGTCGTCGCGCCGGTTATGGCACTGTCGCTCAGCTACGATCATCGTCTCATCGACGGCGCGACGGCTCAACATTTCTTGAACAAAATCAAGCAGCTTCTGGCCGATCCGGAACTGCTCATTCTGGAGGGATAACCGATGGTCGTAGGTGACGCTTCACTCGATATCGATACATTGGTCATCGGTGCCGGACCTGGCGGCTATGCAGCCGCCATCCGCGCCGCTCAGCTCGGCCAATCCGTGCTGTGCGTGGACCGTCAATACCTCGGCGGCGTCTGCTTGAACGTCGGCTGCATTCCGTCCAAGGCGCTGATTAGCGCAGCGCATCAATACGAGACGGTACAGCATGCGTCCGATTTCGGCATCGAGACTGCCGAGCCGAAGGTGAATTGGAGCAAGGTGCAAGAATTCAAGAACGGCGTCGTCAGCAAAATGACCGGCGGCGTAGGCACGCTGCTTAAGGGCAACAAGGTCGAATTTTTCAGCGGCGAGGTTATGTTCATCAACGAGAACGAGGCGCGCGTCTTCAACGAACAAGAATCGCCGCGCTACCGCTTCAAGAACTGCATTATCGCGACGGGCTCCCGTCCGATCGAGCTGAAGGCATTCCCGTTCGGCGGGCGCATCCTGTCCTCGACAGAAGCGCTGTCGCTGTCTGAGCTGCCGAAGAGCATGGTCGTCATCGGCGGCGGGTACATCGGCGTCGAGCTGAGCCAGATGTATTCGAAGTTCGGCACCAAGGTCACTATCATCGAAGGCGCAGACGCCATACTGCCCGGCTTCGATGCGGACATGTCCCGCCTCGTAGCGAAGAAGCTGAAAGAGAAGGACGTGGAGACGTTCACGGGTGCCCAGGCACAGTCTGCTACGCAGACGGATAAGGACGTTACGGTGACGTTCAGCGTCGGCGGCGAAGAGAAGACCGTCACGGCCGAGTACTTGCTCGTGACAGTCGGCCGTCGTCCGAACACGGACGGCGAGCTCGGTCTCGATCTGATCGGACTGAAGATGACGGAGCGCGGATACGTTGAGGTCGACGACCAATGCCGCACGAGCATTCCGCATATCTATGCAATCGGCGACATCGTGGCAGGCGCCGCGCTCGCGCATAAAGCCAGCTACGAAGCGAAGGTTGCGGCTGAGGCGATCGCCGGATTGCCGAGCAAGGTCGATTACAAGTGCATTCCAGCCGTGTGCTTCTCCGATCCGGAGTGCGCAAGCGTAGGCTATAACGAGACCGAAGCGAAGGCGAAGGGGCACAAGGCGAAGGTCGCCCGCTTCCCGTTCGGCATCAACGGCCGCGCAGTTTCGCTCGGCGCAACCGACGGCTTCGTGAAGATCGTGTTCGACACGGAGACCGGACAAGTGCTCGGCGCGCAAATCGCGGGCCATGAAGCATCGAACCTGATTGCGGAGCTCGGTCTGGCAATCGAGATGGACGCGACGATGGAGGATCTGAGCTTGACGATTCATGCGCATCCGACGCTCGGCGAGATCGTCATGGAAGCGGCGGAAGTCGGCCTGGGCCACCCGATTCATACGATTGTTCGCTAATTCAACGATACGC
>JAEWJS010000158.1 GCA_023386495.1 Bacillota bacterium | reverse complement strand
TCGACAATAATGGTGTGAAGACCCATGCCGCCGGCTCCTCCGAACCATTCCGGCCTCGTCGGGTGCTTCGTTAAGGCGTCCAGCTCGCGCCAGGTCTCGCCGCGGTCATGCGTGACGAATAATCCGGCTTCCTCCGCGCCTGCATAGAACGTATCGGGCTGCGATGGGGCGCCGGGCACAAGCTGCCAGATCCGGTTGAGCTTGAAGCCAGTCTCCGGCGCGTATCGCGGTCCGCGCGCAATCTGCCGCCACGTCTCCCCGTAATCGTCGCTGATGCGTATCGTCGGGCCGTAAGCGGCATGCGATGTGCCTGCGAACATGCGGTTCGTGCTTCCTTGGCTGTCGCCGAGCACGCTGTATGCTTCCCAACCGTTCAGGTAGGGCCCTTTCAGATTCCATTGTTTGCGCTCCTCGTCCGAGACGTAGACGAAGACGCCTTTGTTCGTGCCGACGAGCAGGTGGATTCGTGAGCTCACGCCAGACCTCCGTTCAATTGTGTATCAGTGTGATGATGCATCCACCTAATTTCTACATGGAGAAGGAAAATCCTGCTAAATTGCACGAGAATAATTAAGCGTTTACATAGGAGGGGTTGTCTTATAAGATGAATGAAGTGGATAAAATACCCAAATGGAGGCTTGTATGCGGACGACAACGCGTGGGAAAGGCGAACCGGCGAATGCGCCGGAAGGAAGAACCTCGGTCACGGCTCGATTGGATGCATCCAGTCTGGAGCGGTACTATGCGGGCCTGCTGAAGAAGAAGAGGATTCAAGGTGCTGCCTATCTTGCTTCCGTAGAGGGAGATATCGTCGTGCATCAAGCGATCGGGAAGCTGACGCCGAAGAAAGACAGCCCGCCCATGCCCGCGGATGCGTTGTTCCCGACGATGGATCTTGCGATCGTGTTCACGGCAGCGGCGATCATGCAATTGATCGAACGGGGCAAGCTGGAGCTGCATCAGTCGGCCGCTGACGTCATTCCAGCTATGGACACGCCCTATTACCGGGGCATCACGATCCATCATCTGCTCTCGCATCGATCCGGACTGCCCGGCAACCAGAACGTGTACGGCGAAGCTTATAATCTTCCGCATTTCGAGTGGCACGCCACGCTCAGGGGGGATTGGCTAAGCACAGTTCTGTCCGGGCCGCTCTTCTGCAAGCCGGGAGAAACCGCGGCATTCAGCTATGCCGGCTATGCCGTATTGGGCGAGATTATCGAACGCATCGCCGGCATGAGAGTCGAGAAGTTCATTCATGCCAACCTGCTAGCGCCGCTCGGCATGCAGGACACCTTCTACGATGTCCCTGCCGAACGGGCGGGGGAGGTTGGGTACGCATTCGATTGGCAGGAAGGGGCGATCTTCTCGCATGCAGACCTGCGCATGCCGAGGTCGTTCCACGGCCTCTATTCTTCCTTGAAGGACTTGCACCGCTATGCACGGATGCTGCTCAATGACGGGGAGCTGCACGGCGTCCGCGTCCTAAGCGCAGCATCCGTGAGGCTGATGACGACGAACCAAATCCCGGATGGCTGCAAGGAGATGCTGTACGGCACGGTAGGAACGCCGCGCAGAGGGCTCGGATGGCGATTGGACAGCTATCCGAATCAAGCGATGCCGGAATCGACGTATTCGATGGGCAATTCGCAGTGCGGCTTGTTCGTCGACCCTGAGAACCGGGTCGTATTCGCATTCTTCGCCCCCAACGGCAGCTGGGATTATGACGCGGTGAATACGATTCCCGGTACATTATTATGGTATGGCTTGGACCGCGGACGATTATCGTCTGCACGGGCTGCGAACGCGATGAACATGCTGCCGCCAGCCGATGCAAGCGAGCGATTGCAGGCCAGCCTGTCGGCCTTCATCGAAGACGGCAGGCTGCAGGGCGCTGCTTACGCGATCGCGCAGGCAGACGGTAACGTCATGCAATACGCCGCTGGCAGACGTCGGTACAATGACATGCGGGAGGCGCTGAAGCCCGACGATATCCACATGGTATCGTCGCTCACAAAGCTATTCACGATGATTGCGGTCATGCAGCTTGCCGGAGATGGCCTGCTTCATCTGCATCACGCGGTTAGCAAGCATCTGCCGGAATTCGACACGAATCAGCATCGAGGCATCACGATCCAGCAGTTGTTGGATCATACTTCGGGCGTGTGGCCGGAGCCGGGAATGGATGGGGAGACGCATCCGTACGGGTGGTGGGAGCACCGGTTCTTGTTCGAGCACGATGGCGGCAAGAAGTCTCCTTGGATCCAAGCGCTGCTAGCAGGGCCGCTGCGGGCAACTGCTGGGGAACGCGTGCTGTATTCGACCGCAGGTTATCTCATCCTTGGCGAGCTTGTCGCTCGCGTGTCCGGCATGCCGTTCGAGCAATACGTGCAGGCGAACATTCTCGACCCGCTGGATATGAAGAACACGTTCTTCCGTGTGCCGGAATCGCGGATGGAGGATGTCAGCGTGGCGGATGAATGGCAGGAGAATCTGCTGTATCTCCCGCCTGCCTCTGCAGCAGGCGAGCCGCCTCGTTCGGGAGCCGGGATCTACACGACGATGCAAGATCTGCTGAAGCTGGGCCGCATGCTGCTGCGCGGCGGGACCGCTCCCGATGGCGAAGTGATGCTGAAGCATCGTCTCGTCGAGCTGTTAGCGGCTCAGGATTACTATGGTGTGCCGGGCTTGCACTTGTCGCGTTCGCCTCGCTCGCGGTTTCCGTTCAGCGATGCGCGCTATCCGGAGAAGCAGATGGCGTTCCCGATGCCGTTCTACCATGACGGCAAGGTTACCGCGGCATTGATGCTGGACGACGCGTCGGATACGGCAGCGGTCGTCATGGCTCAGGCTTCTGAGGCCGCTTCACCGGCGCTGCTCCGCACCGCACTTGCCGTCTTGGCTGGCGACGGCGGAGCGTAGGCAGCGGAACGCAATGAAATCGCAATTCGAGCCTGAAGTGCTGCATATGCGGCATTTCGGGCTTTTTTCGCGAAGAAGACATACAATTGACGCGTTAGCGGGTTCCGATTCGGGCCGTTAAGCGTTACAATGCATACTAGAGGCGTGGATTACCGCGTAAGATTCTTACAGAATGGAGAGAGAGACATGGGGGTTCCCGCAGGTGTCTGGATCGCAGCCGTCATAATCGTCGTGCTGCTCGCTTGGATGACCTTCTGGGTGACGAATAAGGCGTACTCGCGTAAGTGGGAGGATCAGCCGGATCCGGATCAGCACCAACCGCGCAAAAAATAATACTAACAAAACAAACAAGACCATGTTGAGCTTCGGCATCAATATGGTCTTGTTTGTTTTGGCGTTTTCGCGGTATGATGGAGGGGAAGCGCTTACAGGTAGGGTTGCTGGATATGTTGGGATGCAGGAGCTCGGAATGGTTTGTTAGGTTTCGGCCTAACAACTTATACTGTATGGCCGCAATCATACATAACAGCCTAACAAGGGGGATACCGGATGAATACGCAGCGCAAGTGGTTCATTGCCATACTGGCCATTGCGGCTACCGTGATGATCATCGTAACAGCTGTCCAGATGAGAGAAGAGCAAGAATCGCTGAACGAGCAGGCGGATACTAGGTCAGAGAACCGGTCGGAGCCGCCCGCAGTTGAAGACGGCAAAGTGCCCAATCAAGCAGAGGCGCACGCGTTCGACTTCGTCGATCCCGAAGCGACCAGCAGCACCAGGTCCCTCTATGCCTACTTGGCGGAGCAGAGAGGCAAGCAAATCCTGTTCGGCCATCAGCATGCGACAACGGAGAGCATCTCCTCCTCGCAAGATCCGATTCAATCGGAGGTCAAAATCTCGACAGGCGATTATCCGGCCCTATTCGGCTGGGATACGCTATCGATCGAAGGCAAGGAGAAGCCCGGCGTATTCGGCGATACGGTACAAAGCCGCGAACGCGTCATCGAGAAGATGCAAGAGGCACACGCGCTCGGCGGCATCGTCGCGTTGAGCACGCATCCGCCGAACTTCGTGACGGGCGGAAGCTTCAACGACACGACGGGCAATGTGGTCGCGGAGATTCTGCCTGGCGGCAGCAAGCATGCGGCATTCAATGACTATCTCGATCTGATCGCCGATGTCGCGAACAATGTAAAAGATACAGAAGGCGAATTGATCCCGCTGTTATTCCGACCGTTCCATGAGCAGAACGGAGGCTGGTTCTGGTGGGGCGCCCGCACGACTAAGACGGCAGACTATATCGCGCTTTACCGCTATACGGTTGAATATTTGCGCGATGCCAAGGACGTGCATAATCTCTTGTATGTCTACTCGCCGAACGGACCGTTCCGCGGCGATGAAGGCGCGTACATGACGACCTATCCAGGCGATGCCTATGTCGATATTCTCGGCATGGACCAATACGACAACCTAGAGAATCCCGGCTCGAACGCTTTTCTCGACCAGCTTGCGGCCGATCTGGCGATGATTAACCGTCTGGCAGACGCGAAGGGGAAAATTGCGGCATTATCGGAATACGGCTACAGCCCGCAAGGCATGAAGACGACGGGCAACGGCGACTTGGCATGGTTCACGAAGGTGCTGGAGGCGATCAAGTCCGACCCGAATGCGAGACGTACGGCTTACATGCAGACGTGGGCGAATTTTGCGCTGGACGGTAATCTGTTCGTTCCGTACAAGAATGCGCCGGGCGATCATGAGCTGCTGCCGGACTTCATCCGGTTCTATGAGGACGAATACACCGCATTCGCGCAACAGGTAAGCGGCGTATACGGCCGCGAAGTAGCCGCGCTGCAGGAGGAGCCGCTGCTCCACATCGCGGTACCCACGAATGATACGGTGCTGAAGGAAGCGCCGGCGCACGTGCGTGCAAGGCTGCTCTTCGGTGAGGCTGAGACAGTAACGCTAAGGGAACAGGGAAGCGACACGACGACAACGATGACGAGGGCTGCTGACGGCTATTATACAGCGGAGTGGGCCCCAATGAAGCAGCAGGAAGGCGAGGCGATCGAGCTGCAGGTCGAAGCGAAGCTCGGCAATGGCAAGACGTTGGAACAAGCTGTGCTTGTCCATTACAAGCCAGGTGGCGGAGCGAGCGTAAGCGAGACGCTCTACGACTATGAGAGCGGGACAGACGAATGGGGCATTAACAATGACAATGACGGCGCATGGAATACGGCCCAAGCGGCAGGCGTCGAAGTGACGGCAGCAGCGGCTGCGAAGGGGAAGTCCTCGCTCAAGGCGGACTTCACTTTAGGCGGAGGCAGCTTCGAGTTGACGCGCGTCGGCCGTCTGGACTTGTCGGAGGCGGCAGCGCTGTCCGCGAAGGTGAAGGTCGAACTCGCGGACGACGCGTCGGCGGGCAGCGGCATTCGCGTGAAGCTGTTCATGAAGACCGGTGACAGCTGGGCTTGGATGGACTCCGGGGAGACGGTGCTCTCAGGCGACGGATTCGCGACGATACCGTTCGAGATCCGGAATGCTTCGGGCAAAGATTCGATCCAAGCGATCGGGCTGCAGGTGTTATCCCCGGACGATGCTTCGGGCGCTGCCACGATCTATCTGGATGACGTGACGATGATCACGGAATGACGATGACGCTGATCGCTCTCGTACCGGCTCGCTTCTTGGCCATAACGAGGGCGATTTTTCTTGCTGTCTCGGGGTCGAGAGCGTGCCGAAAGCGTGCTATAATGGACGACGATTAGATCGTGTAAAGGATGGTGTGCAATGGAGGAACGATCGCCAAAGCAAGAGCAAGAGCTAGAGCAAGGCTCCCTATCGCTGCGAATCGGCGTAATCGATGCGCTGCGCGGATTGGCCGTGCTGGGGATCTGCGTCGTTAACATTCCAGAGATGATAGGGAACGGAATCTCGTATCAATCGAGCTACACGGGGATGGACGCATTATTCCGTCTGCTGTATGACATGTTCGTCCAGACGAAGTTCTATACGTTATTCGCTTTCTTATTCGGACTAAGCTTCTATTTATTCATGCACCGAGCCGAGACGAAGCAGCTCCGCCCTTATCGTCTCATGTCGCGCCGGCTCGGGCTGCTGCTGGCTGCGGGGATCGGCCACGCCGTGCTGCTATGGTTCGGCGATGTGCTGCATGTGTATGCGCTCCTCGGCTTCCTGCTGTTGCTGTTCTACAAGCGGCTGACCGGCACGATCTTGGCGTGGAGTCTCAGTCTGCTCGGACTGGCTGTGCTCTTGCATGCGGGTCTAACCGCCCTTGCCGCGGCAGTTGCCAGCGAAGCATTGGACGATGTGCTGTTCAACGGATTGCCGAGTTTAACGGAACGCGTCGAATTCTTGTTGACGGACGGCATCGCGAATTTCTTCCTCATGCTGCCCGAGATCTTGGGATTATTCCTGCTAGGTCTCTATGCCGGCAAGAAAGGCTGGTTCGCGAAGGACGGCATGCAGCGTTCCAAGGTGCGCCTGGCGCTCTGGATTGCATTGCCCGCTTCCGTGCTGTTCTGGATCCCTATGGTGCTCGAATACTTGTCGAGCGCAAGCTATAATACGAATCTCATCTACCCTTATATGTACTTGTCCGGCAAGGCCATGGCGATCGTCTACCTCTGTCTGTCGTTGCTGCTGTACCGTGCATTCGGCGACCGCCTATCCGCGGGCCTTAGCGCGGTTGGAAGGATGGCGTTCACCAA
>JAEWJS010000138.1 GCA_023386495.1 Bacillota bacterium | reverse complement strand
CGGTTGGGCCGATCGAAGGCGGTTTTTCGCACTCGTGCGGCGGGATTGGGGCGGATGGGCCGAACGAAGGTGGTTTTTCGCACTCGTGCGGCGGGATTGGGGTGGCTGAGCCGAACGAAGGTGGTTTTTCGTACTCGTGCGGCGGGATTGGGGCGGCGGGGCCGGCAGTTCCCGATCCAAAAAAAGAAAAGGACGCACCGCCATGCGTGTGCCTGCTGAACAGGTCCACTGGATGCATCCCCTTAAGATCATACTTTACTTCCACGCTTGCGGATGATCCGCCTTGACGAGATCAAGCGCCGCTGCGCGCGCGTTCGACTCGACTTGCTCGGGGCTCTTGCAGCCCGGAATGACGCAGGTGACCGCCGGATGCTGCAGACACCAAGCCAACGCCCATTCCGCCATGCCCACGCCTGCCGGCACCTCGCTTGCCTGAATCTGCTCGACGAGCGCCAGCTTCTGATCGATGTCCTCACGCTTATGTCCCTTGCGTACATTGTCCTCGAATACGGCGCCTGGCTTGTACTTGCCGCTCAAGTAGCCGCTCGCCAGCGGCACGCGTGCCAGCACGCCCAGATCCTGCTCGATGCAGGACGGGAACACCGCTTCCTCCGGCTTCTGGTCGATTCGGTTGTAGACGACCTGAATGGCCTTGGCATTCACCTCGGTCGCCTTCGCCGTCTGATGGATGTTGTCGTTCGCGCCGATCGAAATACCCAGGTTGCGGATCTTGCCTGCCTGCACCTGCTTGTCTAGCATCGTCCAGAGCGCATCGTTGTCGAATGCCTCGTCCGGCCCCGAGTGGAACTGGTACAGATCCACATAATCGGTCTGCAGCGCTCGCAGCGACTCCTCCAACTGCACGCGAATCTCGTCCACGCTCCATGCATTGCCCCAGCTGTCATGCCACTTGTGCCCGAACTTCGTCGCCAGCACCCAATCCTCGCGCCGGCCGCGCTTCAGATAATCGCCGATGAACGTCTCGGATCGATGATGCGGCCCGTAGCATTCCGCCGTATCGAGCAGGTTGATGCCCAGCTCCTTGGCGCGGTCGAGAACGGCATCCACATCGGACTGCGTAAAATCTTTGCCCCAATCGCCGCCGAACTGCCACGTGCCGACACCGACAACGGATACCTTCAGGTCTGTCTTGCCGAGTCTTCTGTATTTCACTGTTACTCGCCTCCGTATGAATGGGTTCCATATGTTCCGCGAACTCGCGTTCACGGCCTGCGCTTTCATCTTAGCGCTGTCGGCAGCACGTTTCAAGCGACGCTCGCCCTGTAAGCCATTTATGCGCCGCCGCGCTTCAACCACATGCGGTAGAAGAACAAGACCACGGCCAGGAACCCGCCGTATACCAGCAGCGTGACTGCCGCTTGACGCGGCGCGTCCAGCATCTGGCTGCCGGCCGATGCGAATAGGAGCATCGCGGGGATTTTGCCGAGCGCGGATGCAAGGGCATACACCGGGAACGATACACGGCTCAGCGCCGCATACACATTCACGATGATCGAGGGAACGAAGGGCACCAGCCGCGTGAGCAGGATCGCGAGAAAAGCATGGCGCTCGAACAGCACGGTCAGCTTGTCCAGCACGGGCCGTTCATGCAGCAGCTTGATGCCCCATTCCCGGAATCCGTAGCGCACCAGCGCGAACATCAGCAGCGAAGCCGCTGTGGATCCGAACCAGGTCATGAACCCGCCGAGGACAGGTCCGAATGCCGCGCCGATGATGCCGCCTGCGACCGGATAAGGGATGACCGGGAACAGCGACAGCATGACGGCCGCCAGCATCACCAACGCGATGCGGTCGGTGTCCCGCAGCCACGCGAGGATAGACCCTCCGCTCTGATAGATGACAACGGCGATTGCTCCGTACAGGGCAGCGAGCAGCAATTTTTTAACCACGCTACCGCCACCATACGGAAGCAGGAGGCTCCGCTGCGCCCACGATGACCGTCTCGCCGATCCGCGGCGTCGTCAGCGCCGCCCCGCGCTCCAGCGCAGCCCTTCGGACACGCTCGATCGGATCGGTCCACGCATGCAGGGCAAGCTTGAAGGCGCCCCAGTGGATCGGCAGCAGCAGCCCGCCCCTGACGTCCCGATGCGCCGCGACCGTCTCTTCCGGACGCATATGGATGAGCGCCCACCGGTCATCGTACTGGCCGCATTCCATGCAGGTCAGATCGAACGGGCCATACTTGGCGCCGATCTCCCCGAAGTGTGGTCCATAGCCGCTGTCCCCGCTGAAGAAGATCGAAGCCTCCCGGCTCCGAATGACCCATGAGCACCAGAGCGTTGCATTCCGGTCGCCTAAGCTTCGGCCGGAGAAATGGCGCGCCGGCGTGCAGGCCAGCTGAATCTCGTCCAGCTGCGTCTCCTCCCACCAGTCGCATTCCGTAATGCGGTCCGCTTCGATTCCCCATCTCTCCAGATGCGCAGCGACGCCGAGCGGCACATAAAAATGCCCGACCCTGTGCTGCAGGCGCTTGATCGTTCCGTAATCCAGGTGATCGTAGTGGTCATGTGACAGCAGCACCGCATCAAGCCACGGCAGCTCCTCGATTCGCGCCGGGAGCCGGTCGCTGAATCGTCTGCCTCCGATGGCGGGGACAGGGGATGGCGAACGTCCAAGCATCGGGTCGATGAACAGCGTCTTGCCGTCCGTCTCGATTAATACGGCAGAATGCCCGAACCATGTCACGCGAGTCCGCGTCTCGCCGCCAGTCGCTGGGCGCTGCTGCTCGTATGCCGCGACCTCGATCGGCTTCGCCGGCCGGTCCATGGGCTGACGCGTAAGCATCTGCCACACCGTCCTCATCGTGTCCCGGGCACTCATCGTCATCGGGGTCGGGAGCGGATACGCGAATCGCCGGCGCTTCGCATCGTATTGCTTGGAACGGGTGAGGCGCTGCAGCTGTTCCGCCGTTGGCCTGCCCCCGAAGGGGGGATACAGCCTTAGAAAAGCGATGGACATGACGGCAACTGCCGCGATGCCGCCCAACGTTATTGCAAACCACATCGTCATTCTCCTTCCGAAGTCATGCCTTCCCCTATGTACGGCAATCGCAGGGCATGGTTGCCAAAGACTTTGCATTTGCATGAAACGCCTGGTTCGGTGCAACCCTATGGATAATTTGCTTAACAGAGGTGAGCGCGTGGACTATCATGCTTACTGGTACCTTGGATTAGGCGCACTAAGCTTGCTCGCTCTCGGCTGCACTTGCTTCGCGAAGCGATCGTTGAGGCGTCCGCTCCTGCTGTTCGGCATCGTGATCGGCTACGGCTTCCTTATCGAGTCCGTCATCTACAACTTTCTCGGAAGTTACCGTTATGATCCCAACCTGATCGCCTGGAACGACTATTACGATAGCAATACAGGCGCACTCGCTTCCAATGCGCTTGCGCTGCCGGTTGCGGCCACGATGATCGCGGTGTTCGGTCTAGGCTGGATGGGGATCGTCGGCTTCATTATTCTATTTGCATGCATCGAGTGGCTCTTCCTTCACTTAGGTTTATACGAGCAGAACTGGTGGAAGACGGTCTACACGATGCTTGGGCTGCCGTTCTACTTCGGCACGGCGATCTGGATCCATGCGCGTCTCCCGCATCCGATTCGCGGGCTGTTGCATAAGCTAGCCCTATTCGCGTTAACCGCGGCATGCGCAGGCACGCTCTTCGTAACCCCGATCATGCTGTTCGGCGTACGCAGCTTCACGCCGGGCTGGTTCGCGGAGGACGCCCGAGATACGACAAGCTTCTCGGATGTGCTCTTCATCCTCATGAGCCTCTTGTATGTCTGGCTGGCATGCACGAACTGGCGGCATGCCTGGCTCAAGTATGCGATCGCAGCCGCTGTCATGCAAGGATCGACAATCCTGCTTCGCGCAGCCGGATTGCTGCACAGCCATCTGTGGTGGGACGGTCTCTACTACGTCGTTGCGGCTATTCTGATGACACGGCTATCCGTCGCCTTCCATCGAGCATTGCTGCAGGGAGAATAGGTCCTGCTACTTGTCAGTTGGTCCAAGCATCCCCCTTATCGTGCGAATAAGCTATTCCAACTTATTCGTATAAGGGGGTTTCCCTATGACCAACCCTTCCACGCCGTTATCCATCTCCGTGCTAGGAAGCGCAGGCGGCGCGGCACGGGCAGTGCTGGCGCTTCTCAATCATGCCGCTCAAGATGCCGACGATCCCCTCTACCCCGTGCTGCAGCAAGCCCAGCTGCATCTCGTGGATATGAAGCCGCAATCTCGCAGCGACTGCATGCTCCGCTATCCGAACCTTGCCAACCGCATCACGCTGCACCGATTCGATCTGAACGACCGCGCGCGTCTCCGCGAACATCTCGCCGCTGCAGAGACGAGCCTAGTCATCGACGTCTCTTGGGCCGATACGATCGCTACGCTGGAATGCTGCCACGAGATGGGCATTGCTTATCTGAACTCCGCGCTCGAGAACACGGCTGTAGATGAGGATGAACGGCTGTTCGGCTTCCCGCTCACCGAACGCCATGAGCGGCTGGAAGCAGTAAGGGCAGGCTTCGATGGCACGCGGGCGATTCTCTGCTCCGGCATGAACCCCGGCGCCGTGCAATGGATGGCGATTCATCTGCTGAAGCAACATGCCGGCGAGCAGCCCTTGGCCTGCTACATCATCGAGCACGACACCTCCATGTACCGGGATGAGGGACTCCTCGAGCCGGAGACGCTGTACAGCTCTTGGTCTGTCGAGTGCTTCCTCGACGAAGCGCTCCTCAGCTATCCGATGTTCGTCCGCCATCGCATGCCGATGTATCTCTATGAAGAAGTCTATGAGGCGGAATATAAAGTAACGGTCGGGGCGCACAGCTTCTATGGCTGTCTCATGCCGCACGAGGAGGTCCTGACGCTAGGGAGCCGGTTCGACATGGAGGTCGGATTCCTCTACCGCGTGAACCCTTTCACTACGGCCACCATTCAAAGCCGGCTTGGCGATACCGACCAGCTGTGGGATTGGCAGCAGCGCATTATCGATCCGGCCATCGGCACGGTCAACGGCGAAGACCTGGTCGGCGTGCTGCTCGTCTTCGAGGATCGCGAAGTCTATCTGTACAATACGATGGCCAGCCGCGATATCTATCCGCGATTCGGTACGAACGCGACCTACTTCCAAGTCGCATGCGGCTTGTATGCCGGGCTTGCCTGCCTGCTGCTGGATGCCGTCCCGCCGGGCGCGCACTATGTCGACGAACTGCTATTGAACACGGACAGCAGGTACGGGACGTATCTCGCCCGTCACCTGAAGCCGCTGGTCTTCGGGGAAAATCCGCGTTCAGACGGTCTGCTTCATCAGAGGAGGAGGCCGACCACGATATGAAGCTGTAGTGGGCTTCTGTCCGCATATGGTATGGTAAGGTAGAGGAAGACGCGCGATTCGCGTGCGTCTGAACAGCCATCCTACTCGGACAGGAGCCTTCTCTATGATCTTAACCGTTACGGAACGCGAGCAATACCTGGACGAACTGCCCGAAGCGCAGCGCAGCTATCTAACGAACCAACTCGCCAGGGGGAAGCGCACCGCATTCGCCAACGCGATGGCAGAGGCGAAGGGACATTATATTCCCGACGATGCAGAGCCCGAGATGATCGAGATGCTGCTGGATGACTGGATTTACAGCGGCTACACGGATGCCGGCGCCGTCTCCCCCGACCTGCGCTGCGAATGCGGCAGGCCGCTTCGGTACCAGCATCGCGTCACGCATAAGAAGAGCGGCGAAGTCCGGCACTTCGGCATCGATCACTTGAAGGAGCATCTCGGGATCGATGCCGCCGTCGTCTCGGCGATCAAGAAAGGCTTCGACGCGATCGACTACGAGCTCGATGAACTCTTGATCAAGCTACGCAGCCGCTGGCAGCCGGATACGGATTGGTCGACAAGCGAGCATCTGACCGCGGACATGCTTGCCCAGCTCGACCTCGGACTTCCGCTGCTGGATCGTCAGATTCGCCGGCTGCTCGATCGCAAGCGGCGCGCACAGGCCCAGGCGCATACCCCGCCTAAGGCAGCCCCTCCTGCTAAGCCGCCGGCGGCGCCAAGCGTGGACGAGCCGGCGGAGACGATGCCGCCGCCGGAAGAGACTGCGCCATTGGACTTGTTCGACTGGGTCGAGCGCATGTCCGAGCATGCTGCGCCAGCCGCGCCTGCCCCGCCGGCTCCCCCAGCCGCCCCCGGCACGAACACCCGACAGGATACCGGCAGCGACCGACTGTCGGCAAGGCTGCGCGACGCCGTTATCGGCTATTGCCAGGCGGACGTTCGAAGCGCACGCGTGATCTGCGAGCTGCTCATCCGGGATCACGGGGCATCTGATTCCCGCTTCAGCACGGGCAAGCCGCATCTCTATGTCGCGGTATGCCGTGCTATCGAAGCCGCATTCCCGCACGCGAAGGTCGAGCTGCACGAGCATGAGGATCGCTATTATTCGTTACGCTAACCGTGCAGCCAGACTGGCCATATAGGCGTCCATGCGCGCCTGAATCAAAGATACGGTCAACCCCGTGAATCCCAGGTCCACCCAGCCTGGGTACACGCTGGCTTCTCCCATGTCGAGCAGCGTCCGTAGATCCCAATAGGGATCGTACGCGAACGGCGCACCCGCGTCGGCCGCATGCCGGCTATACATCGCCAAGAAGGCATCGGCGGCCTCTACCCCGTGCAGCTGAGCCAGATTCACTCGGCAATGCCCGACATCGATGCCGACCGGTCCCCGGCACCCGTTCACCCAGTCGACGATGCCGCTCACCTCGCCGCGATGCCAGAGCACGTTAGCCGGGTGGTAGTCGCGATGAATGAAGCGCGGCTCGAATGACGGCTGCGGCCCCCGCGCGGCGGCAATGCCGGCTGCCCAGGCATCCGGCACGGCCGACCAAGCCGGCACGCGCTGCGCGGCCGCATCCTCGAATGCGCGATAATCCCATCGATGCTCCGCGATCGGGATCGTCGCAGCATGCACGCGGACAAGCGCTCCCGCCAGTCCGTCCAGCCACCGCGCCTGATCGGCATGCCGCAGCACGACCGTGCCTATCATACGAGACATGACGACAGCCGGATGCCCGCATTGTTCTCCCGTCTCGTCGACGGCGATGAGCGCAGGCGTGTTCAGTCCGGCCGCGCTTGCTAGTCGCAGGCTCTCCGCCTCGCGTCGTGCCACGCCCGGCTCCTCGCGCAGCCAATCCCGGTCCGTGAACCGGCGAAGGACAACCTCGACCCGCTCGTCCCCATCCTGCAGCGTTACGGCTTGGACGACAGACGAGACGCCGCCCTTAAGCTGCTCGGCGCCAATGATTGCCGCACCGGGCCGAACCTTGCCTACTACCCATTCTGCCGCTTGCTTGTCCAATGCTGCCATCTGATCCTCATCTCCTTCTCGTACGACGATTCGTCACGCCTCACGCCTCTTCCTGCCGATACTGCTTCCATCCGTTCTCGAGCAGTTCCGCGATCATCGCTCGCAGCGGCGCGGGACCGAGCACGACCACTTCCGGCCCGTAGGACAGCAGTCTCCGCGCCACGAACGGCAGTTCCTCCTCCGGCACCCGGCCCCGCCACTCCCGCTCCGCGATTCCTTGGAAGGCGCTGTCGGTCTCCGCCAGCCTTGCGCCGAAGTCGGTGAAGGCCAGCGTAACCTCGACGCCGTCCCGCTCATCCGGCGTCTTCAGCCAAGTCAGCAGCGCGGGAATCGCTTCATTCCGCAGCTCCAGCGTCTCGGCCTCCCGCACGCGGTCCACTCGGTAGAGCAGCACCTTGCCGTCCCGCCATGCGGGCATATACCAGCTGCCGTGCTCGTTATAGATCCCGAGCGGGTAGGCCTCTACGACGCGTTCGCCGGATCGGGAACGGTAGACGAAGCGAACCAACTGCCGCTCAACGGCCGCTTGCAGCAATTGCGTCGTATAGGGGGCCGCCAGCTTGGGGTTCGGCTGCAGGAACGCGATATGCTGCCGCATGCGCGCGATCCGATCCTGCACGTCATCCGGCAGGCTGCCGTAATACTGGTCGGCGAGCCGGTCGCGAATCGTTCCATGGGGCATATCCGGCACCTCCCCCAGCCATTCCAGCAGCAAGAATAGGCCGAGCGCCTCCTGCTGCGTCAGCTGAAGCGGCGGCAGTATGCGGTTCGGCAGGACGCGGTAGCCGCCTTGCGCGCCGACCTCGGCATACAGCGGCAGCCCCATGGCCTGCAGGTGGTCCAAGTCGCGCTGGATCGTGCGAACCGACACGTCGAACCGTTCCGCAAGCTCGCGGGCCGTGAACTTCTTGCGGGAGTCGAACAGACGCATCATCGCCAATCGCCTTGCATTCATGTGGATCATTACTCCCTGTAACTACGTCATCTTATGTCATAGTTATAGCTTACCATGGAAGTATTCCAAGAGAAAAGGAGCCGATACGCAGTGGAACAAAATCAAGTCGTACTCTACATTGCCGCTAGTCTGGACGGATATATCGCAAGGGAGGATGGAACCTTCGATTGGCTGTTCGATGTGGAGGGAGAAGGCGATAACGGCTATGCCGACTTCTACGATACGATCGGCACGGTCGTCATGGGGAGGGCAACCTATGACGATATCGGGAAGGAGCTGGACGAGTTCCCGTACGCCGGAAAGCCCTGCTATGTATTATCGCGCACGCACAGGGAACCCGCCCCGCACGTGATTTTCGCGAATGAGGACCTTCGGACGCTCGTCCCGCGGCTCCGGGAGCAATCGGAGGGAAAGGTGTGGCTCGTCGGGGGCGGACAGCTCGTGGAACAATTCCTGGCTGCCGGCCTGCTCGAGACGATGCACATCGCGATCATCCCTAAGGTGCTCGGCAGCGGTCTCCCCTTATTCCCCAAGGGAACCCTACCAAGCACCTTCCGGCTGACGCAGGTTGAGCGGATGAATCAGATCGTCATGCTCACATACGCGGTGCCGAAGCCGTAGGTCAAGCCCGACGCAGCAGCTCGCGTACCTGCTCTGCCCCCATCGGACGATGGAAGTAGTAGCCCTGCATCTGCGTGCAGCCCATCTCGATCAGGAATTCGGCCTCCGCGAGCGTCTCCACGCCTTCGGCGATGATCTCCAATTCGAATGCCTTCGCGACGGATACGATGGCCTTGATCATCTCGCGGTCCTTCTGTTCGGTCTGGATGCCGCGGACGAAGGACTGATCGAGCTTCAGCTTCGTGACCGGAAAACCGCTTCAAGTAGCTCAGGGATGAATAGTGGGTGCCGAAGTCATCGATCGAGACGGCTACGCCCAGCTCGCGGAGCTCGCGCAGGACAGGCAGGTGCTCGGCCTGCATGGAGACGTTCTCCGTAATCTCCAGCTCCAGCCTGTCCGGGGCAAGCCCCGTCTCCTTCAACAGGTCCCTCAATTTGCCGACCAGCAGCCCATCCTGGAACTGCTTCACGGAGAGATTGACCGCGAGGAGCAGCGGCGCATACCCTTCCTGCTGCCATCGTGCCGCCTGGCGGCACGCTTCGCGAAGCACCCACTCGCCGATGCGGTCGATGAGCCCTAATTCCTCCGCAAGCGGAATGAAGGTGCTTGGCGGAACGGGGCCCAGCTTCGGATGATTCCAGCGCAAGAGCGCTTCCACCCCGATGATGGCACCTTCCACGCCTTCGACCAGCGGCTGATACACCAGCGACAGCTCCTCGTAATCCAGGGCATGCCGCAAATATTTGCCGAGCTCGAGCTTCCGCTTGACCTCCTGCTCCATCCCCTCGTCGAAGAACGCGAAGCGATTGCCGCCTTGCCGCTTGGCATTGTACATGGCCATATCCGCATGGCGGATCAGCATGCCCTTCGCATCCGCGGGATAGCAGCTGATGCCCAGGCTGCATGACAGCGAAATGCCGGTATCCGCTATGGCGAAAGGGGCACGCAGTTGCTCAATCAGCCGACTAGCCAGTACCGCCGCTTCTTCCCGGCTCATCTGCTTCACGATCATCGTGAATTCATCCCCGCCGATGCGGAAAATGCAGCCCGCCTCATCGCCGTTAATCGCAAGCAGCGTCTTCGGCAGCTTCACGACGAAGTCCTCCATCACCTGCCGAATCCGGCCGGCCACCTCTACCAGCACCTGATCGCCGACCGCGTGTCCCATACTGTCGTTCACGCTCTTGAACCCGTCCAGATCGGCATAGAACAAGTACCATTCCGGATCTGCCGGCACCTCCGCGTCTCCCGTTGCAGGCACGGCTCCGGCCGCCTCCTGCTCCCCCCGTTCCTGCAGCAGCTTCACCGCATCCCGGAACGTCCTGCGGTTCAGCATGTCCGTGACCGCATCGAAATGGGCATGATACATGAGCTGTTGTTCCTTCTCGCCTCGCAGCGCGATCTCGCGCTGCAGCCGATCGACCATGTGGGCGCCGACGATTGCATTGCTAAGCTGGATCGCGAGCCGCAAGTACAGCGCGCCGTTCCATGGCCCCGGTTCGAACACGACATATCCGAGGTAATTCGTATCCACGTGCAGGAGCATGACGATCCGCGTCGTGCAGGTGCGGCTCTCTTCGACCAGACGGCGATGATAGGCTCTCGTATCGGTCTTCGGATCTTGGATATAGAGTCGGACGTCGTTCTCATAAGCGAAAATATGCGTGCACGCCGCGAACGGATCGGCCTCTTCCCCACGCAGGAAAATGCTGCAGCCCGGGATATCCAGCTCCCGCAAGTAGAAGCTTAAGCTCTCCAGCGTCTTCGTGATATCGTAGGTGTTCAGCAGCGATTGGCTGAATTCCTCTAGCATTTCCTCGGTTCTCGTCGTTCGGATCATCTCGCTTGCGATCCAGAACTTCTCCGCTTCGCTGACGGCAATCCGTGCGGCATGCCAGATATCCTCCGCTCGACGAAGGGGTTCTCCGTTGTCCGGTCCGCGGTCCGCATAACGGCTGCGGAGCACCGTGACGAGCTGCTGGTTCTCATTGCGCCTGCTTCTGCGCGGATCCATCTGCCGCTTCAGCTCGTCGACATACTTGTTCACGTCGGCTGTCTCCATGCTGCGCTCGAATGCCGCGTCCAGTGCCGCGAGGTCGAGACCGGACAATAGCTCGCCCTCCTCGTCGCTGCTCCCCTGCCTGCTATCCCGCCTCGCAAGCCGCTCGGCGTTCATGCAGCCGCAGGATTGCCGAATCAGCAGGCTGCCTGGCACCTTGGTTGCCGCAGGCACATCTTCTCCGCGAAGCAGCGCGATCAGCTTCTCGCAGCTAGCATAGCCGAGCTCCTTGAACGGAAAATAAATCGTCGAAATCGGCACGGAGGCGTACTGGATCGACACATCGTCTTCATAGCTGGCAAGCGCCACATCCTCCGGCACGCGCAAGCCGCGCTGCTGGAGCAGCTCGAGCATGATTCGAGCCTCTTCTTGCCGCATCACGATGATCGCGTCGAAGCTGACCTTGCGCTCATCGAGCAATATCGCGAGCGCGCCCTCCGGCCGGTCCGGCAAGGTCACGCCTGCGAGATCGTCCGCGCTCACGAAGAGCTGCTCGTCGAGCAGGCCGTGCGCCGCCATCGTCTCATCGTAATAATCCTTGCGCGTGTCCGGGATCCACGACTCGACGAAAGCGATTCGCTTCCGGCCATGCTCCGCGATCAAGTGCTCGAGCATCTGGCTGACATAATCGCCGCCCTTGAAGTACGTGAACGGCACATCCTCGCATGGCTTGCCCATACTGATCATCGGTATGTTCGGGAACCTCTCTTGCAGGCGCTTCAGCTGGTCGCCGTCATAGAGTAGCGACCAGCCAAGGAAGATTAAGCCGTCCAGTTCGAACTGTTCGACGAGCTGCAGCAGAATGTCGTGGCTTCTGCGATACTGATCATCCACGCCGTACGATATATTCTTTACGGCGGCTTCCAGGTGCGTGAAGCAGATCAGGTGAGCATCATAGCGTTCAGCGGCTTCCATAATGCCGGCCCGCATCCGATTCTCGTCCTCACGCGCGCTGTTCTCGACGATTACGCCGATCGTCAACCGCTCTCCCCGAACCTTATTCGCAACGCCCTCATCCTTCATCTGATCGACACCCCCGCTATTGGACGCCACCATACATAGCTGCCATGCCAGCATGACCGCGAAACAGAGACTATAGTCCTATTATTCTATCTATGTTAGCTGATATCGGGCCGCTCGTAAACTGTTCCCATCGCGTGCCGGACAAGGACGATCGACGCATTTTCGCAGCTGGCTGCCATACATTCTCATTCCCCCTACAGGAAAATGCCCGTCTGCGTCGAAATCCCATTATGGTAGACAGAAACAATCATGGCAGGGGATGACATTATTGCGCTGGTTTTCGATCCTATTACTAACGGTTGCTGCATGCTTGCTCCTCCTGGAGCCGCTGCAAGCGCATGCCTCTGCTCCCGATCGAATCTTGAAGGAGTGGCAGCTTCTTACTATTGAGGACCAAGCGGCACAAGGAACCGTTCCTCCCGTAGACGGCCCATGGAAACCGGGAGGGATCGACTTGCCTCGGTACCAGATTCCCCAAGGCGCCCGAGGCGTCTGGGTCCATCTGCGATTGCCCGCCACTTCCGAATGGCCGCGCCCCGGTTTGCTTATCGAGCGTCTGAACGGACATGATCTGACGGTCTACCATGGCGGTCAACTGCTGCTCCAATCCGAGCGCAAATTTGCATTCGACCTCAATCGGCTGCTGCTGGCAGTAGAGCCAGCCGATGAAGAGACCGATCTCTATCTGCGCATCCTCTCGTCCAATGACCGCATCGGCCTGCTGAGCAGCGTGAGAGTCGGGGACTTCGAGGGGCTGTCGGCCCGCGCGACCCGCCATGACCTGCCTGACCTGCTGCTAGGCGGCTCCGTGGCTTTCCTGGGCTTGATGATGCTCCTCTGCGCAGGCTATCTGAACAGAAGACAGCATAAACCGTGGATATCGCTCAGCCTCATTGCCTTATCGACAGGCACGCTGATCATCGTCTATTCGCCCTATCCTTATCTCTACTTCAAGGAGTACGGCCATGGCCTGCTGTTCATCTTCGACCTGTCCTTATTCCTGCTCTTCCCGGCCTTGCACGCATACATCGACCATGTATTCCAGGGCAGGTATCGCCTGTTCAGCAGATACGGCAAATTCTTGATGCAGTATTCCGCAATCTGTCTCGCGATCGCGTTGGTCCATCAGATCACCGACAAGCGATTCGAGGCGTTCTACGACTTGTTCACCACCATGATCTTCGGCGTGCTCATTCTGCTCCAGATGGTGATGATCATCGCGTATACGATCCAGCTTGCCCGCACGAGGAGCAGGCACTCGCTCATCCTGTCGCTCGGCCTGATCCTGCTTGCCGTCTCCGGCGCAGCCGATCTGACCTTCTACTTCCTATCGGATATGCGGTATGTGCTGTTCCTGTGGAAATTCGGCGTCGTGGCCCTGATCCTCACGCTCGTCATCATTCTCGCACGCAGCATCATGGACGATTATGCGAAGCTCGTCTCCTACTCGAAGGAGCTTGAGCTGTATAACCATAGCCTGCAGCGCGCGGAGAAGATGAAAATCATCAGCGATCTTGCGGCTTCGGTCGCGCATGAAGTGCGTAACCCGCTGCAGGTGACCCGCGGATTCCTGCAGCTGATGGAGGAGAAGTCCGATGAGAAGAACCGCCATTATTTTGGCATGGCCATCAATGAGCTGGATCGTGCATCCTCGATCATTACGGACTTCCTGACATTCGCCAAGCCGGAGCTGGAATCGGTCACCAGGCTCGACTTAGCAGAAGAAATTCAGCAGATCGAAGCGATTATGACCCCGATGGCGTCCCTGCACGGCGGCGTCCTGCGGATCGATATTGAGGAGAAGCTATATATTCAAGGGAATTCTTCGAAGTTCAAGCAAGCCTTCATCAACTTCATCAAGAATAGCATCGAGGCACTGCGCAGTGACGGCATTATCGAGATCTATGCCTATGCCAAGGACGAGGAAGCCTTCATTCATGTGACGGATAACGGGGAAGGCATGGACGCAGAGGAGATCGCCAAGCTGGGAGAGCCGTTCTATTCGACCAAATCGAAGGGGACGGGACTCGGTCTGATGGTGACCTACCGCATCATCGAAGCGATGAAGGGCAGAATCGAATTCAAGAGCACCAAAGGAAAAGGAACCGAAGTCATCATTCGGTTCCCCTTGGCCCTGCAAGATTGATATTCGTATGACTTACCAGACGCCGTTCGGTTTAGGCTCGTTCGGTACGAGCTCTTCTGGCTTCGGCGGGAGTGTGAGATAGAAGCTTTCTGCATTTTCTTCGACCACTTTCACTTCGATGCCGGCAGGTATTTCGATACCGAATGCCTCTTTGATCGCGAGTTTAGGATCGGCCATCAGATTCTGCTTGAAGGCAGGCTCTTCCCATACTTTCCTGACAATCTGTTCTTTCAGCGTCACTGACATGCAGACACAACCTTTCCATAATGTGGTTGAAGCTCGTACCTATCATACCACGCTTGTCCCGGTTCGTCTTCAAGTTTTTGTTATATTCGACAAAAAATAGTCAAATATTCCCCCTGTCGCCAGCGTCCTTGTCGACTCGCCAGCAGCGGTCGCATCCGCTCGAATTCCTTGTACCAGCGCATGATGAAAGGCGCCCAACATCGACGGAACATGCGCGAGTTCGTCCATTTTGGCCAGATGGATTTCGACAATATCCGCCAAGCGCTCCAAGCACCCCGCATGATAAATCGCCCGCTTCACCTGCTGCTCATCCAGCGGGTGATCGGCTTCGACAAGCAGACAGCTGCGCACAAGAGACAGGAACGCGCTGTTATTGCCTTCCGCGAGATCATCGCCCCAATCCGCCCAATCATCGGATAACTGCAGCGTGGCGAGCGTAAGCTCGACTGCCTCCTCGATCTCCGGGAGCATGGCCTCCTGATCGGCCAACAGCAGCACTGCGGCCGCGCTTAGCTTCACCGGTGCCGACTTGCCGGCTAGCTGGCGCACGTCATTCGGGTTCGCCTGCACGACATTCTCACGGGCTACGGCATGCGCCCATTCTGCCAAGTAACGCTGATAATGGGACCAGATCGGCGAATCGGAGGTATAATAGCGTGTATAGCGCCGTTGGAACGAGGCTTGGAAGAGCTGGCCCAGCACGAGCGCGTCGCGGATCGCCGCCTTGTCCATGACGGGCCCCGTATCAATCACGTCATCGAGCAGGAAGAAATGAATGAGCGCATGAATATTCGCAGCGGCCAGCTCCCTGCATGCGGCCAGGTCGATCTCTGCCGCATCGCGCATCCAGTAGGGAAGCAGATAACCGATATAGTTCGACCGCGCGCCGCGCAATGGATTCAGCCGCTGCACCCAGGCACGGCCAAGCTCGTCCAGCGGCGCGGGGTACTTCGCCGTCTCATCCTCGGCCAATGTGAATATGGCTGCGATCTCTTCCTCATATCGATTGATCCATTCCATCCGACTCGCTCCCTATCATCATCATCTCGTCGATTCTGATTCTAGTATAGCGGTTCTCGATGTAAATCTCACCCATTATATGGAGGAACCTTCCATGCTACAGCCCCTCTATCTCTATACGATCGCCTGCCATGAAGACGAGGTCTCGCTGTGCAGCCTTGAGATGCGCATGCTGTTCCAAGCCTCGTTCGAGGATGCCCAGCATGCGCTGCACCTGTCGCGCACCCTGCTGGATCCGAGCCGCAGCCCCTTTGTACGGGAGCGTGTCGAGGTCCTCTACGAGGCCGGCAGCTTCGAAGCGCTTGCCCGTCAGGTCGAAGGCTTGCACCTGTCGAATGCCACCTTCAAGGTGCACTTCGCGGCCTCGCCGGCGCATGATCAAGCCCCGCAGCTGTCCTATGACGAGCAGCGGCGTATCGAGCGAGAGCTTGGAGACCGCGTGCAAGGCATTGCGGATATCCGGAAGCCGGATCTGCGCTATGGCGTCACGACCTGCCGCGGCCGCTGGTATTTCGGCCCGTACGCCAAGAATGAAGCCGTCTGGCTGAAGCATATGGATAAGCCCCGCCACTATTCCATAGCGCTCAGCACGCGCGTAGCCAGAGCGCTGGCGAATATCGCGGTGCCGCAGCCGCATGGCGTACGCGCGATCGATCCCTGCTGCGGGATCGGCACCGTCCTCGTCGAAGCGCTATCGATGGGAATCGACATCGTCGGCCGCGACTTGAATCCGATCGTCGTGCAGGGCGCACGGGAGAATCTCGCTTATTACGGCTACGACGTACCCGTCACATACGGCAGCATCGAGGATGCCGGCGGCCGCTATGATACGGCCATCGTCGACCTGCCGTATAACCATGTCTCCCGCATATCCGACGATGCGCAGCGCTCGATTCTGCTGCATGCCAGACGTCTGGCCGATCGCATGGCTGTCGTCACGGTCCAGCCGATCGACGAGCTGCTGGCCGAGGTCGGCTGGACCGTCGTCGACCGCGGAGCCGTAAGGAAAGGCTCCTTCGTCAGGCATGTGCTCGTATGCCGTTGATAGGAATCAAAAGAAACCTGACAGACTTGTCAGGTTTCTCCCGCCCTTGCGCTGCTAGATAGGATCGCTTAGATCCGGAATTGGCCGATATGCCGCTGAAGCTCCGCAGACATCGCGGACAGCGACTCTGCCGAATCTGCGATGCGTCCGATCGAAGCCTGCTGCTCATCGGCAGACGCCGATACCTCCTGCGTACTCGCAGCGGCCGTCTCCGACACTCCCGATATGAATTGCATGGCATGTACCATCTGCTGCGTCCCTGCCGCCATCTGTTCAACCGCGGATGACACCTCATGGATCTGGTCCGTGACCGACTGGATCGAATCTTGGATCTGACCGAACGTTCTGCCTGCCGCATGGACCACATGAATGCCTGCGGCTACCTCGCGTGTTGCGGTCTCCATCTTGTGTACGGCCAGACTCGTCTCATGCTGTACGGAAGCGATCAGCTCCGCAATCTTCTCCGCTGCGACAGCCGACTGCTCGGCCAGCTTCCGCACTTCGCTCGCTACAACAGCGAAGCCGCGCCCCTGCTCCCCGACCCTCGAGGCTTCTATCGAAGCATTCAGCGCCAAGAGATTCGTCTGCTGCGCGATCCCAGTCATGACTTGGATGATCTGGCCGATCTCCGTCGAACGCTCGCCCAACCCGCCGATGTCCTGCGCTAAGCCATCCACGATCGTACGGATCGCATTCATCTGCCGCACGGCTGTCTCTACGGTCTGGCCTCCCTCGACTGCTCGCTCGGAGGTCTCCACAGCGGTTATCGTGACCTGCTGCGCGCTCTCCGCAATCTGCTGCACGCCAGCCGACATATCCCGCACGGTATGCGTCGTCTCCGTTACGTGCTGAACCTGTTCCTCCACGCTTTCCGCCAGATGCCGCATCGAGGATGCGATCTGTTCAGCCGCTGCGTTAGCTTGGCCTGCATTGCCGGTCAGGCCTTGCGAGGCCTCGGCTACCTGCTCCGTGCTTGCACGAACCGTCCCGATCAGCGAGCGCAGATTGACGGTCATCGCATCAAGCGCCTGCGCGAGATCTCCAACCTCATCCTTGTTCTTCAGCTTAATGCTGTCAACTGTCAGATCAGATGCTGCGATCCGCTTCGTGTAGTTGATCAGCCGCGAGAGTGGTTTCGTCCTTCTGCGAATGATCATAATGGTGGCGAAGCAAGCGACAGCAATCGGCGGCAGCCCAAGCAAGAAGGCGCTGACCACGGCCTTCCACGTCCGTTCTTTGACGATATTAGCGTCGAAGTCGATCGCATTGAACCCGAGAATCGGTTGATTCGGATCGTGATCCTTGAAGATCGGTGCATAGCCGGTGAGCCGCTTCATGCCGCCGTATTCATAGATCTCCGAGTATTGCGTATGCCTCGTCTCCTGTATGCTGCGCACGATTTCCGGGTCGATATAGAACTTATCGCCTGCTTGGAATCCTTGCGCCTCCAGGTTCTGGTCCGCCACGATTATCGTCCCGTCCGGCGCGATGATATATTGATTCTCGAAGATGTGCTTATGGTCGACCGTCCAGTTCAGGGCCTCACGCATCTTCTCTCTCTCTTCCTCGTCCCCTTGCAGAATGGCTTCCAAGGCGCTCGGCTGGATCAAGCCGGTCGTAATGCTCGCGCAGCCTACCACTTCGATGCCGGCCGCCTCATAGGTCTCTTGGTAAGTGACTTGATAATTCACGATTGAAGTGATGACCATCGATGCCGACATGACGCATACCAGAATAAGGCCTAGTTGGGCCGCGATACTCTTGAACATGGGATATGCTCTCCTTATCATAGTTGTCATCTGTCTAATTCGACAAATTTCACGCTTCCCCTTCATGGTGTTCGCAACGCACAAAAAAAACCATCCCGCAACGGAATGGTTCTGCTGTCTGATCGGTTCGCCCGATCTAATTCGCTTTAATCTCCAGCAGCTCATACTTCAGAACGCCCATCGGCGCGTTAACGCTGATCACGTCGCCTACCTTCTTGCCGAGCAGCTCCTTGCCGAGCGGGCTCTCGTAGGAGATCTTATTGTCCGTCACGTTCGCTTCCGCTGGACTTACGATCCGATACTCGATTTTCTCCGCGAACTCGACATCGTTCAAGATGACCAGCGCTCCGACGCTGACCACGTTCGAATCGCCGGCAGTCACGACCTTGGCATGGCGGAGCATCCGCTCCAGCTGCAGAATCCGCGTCTCCATGAAGGCTTGGTCATCCTTAGCCGAATGGTACTCGCTGTTCTCCTTCAAGTCGCCGTAGCTGATCGCAACCTTCAGGCGCTCGGCCAGCTCCTTGCGCTTGACCGTCTTCAATTCCTGCAGCTCATGCTCAATCTGTTCCTTGCCTTCCTGCGTCAACAGTATCTCTTCCGTACTCACGCTTCCAACCCCATTTCGAATTCGTCATTCCCATTGTACCCTACGAGGTTGGAAAATGATACGCGATTACCCTCCCTGCCTGCCTATCCTGCCTATCCGTTCTTGCGATTCCAGCTTAACCGTCCGTTCTCACCGATTTTCCTAGCGGGCACGCCGGCAATCGAGATATTCTCTTCCTCGAAGGACTTGTTCACGACGGCATTGGCGCCTACAGCGATGTTATCGGCCAGCTTAATCTCGCCTAGCAGAACCGCTCCGACGCCAACGACAACGCCGTCCCCAAGCTTCGGCGTTCCGTCGTTCGTCCCGCCGGCCACCAAGCTCGTGTTCATGTGGAGCGTAATGTTCTTGCCGCCCCGCACCTTGCTGTTCACGAGAATGGGGCCGAGGTGCATAATATGCAGCCCGCGATCGAACGTGTTGATCGGGATATGCAGCTGGTGCTTGTTCTGATAGCGGTGCAGACGCACTTTATAGTACAGGCTCATCAGTCTATTGCCCGTATTCACATAGTATTCCGTTCTGCGGAGGAGGACGTTATGCTTCCAGAGGAATGATCGCTCGCCGATGCAGATCAGCGGCATCCGGCTATTCCGCCTCCCGTACTTGACCCGCTCTGCCTCCAGGAACTCCCGCAGATCGCGCTTGCTTGCGATATAGCCTTTGACCTGATTCATCCTTCGCAATACCCCCATTGTGCTTCCCCCTAATCATGGACTTCCCCGACTTTCGATAATAAACGATACAGATTGTATCTATAACTCTACAATAGAACCAATTCGGCCATTCGTAAAGTAGTTTCTATGAATTCCATGAAATAAAATTGAATTCTCGCTAGATATGCTTGCGGACCGGCGGTTGCGGCCGAGGCGAAAGGATCCCATTAGAATGGATGAACCGTAATTGCTACGTGGGCTGTGAGGGGCGCATTCCCGCGTCATTCGGCTAGTGAGTCTGTCGGACCATGGTGAGAACGTGTGCAGGCAGACGGCTTGATTGCAATGTAGAGTAAAGGGCTGGGACTGCCAGCCCCTCCTCATCAAACCGTACGTGCGGTTTTCCCGCATACGGCTTTCCGACGTTCTTCACCTTGCGCAGTACGTACTCGCCAAGTCGTGACCGATCTAAGTTTTGCTTGTTTTAGGACTCCGCTTAGGTAAGATATCTTCCACCGTTTGAACTTCTTCCTGCAGAAGATCATCAACCTGCCGCGTATATACCAGTCGATTTTAGACAAGAAGCCATTGGCTGCCCCTTTATCTACCTTCGCGTAGTAGTTTCGCCATCCCCTGATTTTTGGATTGAGCTCCTTGACCAGCTCGGAGAGTTGCTTGCGCAGTACGTGCCGGGGAGCCGTGACTTCCTTCACTGTTGTCCGCATTTTCTTCATCGCTTTCCGCGATGGAAAGCATCGAAGGATGCGGCTGTGCTTTCCCCCTTTACGCAGCACCGGCAGCCTTCTGAGATGGTGTCCTAAAAAGTCGAAGCCTTGATCGTCGTCCCATATGTTCACCAGTTTGCTTTTCTCCACATTCATCGTCAGTTCCAGCCTTGCAAATACTGCCTTCAGAACTCGAATCGATTCATGGGCTTCTGCTCTCCGGTGACACAGTACAACAAGATCATCTGCATAGCGCACCAGTGTTCCGAGATGGGCAAATTGCCGTTCCCATATCGTATCGAGATAGTTGAGGTAAATATTAGCCAGTAGCGGCGATATCACGCCACCTTGAGGGCTCCCAATGACGGATTCATGAAACTGATCATCTTTCATGACCCCTGCGGTAAGCCACCCTCGGATTAGCTTGAGCACCTTGCGGTCACAGACGCGCTGTTCGATAAGCTTCATCAGCTTTTCATGCGGGATGTTATCGAAGTACCCCTTGATGTCCACATCAACGACCCAGTAGACCTTCCCGTAGTTGGTGGTGTCCATGATTTTGCGCAGCGCATCGTGTGCACTTCGTTTCGGACGAAATCCATAGGAGAAATCCTTGAAGTCGGCTTCGAAGATGCCTTCGAGCACGATTTTCGCAGCCATTTGGACCAGTCGATCCCGCACGATCGGTATGCCGAGCGGTCTCGTCCTTCCGTCTCCTTTTGGGATATCCACTCTCTTCACGGGTGATGGACGGTAGGTGCCATTTCGCAGTTGCCCGCACGTCTCCTTGATGAACCGTCCTTCTCCATAATCCATGACAATGGACTGGATGGTCACTCTATCGATTCCAGCGCTCCCCTTGTTGGCCTTTACCTTCTTCCATGCATACGTCATGATGTCTTCTCTGCAGATCTTGTCATACAGCGCGTGGAACCGCCGACTTGGTTTTTCCTTAGCTGCAAGGTAGAGGGTTCTTTGAAGTTCTCGAGCTTTTTCTTTGGCGTAGTTAGCCTTTCGGGCATTCACTCACTCTTACCTCCTCAGTTCCCATGAACGAAGTGGGGTATTGTCTTTCGACGCCCTTCCCTCCGCAAGGTTATGTTGTCCTTGCTTCATCGGTACTACGGCCCCCTCCGACTCCCTTCCCGCAGCTCGCCACTTCACCCTGTAGGGCTTATAGGTTTGCTCTCTACGGCGCCTTGCCGCCGTGCGGGGGAGGGCCTCCCTAGTTCCGTGCATAACTGTGTTCACATGCCGATCCCCATACACCGGAGAGTTTCTCTGCGCTGCTGTCCAAGTTCTTCGCGCATTCCTTGGCCTTCGCCGCTTCGCTCCCGGCTCGGCTCTCTCTTGTCCCTCTCGGGTTCAAATTGACGATGCGGCAGGATTCACGTCGGATGTTACGGCCTGTGAACTTGCTTCCCTGCACTTGGTGCAGGTTTTCGCAGGGCTTCAGGTCACCGGATTTCGCCGATGCCTGCCTGCTAGCTACGAGGCGGCTTGACCCTTACCTCGGCCGGACTTCCACCGGCTAGTTATGCCCAGCTTGGCTAGGCGCGCAGCGAAACATTTTCGCTATTAACGTACACCGATGCGCTAATTACAGGGGCTTCGTTCCACTTAGATGCCCGAAATGGCTTGAGTTCGCTAATTTGCGAACCGTCGTGCGCTATTTAGCGAATCTTGGTCGCTATTGGGTCAAGATGAGCGATATAGCCCCCCAATAGCGCATGCACGTCCCTTAACAGCGCAATTGCTTCGCTAATGACCCAGACCCCGAGCTCGGCGTTCGCTAATGGACGATGGGTGGACGGCGGTCGACGATGGACGATGGACGATGGACAGGAGCGATGGCGATGGATGGTAGGCAGTAGACGGTGGACCTTGGGTGATTGGCGATAGCGATGGACAGCGGACAGTAGAATGTGGACGATGGCGATGGACGGCGGACGGCGGTCGACGATTGGCGATGGAGCGTTAGACCTCGGTGACGCCGGACCAACTCAAAAAATGAGTGATTACTCACTTGACAATATCAAAGCGCGGGAGTATGGTGTCACTATAAGAGTGAGTGATCACTCACTACTGCTTGGAGGTGGCTCGAATGTCCGCAATAACGGAAGACTGCATTCTCGCCCAGGACGTCTATCGAAGCTTCAACCATAAGGAAGTGCTGCACGGTATCCGCCTAACGGTGAAGAAGAGCGAAATTTTCGGCTTGCTGGGGCCGTCGGGGTCAGGCAAAACGACATTCGTGAAGATGATCGCAGGCATCGACGAGGCGACGAGCGGCCATGTCGAGGTACTGGGCATGCGCATGCCGCAGCTGGCGATGATGCCGCGGATCGGCTATATGGCGCAGTCGGATGCGCTGTATGCAGAGCTGAGCGCGCTGGAGAACCTCGAATTCTTCGGCGCGCTGTTCGGGCTTCGCGGCCAGAAGCGCGTGCAGCGCATGCGGGAGGTCATGGCGCTCGTGGACTTAACCGATCACCTGAAGCGTCCCGTCGGCACTTACTCCGGCGGCATGAAGCGTCGATTGTCGCTGGCCGTTGCGCTGATGCATGAGCCGGAATTACTCATCCTCGATGAACCGACCGTCGGCATCGATCCCGTCCTGCGCAAGTCGATCTGGAATGAACTCGAGAAACTTAGCCGCGAAGGGACGACGATTCTCGTCACGACCCATGTCATGGACGAGGCAGACAAGTGCCATCGGCTCGGCATGATGCGGGACGGCAGCCTCATCGCCGTCGGCACGCCGGATGCGCTGAAGGCTGAGACCGACAGACGTACAATTGAGGAAGCCTTCCTCTACTACGGAGGTGTGCGCGCATGAGAATCCGGGCCCTCATCCTGCGAATTATTCGCCAATTCTTCCGCGATAAGCGCTCCATGGCGCTGCTCATTGCCGCGCCGATTCTCGTTCTATCGCTGATGTACCTCGTATTCGACGGCGATGCGTATGAACCGAAGCTCGGTACCGTGCAGCTGCCCCCGACAATAACGGACAGCCTGCGCGAACTGAACGCCAACGTCACGACTTATCCTACGACGCAGGCCGCGAACGCCGCGTTGGCAGACCGATCGATCGACGCGTACATCTGGCTGGACGGCACTGCGCCCCGCGTGAAGCTAGAGGGGAGCGACCCGACGAAGAACCGCGCCGCCATGATGACGATCCAACAGGCCATGCAGCATGCGACGGCCGCAACGGCTGCGGCTGCGGTGCCGGGAACCGGAGTAGCCGGACCGAGCTTCGACTACCTGCACGGCAGCGGAGAGCTGTCGACCTTCGACAGCCTCAGCCCCGTCCTGATCGGCCTGTTCGCCTTCTTCTTCGTCTTCCTGATTGCCGGCGTCTCCTTCCTGAAGGAGCGCACCAGCGGCACGCTGGAACGGCTACTCGCCACCCCGCTCCGCCGTTGGGAGATCGTCACGGGCTACATGGCCGGCTTCGGGATTTTCACGAGCGTGCAAGCGATCTTGATTGCCGGCTACACGATCGGCGCGCTCGGCAGCTTCATGGCGGGCTCCTTCGGCTACGTGATCCTGATCATGCTGCTCTTGTCGGTGACGGCGCTCAGCTTCGGCACCTTCCTGTCGACATTCGCCAACTCGGAGTTCCAGCTGATTCAATTCATCCCGCTCGTCATCGTGCCGCAGGTGTTCTTCTCCGGCCTGTTCGATCTGGACAGCATGTCGCCATGGCTGAGCTGGATCGCGTACATCACGCCGCTTAAGTACGGTGCCGATGCGCTGCGAAGCGTCATGATCCGAGGCGAGGGCTGGCAGGCCATCGCGCAGGAGGCGTATGTCCTGCTCGGCCTATCGCTGCTCTTCATGACAGCCAATGTACTGGCGTTGCGCAAGCATCGGCGGATATAGTATCTTTAGGTCAACCATTTATTGAAGGGAGACCATCCTCTATGTCAGATACGCAGGAGCAGTGGCTGGAGGATATTATCCGCTTGACGGAAGCTGACGACCAGAAGAAGACCGACAAGCAGGTGCGCATTCTGGAGGCTGCCATCGAGATTTTCGCGGAAAAAGGGTTCGCCGCCGCATCCACCAGCGAAATCGCGCAGAAGGCAGGCGTAGCGGAAGGCACCATATTCCGGCACTATAAGACGAAGAAGGAGCTGCTTCTCTCGATTGCCGGCCCGATCGCGGCCAAGGTCGTCGCGCCCTTCCTCATTCGGGACTTCGCCGCCAAGGTGCTCGATATGCCCTACGAACGGATCGAAGATTTCTACCGCGCCGTCGCCCGGGACCGTCTCGCATTCGCGCGCAAGAACGTCAAGCTGATTCGCATCTTGGTGCACGAGCTCCCTTTTCAACCGGAATTGCTGGAGCAGGTAAAGGGTGTCATGTCCAATATCGTCTATGTTCGCCTCGAGAAGATCATCGCCCATTTCCAGGAGCGCGGCCAGTTGATCGAAGCGCCCCCGTGGCGTATCATTCGCGCATCGGTCAGCATGCTGATCGGCATGATCGCCACCCATGTCATCCTCTTCCCGGAACACGCGATCGATGAAGAGGAAGAGATCGAACGGACGGTAGAGCTGCTGCTGTACGGCATCGCCGGACGTCCTTGATTAATCGCGCCGCGCATAAGAGCCGCATCCCGCTTCGAGGGGGGCGGCTCTTTGCGTCGTTAACTTATGCATACCGTTCCGTAAAATGGCAAATAGTAGAGCGGAATATGCGTATGAGAGGGTGTAGAGCGGCAATGGAGAACAACGATCAAGAGATGCGCTTAACGAATCGACAGGGGCATCCCATCACGGACAATCAGAACATTCGAACGGTCGGCGCACGCGGGCCTTCCACGCTGGAGAACTACCACTTCCTGGAGAAAATGTCCCACTTCGACCGCGAGCGGATCCCGGAGCGCGTCGTGCATGCGCGAGGCGCCGGCGCTCACGGCTACTTCGAAGCGTACGGCAAGGTCGGTGATGAGCCCATCGCCAAGTACACCCGCGCCAAGCTGCTGCAGCAGGCCGGCACGCGCACCCCGGTGTTCGTGCGCTTCTCGACGGTCGTGCACGGCGGCCACTCGCCCGAGACCGTCCGCGATCCGCGCGGCTTCGCCGTCAAGTTCTATACGGAAGACGGCAATTGGGATCTCGTCGGCAACAACCTGAAGATCTTCTTCATTCGCGATCCGCTGAAATTCCCGGATATGATCCACGCCTTCCGGCCGGATCCCGTGACGAATCTGCCGAACCCGGAACGATTCTTCGACTTCGTGTCCAATTCGCCGGAAGCGACGCATATGGTCACCTTCGTCTATTCGCCGTGGGGAATCCCCGCCAACTATCGGCAGATGCAAGGCTCGGGTGTCAACACGTACAAGTGGGTCAATGCAGAGGGCGAAGCCGTTCTCGTCAAGTATCATTGGGAGCCCCTGAAGCAGGGCATCAAGAACCTGACGCAGCAGGAGGCCGAAGCGATCCAAGCGAAGAACACGAGCCATGCCACGCAGGATCTGTACGAGGCCATTGCACGGGGCGACTATCCGGAGTGGGAGCTGTGCGTTCAGATCATGAGCGACGACGAGCATCCCGAGCTCGATTACGATCCCCTGGACGACACGAAGCTGTGGGACCAAGCGCAGTTCCCCTTCCTGCCGATCGGACGCATGGTGCTCGACCGGAATCCGGACAATTACTTCGCCGAAGTCGAGCAGTCCGCATTCGGCACGGGCGTGCTCGTGGACGGCTTGGACTTCTCCGATGACAAGATGCTGCAGGGCCGTACCTTCTCCTACTCCGATACGCAGCGATACCGGGTCGGCACGAACTATCTGCAACTGCCGATCAACGCGCCGAAGACGCGCGTAGCGACGAACCAGCGCGATGGCCAGATGGCCTATTCCGTCGACCGGGCACCGGGGCAGAATCCGCATGTCAACTACGAGCCGTCCTCGCTTGGCGGACTTCAAGAAGCGCCATCGCCAGGCAAGGAGCATCAGCCGGCCTACAACGATCGGCTGGTGCGGGAGCCGCTGCCGCGCAAGAACGATTACTTGCAAGCAGGCGAAACCTACCGGCGATTCGAGGACTGGGAGCGCGATGAACTGATCGCGAATCTCGTCGACGGGCTCAAGGTGTGCGCGCCGTCCATTCAAGAGCGAATGTTGCATCATTTTACGCAGGCGGACCCTGACTACGGGCGGCGGGTAGCCGATGGGCTCGCGAAGGCCAACACGGATGCAACTCATCTCGGCAGCGCGTCTTCCAGGGAAGGCGCGGCGATTGCGGAACAGTCCGGACGAAAGACCGACGGCTACTGAAGCGCTTCTGCCGCCGGGATCCTTATGCCTCCTTGATCTCGTGCAGCTTGATCGCTAACTGCAGCCTCAGCCGCGTCTCCGCCAGATCCAGCGGAATGCCGAGCTCATTCTTGATGCGGTCAAGACGGTAGATCACCGTATTGTAGTGAAGGAACATGCGATCCGCGGTCTCCTTGACGTTGCCGTTGCATTCGAAGTAGGTCTTAAGCGTCTTGAGCAGCGCGCCTTGACTGCTCCGGCTGTCGTAGTCGAGAATCGGCAACAGGTAGTTGCGCTTGAACTCCTCCGCCTCCTCCGTGCCGAGCAGCCGATACAGCAGCAAGTATGTACCCAGCTCCGCGTAAGAGACGACCTCCTGCTGAAGCTGGCAGACCGCGCTGACCTCGGCGGCCCTTCTGGCCTCCCGGTAGCTGGTCGGAACGGACTCCCGCGCGGCGACCGTGCGACCCAGGCATACGCGATACTCACGCTCACGCCCGAACAGGAAGGGCCGCAGCGCGGCCGCAGCGCCGGCGCCGGCATCGTCCTTCCGCCGATCCGACCCGCTCCCGGTTCCTGCGGTATCCTTAGGCGAAGCAATCACGACGACGAGATTCTCTTCGATGACCGTCCATCGCATCTCGCCGCCCGTCCGTTCCCAATTCAGCCGTTGTGCAATCTCCTGCAGAGCAGGCGCACTCAGCTTCCGATCCTGAACCGCAACGACGCCCACCCGATAGTCCATCCCTGCGTCGAGCGGGCAGCCGCATGCCTCGGCGCGCAGCTGCAGATCGATCGGCGAGACGATGCGTCCGACGATCCAATCCTGAAGGAATTGATCGATATACTTCGCCTCGATCTTCCGGCGAGCCTGCGCGGTGCTGATCTCGAAGCCGACCAGTTCGCTCGCCCAGTTGATCGTCAGCGAGTCGACGATGCTGAACTCCTGCCGTTCTTCGAACAAGAGGAGCATATGCCGCCGCTCGCCGCCCTGATCGGCTGAGCAGTATACGCGGATGCTCCGGTCGCCTGCGGGCAGGAAGCTCGTCTCGCGCGGACTATCCTCGCGCAGCCTGCGCCAATGCTCCGCTTCCAATTGTTCGCATATCTCCTGCGCGGATGGCGATGCCGTCCACTGGCCGCGGTCATCCAGCAGCGCCACGGGATTATCGACCAGCGATTCTAGCAATTGCAAGAACGCATCAAGCCCGTCACCGTGCAGAAGCACGTACGATAGTCGTTGAACACGATACTGAAGCAAGGCAAGCTGCTTGGACTCTTGCACGAGTACACGCTCCATGACCTCTCGGACCACATCCGAGAAGGTCGTGTCCGGCGGCAGCTCGATCAATGGCAGCCCGCAGTCGTCGGCGGCGCGAATCGCGTTCTCCGGCACGGCGTCGATATACCGCTTCGTCTTGATGCCGAGCGCGGCAACGCCCTTCCCCGCTAGCTGCTCGATCAGCGTGGCCATGACTTCCGGCTCCTGCCGAAAAGGATAGCCCGTCGTCATCAGAAATTCTCCGGGTCGAACCCAATCGACGACATCCGGCACCTCCATGACATTCACGCGGCTAACCTCTTCCGACAGGCCTGATGCGCCGCCTAACAATACCGCATCCTTGAATTGTGGTATCCGCAGCAAATCCGTCACCGACAACCCCGCTCTCGTCTGTTCCATCCTCACCGCCTCCCTTCGCTTGACCCTGTTTCTGGACCGCCTCAGCCTATGTTTGCGTCAACTTACCTAACACTATTTGCCCATCGTCAACCTCTATTCTTATTATATGGCATGCGCATGTTCTTTTCCTTTATATAATGCGACTATAGTTTGCATCATTCCATTGTGACGACGTCCCATATCTCACATGTTTGTAACGTGGATCAGTGGAAAAGAGGGAGGGCATGTAAGCTGCCTATCGGATGGGGCAGCCAAGCCCCCAGCATCCCGGACAACGCAACGACAAAGAAGCTTGCGGAACCCGATACGGCCCGCAAGCTTCCTGCATGTCTTCTATTCGGTTGATCGCATGACGAGCAAGCCGAGCGCATCCAGCTTACGGATCAATACGGCCGCCGCCTCTGCTCGCGTAGCGGTGGCATCGGGCCTTAGCAGCCCGTCGCTGCCGCGCAGCGTACCGCTCTGCACCTCGTATGCGATCGCCTCGCGGGCCCAAGGAGACACCTTGCCGCCGTCGCGGAAGCCGGCAAGAGACGCTGCGGGGCTCTCGCCCGATCCGCTCGCTCTGTAGAGCATCACGGCCATCTCTTCGCGCGAGATCGGATCATTCGGCCTGAATTTGCCTCCGGACCCTACGACCACGCCTGCCGCGTGCGCCTTGGCTACCGCTTCGGCATACCAAGCATCCGCTGGCACGTCGGTGAACGAACCGCCTGCCGCGGTCGGCACCTCGCTTATCAGCGCGGCCAGCAGCTTCACGAATTCGGCACGGGTGACATTGCCGTTCGGACGGAAGGTGCCGCCAGGGTCACCGGTCACGATGCCGCGTGCGGCCAGCACCTCAATGTCCGCCCGGCCCCAGTGGCCGGTCAGGTCTGGGAAGCTGTGCTCCGCGATCAGCACGGCATAAAAGCCCGGCTGGATCGTCGGCATCTCCACGACGCCCTGCTCCCGATCCACAATGCCGCCGACATAGCGCCAGACGCCGCCCGCTTCCAAGCGATAGATGCCCAGCTTGCGGGAGTCGCTCGTTCCGAGTGCCGCCTCATCGTATGCCACGGCCAGCCGCCCCGGCTTCGCAAGCGCTTCGCCGCTGTCGAGCTTCCACTCGAACACGTCGGACATCAAGCGCAGCCGCTTATCGGAAGGTTTCGCCGGATCGCCGAGCTTGGTCGCGATGAGCTTCTTCGCGCTTCCCGCACCGCCAGCCGGCACGGCGATCCGCAGCTTGCCGTCGAACAGGCTGATGTCGACAGCCTCTTCGCCAAGCTCAGCGCTCTCCGTGTCCGAATCGGCGCTAGGCTGGCCGACCGGGCCCCCGATCGGACCGGAAGGGCCTCCAGGTGCTGCTGCCGTCGTCGTGACGAACAGCGATCCCACGGTGGAAGCATTGCCGCTCACGTCGATCGTCCAATGGCGAATTTCGTATGCTGTGGACGGCGCCAATCCGGTTATCGTGTAGCGACCCTCACCCTTGCCTACGACAGCAGGCTCACCTTCGAATGGCTCGCCCCGCTTCGCCCACTGCAGATGGACGGCAGCGAGATCCGGATCGTCCGGATCGTGCCAGGTCAGCTCGATCGCAGTCGATCCCGGCTTCGCGTCAAGCTCCCCAAGCTCCGCAGGGGGCAGAACATCCAAGCCGCTTCGCGAGATGAGTCCTGTCGCAGACGCCACTTCCGCTGTACTGTAATTGCCTGCCTCGTCATAGGCGCGAACCTGGAACACGTAGTTCGTCGACCCGTTCAGCCCTTCAACTAGCGCATATTGCTGGTCGAGCGGAACTTCGACCGTACTGCCTTCGCCCTGCGCCCCTTCCGCATGGTAGCGCAATTCCAGCTTCGCAAGCTCCGGATCGTCAGGCAGCTGCCATGTTAACAACGTACGCTCAGCATCGGAATCCGCATGCAGCGCTTCGACCGGCAGCGGAGGCTCCGTGTCCGTATCGGTGACGATGACCTCGGCCTCGTAATCGCTGCCCATCGGGACGCCGGCGTACGATTGCAGTGCCGCTTCTGCCTTCACGCGATATACGCCGCCGATTGCTAGCGAGTCGTTCGGTATGAACCGCAGCCGCTTGGAAGCTTCGGTACCGTTGACGCTTACCGGCTCCACCAGACGCCACTCGCCTTCCACCGCTTCACCGGTATCCGCGGACTCAACAGCCAGCAGTCCCTCCTCTGCACCTTCACTTCGCACATGACGGTCGAACAGCAGCTCGATGGCTGCACCTCCCGGTAAGGCCGATGCTTTAACCGGCTTGGCAGGAAGGGTCGATGTCATCGGGATGTTCACGTCAAAATGCGGCGGAAGCACGATGAGTTCTTCGCTCTCGGCAGGCAGATAGCCCTCTTTCTCATAGAGCACCTTCCACTTGCCCTCCGGCACATCCCATGCGTACCGCCCCTCCCTGTCGGTCAGGAGCGGATTCATCTGCCCGTAAGGGCCGGCATTCCAGACATCCCAGCGACCCGCCTGCTCATTCCACCGCAGCACAGTCGCCGTCACGCCCTCCACTCGATTGCCTTCCTCGACCTCATACACGTACCCGCTCGGATCGTAGATCCATTCCGGATCGGCGAGCGGCCGCTTCGGCTTCTTCTTCTGCGGGCTGCAGAATTCACTCACGTCTTCGTCGAGTCGGGTGATGGCCGCTGCGACCTGCGCATCGAGCACCTTGCCCATCATGTTCGATGCCAGGAACAGTCCGATCGTTCCGAGCCCGAACGTTGCCGGCCCGAAGACCGCCCCCGCCACCATCAATCCGGCCTTGAACACCTCAACCGCGATCATCTGGTTCCGGATGCGCATGATACTCTCCATATAGATCGGCACAAGGTCCGGCCGGCAATTCAATGCGATCTTGTCCATGAGCCGCTCCAGATCCTTCAGCGTATCGCTCACGCCCATTCCGTCGAACAGACTGTAGGCCGCATCGATCGTCTTCCACGTGTTCTCGCCAGCCGTGGACCGCATCGCGAGACCGACCGACACTTTGACGACTTTCACTGCATGCCCGGCGGATAGTGCGCTGACCTTGCCGGACGACTTGTTACCCGATGCAGCACTCACCATGATGCTCGCCTCGACAGCCTCAAGCAGCTCGGCGGCTGCCTGCTCGGCGCTGAGCCCTTGGCTGAACCGGTCCACCGGAATGTATCCCGTCAACTGGGCCCTAAGCTCCCCGTTCTCGAAGGACACGCTATTCTGGAAGCCGTACAATGGAACGCCTGTCTGCTCGGCGCGATCGAGGTCGGCCTGGTTCGGCGTGTACGTCATCTCGACCATTGAAGCGTTCATATCGAGTTGGGCGCCGCCCTTCGGGTTCGGCAGCGTGCCCCGGTAGGAAGCCGACTGCGACGTCCCGCCGTTCTGACGCGGCGAAACGTAGACGTAATCGGCCCTTGCGTCCCGGAAGCTCGGCGGCAGCTGACGCTTGATCTCCTCCGGTGAAGGAGGCGGTGCGTCGAAGCTCGCAGCCGGTTCCTTCTCGGTATAGTCCAGACCGATCGCGGCACCTCTGCTAACGCTCGGGATAACCGCTTGGAAAATGCCCTTCTGCAGACTGGCCGGAATGCGCTGATCCCCGAATGTGAACGCGACGTTATCCACCAGCTCCGGATCCGTGAACTCGACTGTCAGCGTCATGGGCATGCCCGGCACGAACACATAAGGAAACCTTCCTTCGCCGCCGTTCGGATCGAGCGTCATGAGACGTCCGTCTGCCTGGCGCATCGTGAACGCGATCGGCTCCGGCAAGCCCTTGTCATAGCGCACAGCGACGACCGTGCTGCTCCAGCGCGCCGACCCGTGCTCCGCATCTGCGCGAAGCTGCCAGGTGGCAGTGGCGCCTTCGCCCGGAATATGCGCCGCGATCGACCATAGCCCGGCCGGCGACGCTTCAGTCACGCCGACGGCAATGTCGCCCTCGTACAAGGTGACGCGGCTGCCTGGCGGCGCGGAGCCCGATATGCTCAGGTCGCGCTGCCCCGTCCGTCCGGGGGCCTTCAGCGTTACCGGCGTCAGATCGGCTTCGGCCCTGCCAATTGCTTCCTCCCTCGTAACGCTGCCACGCCTGAAGCGAATCGATGGCTCGAGCAGAAGCAGGTTCGAGACGGGGTCGTCGGCAATTCGCAGCTCATACTGCAGCGAACCGATCTTGTAGTTCACGATCGTACCAATCGGCACAGTATACCGCCCGTCTTGCAGGACAGGCTCCACCGCATTCCCGTTCAAGATCACAGTACCCGGCACCAGCTCCGTATCGGCCGGCACATCCAGCACCGCGACCGCATCGGACAGCTGCGGGCCTCCGCCTGTAAGGTAATAGGTCGCGCGTACTTGGGCCGTACCTCCGGCCGCCGGCTTACCGCCTCCAATCCAGACGACATTGCCGGCCTTGCCGGTCAGTATTCCCGCCGGCTCAAGCGGAACCTCGCCCAGATCGATGCGGCCCCCGCTGGTCGCTTCAAAATAGCGCACGACGCTATGGCTCGCATCCATGCTCTGAATCATCAGCTCGTAGTTGCGATCCCCTTGCATTTTCAACTCGAATGCAGCCTCGTAGAGCGAACCGGAAAACGCGGCTCTCCGATATCCTTCTGCGGTGATCTCGTAGAGGCGGTAGTCATACCGAGCGTTCCCTGTCTGCAGGTTGGTAAGTCTGCCGGTGATCTTCACGTGCGTATCGCGCAGCCTTAACTCGACCGTGCCTCGTCGATTGTCGTCAATAATCGTCTCTGCGCATGCCTCGGAATAATTGCCTTCTCGGCCGTTCGCGCAGATGCGCACAGTCTCTCCTGGCTCCGCCTCCAGCGCCATAGCGCCGAAGTCGACTCTTGTCCGCTCCGGCTTGTCGGCCCGGATGTGAAAGTGCACCTGCTCTCGCCAATCCAACACATAAGGTCCAACCCACGCCCCGTCTCCGGATTGCGTATACAGATTAACCTTCACGACCGCCGGAAGCTTCCTGTTGAACGTAATGTCCTGCGTCTGATTGCCCACCTCGATCGCTCTATAGATTACGGAAGCAACGGTAATGCCATCCGGCGCCATCGCCTGGACCGTGGCCCATCCACTCGGCAGGCTCATCGAATAGGAGCCGTCCGGGCCGGATGTTGCCTTATAGGCGATGCCGTCCATCCATGCCGTGACGACCGCACCCTGCAGCGGCGTGCCGTCCTCTTGGTAGACCTTCCCATCCAATGCGGCATTCACATCGCGCGATAATGTTATCGTCTGCCGATTGATCCCGCTGCTAAGCGGGACGCGGACTTCGGCCGCAACGAACCGCGTGTCCGGCGAATTCGCCCGCACGACGACCGTCTTCCCGATCATGCCCCTCAGCGGTCCGAACTCCAGCTGTCCGTGCGGCGGCGTGACGCCGGCTGCGAGCGGACGTCCCTCTTCATCCGATAGCAACACGGCGATATCCTTGGCTGCGTAATTATGCAGCCCCAACACCGTGATGCTCAGGCTCGCAGGCAGTACCGGCTCTGCGTCGGTCTCGGCCATGCGCCCCCATGCTACAGATACGGGCGGCACGCCCGCATCACCCAGCACGTCCACGCCTCCGGTGGAGAGCAACCGGAGCGTATAATCTTCTCCGGCCGGCAGCCCCACGAACGTCAACCGACGCGCCTCGCCGATCGTAACCGTCTGGGAAGCCCGCTGCGCTGCGCTGCTGATGGTCAACGTCGCGTCATACGGCAGCGCGACATCGCCGGTAATGGCAACCGTCACGGAGCCGCCGATTTGCACCGGAGCCGCCAGGCTGCTCGCCTCCGCCTGCTCCCCGTCCCGCTCCGCGAAACCGCGGATGGCCGTCAGCCGAACCGCTTCCGCCGGAATGGCAGACTGCCCGCGGGCAATATCGGATGCAGTCTGCGATGTCAGCTCGGCCCTCACCGTGGTCAAGCTTCCATCCTCCAGTTCATACGCCAGCTCCGCCCACGCGGCATCGGCGTCCCGAACTTGCATGACAAGATTCACTTGTTCGCCTATAGCCGCATATTTACGGAAGTATAGCGACATCGTGTGGTAGAAGCCCTCGATTGCGAACGACGTCAGCGTGAAGCTACGCTCGATCGTGTACGGCGTCTCCGAGCCTCCTGCATCAATGCCGTATACCGCGTACACGTACATCCTGCCCGGCTCGGCCGTCGTATCCGTGTACGATCGGACCGTCGGGTCTTCGATTGTCGCCAGCGCTTCTGCAGGGCCGTCAGCCGTCCGGCGCATGATGCGGAATCCCGTTACCTCGTTCGAGCCGCTCGGGCGATCCCCCCATTCGAGCATTGCGCCGCCTCTCTGCTGCGTGACGGCAAGCTCCGCCAGGCCAGCCGAGGCCGGCGTCTTGAACGCGACGGACGGACCGTTGGTCGTCCATATCCCTCTCGCATCCATTGCTTGTACGGTGAACAGATAGTCCGTATCCGGCTCGAGGTCCGTTATCGTCTTCTCCAGTATGCCTTCATCCCCGTCGATCGGCTCCCCCGCCCCGAATATTCGGTAGCCTTCCGCACCTGTCGCCGGCGACCATTCCAGCGTCGCGTAGTCGCTGCCGGATGCCTTCACGTTCACGGAGCTGCCCGAAGGCCAGACGGCCTCCGACACAATGACGGTCGTCATCTGGAGGTACAGGCCCGGGCGATAACGCTCCATCCCCCGCACCATGTTGACGGCGTTGCTGCTGTAGGCAATCCAGCTGCCGTCCCCGCTCATTCGGGCTCCGCCCGCGTAGTCGGTCGGAGTGACGGCTGGATCGTAAGGCCGGCTCGCCAGCATCGTCTGCTGCGCGACCCTGTCGCGAATGAATATGTTCGTCAACTGATCCTTGTCGTTCTCCACCAGACCCGACTCATTGGATTGGAAGGAGACGAACCGGCCGTCCCCGCTAATATCCGGGGTCGTGCTGTGCATCGATGCCTCCGCCCCCGGCCGAACGACGCTGATCAGCTCGTACTTCGCGTCCCCGTCCGCCTCGCGGTCATAGACATACACCTGCGAGTACGGACGAATGTTGCGGTTAATCGAGAAGGCCACGTAACGGCCGCTATCGTCGACGACTGCGCCGCTGGCCGAGCTGTGACCGAGCACAGCGCTGCTGGTAACGAGCTCTAGCGTCTCTTCTGCCGCATCGTAGAGATAGATGTCGAATGAGCCGTTGCCATCCTCCGGAAGCAGCGATTCGTATTCACTGAAGACCATAACCGTACCGTCCGCATTCAGCTCGACATCCGATGCGTCGAGTGGCACGCCGCCAGGCAGCAGGATCGGCGCAAGCTCCCTCGACTCCATGTCGTAGCTGACGTTGTACGTCGTGCCCGGAGGAGGCTGCTGCACGAGATTCCTGGCCCCCGTGAAGAACACGACCTTGCTGCCGTCGCCGCTGATGGCCGGACCGAAGCTGGAGCTGTTGCCCTGTCCGCCTTCCCAAGCCGTGCTTAGCCGCGTGATCGATACGTCGCTCTCCTCGTCGAAGGTACCGTTGCCGTTCGTATCCCGGTCGTACAGGAACACGTCGTATTGGCCGTTCGTGTCCGTGTCTCCCGTCAAATCGCTGGAGGTTGAAGCGAAGACGATGTATCGTCCGTCATCGCTAATCGAGGCATCCCGGCTCTCGCCGTTGCCTGCAGCTCCCGATGCGGTGCGGCTGATGAGCTGCACCGCGCCGCTCAGCCGGTCATACAGGAACACGTCGCGCTTGCCGTTCGTGTCTGATATGGCAAGATCCGGCGCATCGGACAGGAACAGCGTATAGCGGCCATCCGCAGTAACCCCTTCAATGTGGGCGTCGCCCGGCGCAGCGCGTCCGTCCTCCGCCCTCGTATCCATCCGGACGAGGGCCGGTCCCGGCGGAATGATGACCGACTGCCATACGCCGAACGAACGATTCCCATCGCCGTCTACGACCGCGAGCCGCACCTCATAGTACTCGCCGTTCATGAGGTTCGGAATCGTCGCCCGGGCGACGTGCTTCGGATAGAGCGCGGATTCGCGTGCCGCGAATCCGGGGATTCGCCAGATCAGCTTGGCGCCGACAACGTCCGGATCATCCGGCAGCGTCCAGTCCGCCTCAATTAGACCCGGCTGAGCGGATACCGTGACACTTCCGTTATCCGGCGGGGTCGTCTCCCGCTCCGCAAGCGTCACCGCGGACACTTCGCCCGACCAAGCGGACCAGCGATAGTCCGCGCTTCCCGCCGCGATGCGGTACGTGTGTGCGGTCCCCGGCGCCAGACCTGCCGCAGCGTACCGCGGTTCGCTGATGATCGCGGCCAGCTTGCCGTCCTGCAGCACCTTGTAATAAGCCGCTCCCGGCACTTCCGGCCAGGTCAGCGCCACATATGCCGCGCCAGGCGCCGCGCTCGGCAGCACCTCTGCCGGCCACTCCGGCGCAGATCCGCCGGCCCCTTCCAGCGGAGCGACGTAGATGTCGTAGAAGCTATCGGTCTCCGCCGTCTCCAACAAATCGGACGCACGGGACTCGAAGGCGATGGACAAGCCATCCGTCGCTAGCGTCGCGCGAACGCTCTCCCCATTGGCGCTGCTGCCGTTGTACGCCGTGCTGATGCGCGTCGTCGTGCCGGCTATGCGGTCCCTGACATACACGTCCGGCAGATTGCCGGTGTCGCTCTCGTCATATGCATTGCTCGTATGGAACGACAGATAGCGGCCGTCCCCGCTCAGCGAAGCGTCGTACGCATCGCCCTGCCCCTGCGTGCCGTCGCTGCGCACGCTGCCGAGCTCCGTCGTGCCGGATTCCCGGTCGTAGACATAGATGTCCAAGACGCCGTTCGAATCCGACGGCCCCAGGTTGCTCGCCAGCGATTGATACGCGATGAACCGCCCGTTCGCGCTAATAATCGGATATTGGCTGTACTGATTCGCGCTGACGCCGGCCGGCGAGCGGTTGATCCGCTTCAACTCGTCCAGCGCAGTGTCGTATAGGAACACATCGCGATAATTCTGATGATACGGCCCATAATCGTCCAACGTCAGCTCGCGCTGGAACGATTCGAATACGAGGTACCGCGCATCCGCGCTCATCGACACGCGCGCCCTCCAGTTGTCGTACAGATACGTCTGCGCCGCGACCAGCTTCACCTTGCCGGTCGTAAGGTCCTTGAGCAGAATGTCATAGCTCGCCGTCTGAGGGCTGCGAACGCCGACATAGGCTGCAAATCGCCCATCCGCGCTGATCTGGTAAGGACTCCCGTGCCCGCCGTACTCAGAGCCCGGCACGCGCTCCGCGATCCGTTCCACCAGCCCTGTCGATTCGCGGTACAGGAACAGATCCTCCTGCTGATTCGTGTCACCGGCGATCAGATTGGTCGCCTTGGAGCTGAACAGCACATAAGCCCCGTCCATGCTGATCATCGGCGCATAGCTGTGGCCATTCGCCTGAACGCCTCCCGCACCTAAGCTGATGCGCTTCGTCACGCCCGCTTCGCGGTCACGAACGAACACATCCTGGAACCCGTTCGTATCGCCCGCCGTAATGTTCGCGGAAGCCGAGACGAACGCCACATACCTTCCGTCTCCGCTCAGCGACGATGCGCGGCTGTCGCCGGTCGGCGCACTGCCGTCCGCGCTTACGCTGATTCGCTCCAGTCCGCCGCCGGCAAGAAGCGCCGCCTCTACTGCTTCCGGATCATACACCTCCTCGGTGACAGTCGGCTCCTCCTGCGGCGGCCCCCCTTCCATCCCAGGCTGCCCCTCTTCCCCGAACAGCTGCTCCATCAGTGCCTGCAGCTCCGGGTCGAGCCCTTCATCTGCAGGCTGAGCAAATGCGGTTAGCTGCAAGCTCGTCGCCATCACCGCCGTCGCGAGCAGGACGGCAATCCGTTTCCGCCATGCTCGCGTTATCCCTAGTCTGCGCGCTCTATTCCACTCGATCACGCCGATTCTCCCCTCTCATCTTGCTATCGTCCCTACAATAGACAAATAGAGAGGGCTCGACCAGTGACGAGCTGTCATCAGAATTGTCACCGCCAAGCCGCTCGTGACGGCCGCCCGTCAATCGTGCGGCGTTCCGTCCCGGACATCGCGCGATTCTATGGAGAATCCCGTATAATCGTGTCGAACGACCAGACCCATATACCGTCTCTGCCGCGAAAATGGCTCTTAAGTCGCATAACCCCCAAACAGCGAAAAAGCCCCGTTTCCCCATCGTCCGATGGAAAAACGGGACTCGCTCGCACGGCTTATCGCGGGGTCGGCAAATAACGCCATCCGCCGTACTGTGTCACATCCTCGGCGTCGGCTGCCGCGAAGCCTTCGCAGATGAAGCCCGACACCTCGGCGCCGTCCTCCAGCTGCACCTTACCGATTCCGAGCGGTGCCGGTATCGAGGCCGCGAAGCCGCCGAACGCTGCAAGCGGCATCTCCCACAGCTCCAGTTCGACGGCACAGCCGCCCTCCGCCAGCCGAATCAGTCCGGGCTTGGCCGGTTCGGTCGGCAGCTTCAGGAGCTGATACTTCGCTGCCGTACGCGCCTCGCGGACGAAGGTCGCGCCGCACCCCAGCATCTGCTTCTCCAGCGGATACCCACGCATATGGAGACCGCATACCGCCACAAGCGTCGACTCGACCGGCGACGGCGGCGAAGCGGCGATTGTCGCTGCGGCCTCCTCGCCGTTGACGAACAGGCGGCCCATCTCATAGGCAAGCCCCTCGTCCTGCGCCAGCGCGAACAGCGTTATGCCGAACGGCACGCCCTCGGCAGCATTACCTGCCGGAACCGCTATCGCGCCCAGGTCCAGCAAATTGCAATGGTTCGTGTAGCGGCCCAGCGCGCTGTTCGCCGCGACCGGATCGGCGCGCAGTTGCTCGCGCGTCCAGGTGCCGCCCGTCGTCGGCATGACCAGCACTGCGTCAGCCAGCAGCTCAGCCGTCTGCCGCCGAAGGTGCTGCAGCTTATGCATCGCACGGAAGACGTCAGCCGCACCGTGCAATTCGCTCGCCCCTGAACGCAGTACGCGCTCGGTAACGGGATGGACACTGCCGGGATGCGCCTCCACGAACGGCCCCAGTGCCGCCCATCGTTCCGCAATCCACGGTCCGTCATATAGAATTGAGGCGGCCTGATCGAACAACTGCGTGTCGATGCGCTCGACCGGCAGCCCCATATGCGTTAGACGCTCTGCCGCAGCCAACCAGGCAGCCTCGTATTCAGCCGCATACGGCCCGAAGAACTGCGGCGTCTCGCGTGGCAAGCAGATTCGACTCGGCACCCGCGGCGTTAGCCGGGGCAATTCTCGCGACCACGGGTCGTTCGCCGCATAGCCTCTCACAACACTGTCCACAAGGGCTGCATCGCCTAGCGCATGCGTAAAGACGGACACGCAGTCCAAGCTCGCGCACGCCGGCACGACACCTTCGGTCGGCCAGGCCCCGAGCCTCGGCTTGAAGCCGACCAGCCCGTTAAGCGCCGCAGGCACGCGCCCCGACCCCGCCGTATCCGTGCCGAGCGCGAACGCGCAGTGCCCGCTGGCGACTGCTACCGCCGATCCCGAGCTGGAACCGCCGCTGATCAGCTCGGGGCGCAGCGCGTTGTGCGTCTCGCCGTAAGGACTGCGCGTACCGACCAGCCCCGTCGCGAACTGATCCAGATTCGTCTTGCCGATCGGGATCGCGCCGGCTTCGATCAGCCGCTCGACGGCAGCCGCATGCGAAAGAGGCGTGTACGCGTAATCGGGGCAGCCTGCCGTCGTCGCGACGCCGGCCAGATCGATGTTGTCTTTAATTGCGAATGGAATGCCCCATAGGGGATAGCGGTCCGGATCCAGGGAACCGAGCCGCTCCAGGTAAGGTCCCGCGATCTCCAGCGACGGTCCCGCGATCCATATGTTCCGATCCGCGTCCCCCGCAGCCCGCCTAATCAACCCGGCCACGACCGCCTCCGGTGTCAACGCCTTGCTTCGATACATATCCCCCAGCCCTTCGAACGTGAGAATCGAGGGCAACTCTACGGTATGCGCCACTATGCTCATCCGCCTCTCTTCGCTAGTCTGAAGCGCTTCTATTCATCCTGCTCTGCATACGCCCGCAGTGCTTCGATCACCGCGCCGGAGCTCGATACGCTGCCGAACACGCCGCCTTGCATCGTTACCATTTTCAGCGCAGCTGCATGATTGCCAAGGTCGGTCGCCCCCGTGCAGTCCTCCAAGACGAGACACTCATAGCCGCGATCGTTCGCCTCACGCATCGTCGTGTGCACGCATACGT
>JAEWJS010000069.1 GCA_023386495.1 Bacillota bacterium | reverse complement strand
GGTGCGTTTTATTGTTTAACGGGACGTAGCTCAGCTTGGTAGAGCACCTGGTTTGGGACCAGGGGGTCGCATGTTCAAATCGTGTCGTCCCGACCATTCTTCACAATCACGCTAAGCTCGGAGCACGTGCTCTGGGTTTTTTTGTTGCGATAATAGAGTCTGAGCTGAAAGTTGTACGATATATCGTACAACTTTCATGCAATTCGACGAAATCGACCTGTTTTGAACGAAAAATCGTACAAATTGTACCGGTTTGGCCAAAAAACGTGGCACTTTGTACGAATTATCGTATAGAAATCGCATTATTAAGGTCTCCCGATAATTTTTATACGAAAAAACATACAAAACCTCGCGATAACCGTGTCTGCGTGTCCTTTGTACGAAAAAACATCTAAAGTCAGAGCGCGAATGGAAGTAAAGATTGCGTAGGCATTCAGCGTAAGTTAAAATAGAGGCAGTCGATTACTAATTGTGGCGAAGCACGCCCCGGTCATCCCTCCAATGGTGGGAGATCGGGGCTTTTTGCATGCGCAGAGAGGGTGAGAAAGTGGGGTACGAGATTGAGTATGAGAAATGGATCCAATATCATCTGTCGAAGCGGCGGGGCGAACATCGGGATGCTCTTGCAAGGGGGCAGGGTTTTGGCAATCGATTGTTTGCCGAGGCCATATGGTGGAATCTGATGGGGCATTTTAATGGGCTGCATCCGGAATATGAAGTCAAAGACTGGCGCGGTCGTTCCTACTATGCAGATTTCGTATGGATTATGGGACGTCTGCGGTTTGTATTCGAGATCATGGATTTCGGATCGCATGGCAAGGAGCGTTCGAAATATCGGCTGGACCTGAATCGAGCGATGTATCTGCAGTCGCAGGAATGCCAAGTGACCTGTATATCGTTAGACGAGCTGAAGGAGAATCCCTCATTCGTATTGTCTATCGTCCGAGGCATCCTAGGCCCCTATCTTGCTGCGGCTGATGAGAACGATAACCATGCCCGCCGCGACTATAACAGGATCGAACGCGAGTTGATGCGGCTTGCCATTCGGCAGAATCGTATCGTCAGCCCGTCGAAGGCGGCCAAGGAGCTGGACCTCCATAAACAAACCGTGATCAAGCACTGCCGGAATCTTGTGGTCAAAGGCAAGTTCCGTGCAGTTCCTTCAGGCGCATCCGGAAAAATCTATCGATACGAATATGTAGGTTCGATTCAAAGTCCCGACATCTGGTAATGTCTTCAACTCTTACCTCGCTATCAACTGTGTAATGCTGCGGTTTCGACTTTCCTGTTCTTCGCTTGTGGAGAGATCGTATTTTTTCAGGAGGTGGAATAAGGCATTGCGTTCTTCCTGACTGCGAGCGTGCTGTAGATAGCCTGCAATCTGCGCGTATAATGGTTCCGGAAGGAAATCCCTTTGACTCTCAAGCTTAGCCCTTACCTCATCATGGGTATGGTCGATATTGCATGTACTCATGCGTGTTCACCTCGTTCATCGATTTGGAGCGTGTCCCCATTGTATCATTCGCATAGCGCCTATGATTAGTCTTAATCGAATTCATGCTTGCGATCTTGGAAAAAGTCGTAGAACATTCGTACATGCTCGAGTTCTGTCCATTGCGTAACGCGCAGCTGAGGCGCATCGAGATTGTAAATGATGGCTTCAAGCGTTCCCAGCATGAAGGGGGAATGCGACGCAATGATGAACTGGCAATCGAAGTACCTTGCGAGATTGTTGATCTCCTCTGCCAATTTCAGTTGGTTAACAGGAGACAGCGATGTCTCTGGCTCATCGAGCAGATAAAGTGCGTTCGGGACAAGATGCTTATCGAATAGCTGCATGGAAGTCTCGCCGTTCGAATATTTCTCGTTCGCGAACTTCATGATCTCGATCTGCTGGTACAGCTTCTGCGATCGCTTCAGGTCATCCAATTGCTCCTTCGTATAACCGAGCTTTGCTTGCTGATACACATAGCCCTCGCGCAGAATGGCTTCCTGTTGAATTTTTTTGATCTCATACAGAATATCTTCGCTCTTCAAATACAGACTGTCAGCCGGTATCTGGCACGATCCCCCATCTAATTGCTCCTCTAAGTCGTACGAGCATTCTGCTAAGTACTGCAGCGAGTATTTGCCATAGGCAGGATTATAGGATTCGGCCCCCGTAATACTGAGCTTGTTAGCGATGAGGTTCAGCAAAGTCGATTTGCCTGATCCGTTGCTGCCGTATAGGACCGTAACGCGGTTGAAAACAATGGCTTCGCCTGTCAGTTTTCTGAGTACGTTGTAAGGGTATGCGTTCGGGTTCCGATCACTTAGCGATGAAAGCTTGAAACTTCTTAGATAGATCATGATACATGTACCTGCCTTTAGCTTGGCATCATTCTAGTCCATCTTAACACGACCTGACTGTTAATGCCGCATTCGATCATGCTATGATTGAAATTAATGGAAGCCTATTTGACCTTAAGATGACTTTCTTGAATAAGGAGGCTGTGCACGATATGACGATCCCGCGCAGACTAGCATGGCTGTGTTTGCTTAGCCTGCTGACATTGTCCGCATGCAGCAATTCCAGTAATACGCCGAGTATGCCGATTACCGAGCAACCTTCCGCTAGCATTTCGCTCCAGCCGCTAGTCAACACCCACGCATTCGACAAGCCTGTCGGCCTTGCACATCGGAGCGACCAACAGGAACGTATGTACATCGTTGAACAGCCAGGCCGTATACGCAGCGTGAATATCGCCGACCCGGAGCAAGCACCGACCTTAGTACTGGATCTTACGGACCGCGTCCATCATGACGGCAACGAACAAGGCTTGCTCGGTCTCGCTTTCCATCCCAAGCGTCCGACCGAGGCTTACGTGAACTACACGACCGCTACGCATACGATCATCGCCCGATTCGAATCGGATCGAGAACGTCCCGAGCTGCTGGACCCTGCGTCTGAGCGACAACTTCTCGCGATCGAGCAACCCTTCGTGAATCATAACGGGGGACAGCTGGCTTTCGGCCCGGACGGCTATCTGTACATCGCGACAGGCGATGGCGGGAGCGGCGGCGATCCGCACAATAACAGCCAGAATCTTAATTCCCTGCTCGGTAAAATCTTGCGGATCGACGTGGATGCGAGGCAGGACGGCAACGAATACGGCATACCGGACGATAACCCGTTCATCGGCAAGGGATCCCCAGAAATCTATGCCTATGGGCTGCGGAATCCATGGCGATTCAGCTTCGACACCGCTACCGGGAAGCTGTGGGTAGCAGATGTAGGGCAGCAGCGATTCGAGGAGATCAATATCGTCGAGCGCGGCGGGAACTACGGCTGGCGCGTCCAAGAAGGTACGGCCTGTTACAACCCGGCAGACGGCTGCGAGACGCAAGGGTTGGAGCAGCCGCTCTACACGTATGGCCGTGACTTGGGCGTCTCGATTACAGGAGGATATGTGTACCGAGGCGACGCGCTGCCCGAAATTGCGGGCTCGTATATCTATGCGGACTTCGGAACCGGCACGATCTGGGCGCTTAAGGAAGAGGGAAGGGAAGTTCAGAACAAGACATTGCTTCAATCCGGTCTGAACATTTCCTCTTTCGGGATCGATGCGTCAGGTGAGCTCTACCTGTGCACGATAGACGGGGCGGTTATGCGTATCCAACAAGGTTAGGTTCATGCTCACGCAGCTGTTCATACTCCGTTCATATTAGCGATGTACCATTCCCTATGTGGCCGATCATGACGGTCAGGACATAGGGAGGTATGAAGAATGAATAATGGTTACGGGCACGGCATGGGATCAGGACATAGCGAATGGGCCGTGGAAGCACGTGGACTGGTAAAAATATTCGGCGACAAGCATGCTGTGGACGGCGTGGACCTGAACGTTCGCTCCGGTTCGATCTACGGCGTGCTTGGACCGAATGGGGCAGGGAAGACGACGACGATCCGAATGCTGGCCACGCTGCTGCGGGCAGATGCCGGCATGGCGCGCATCTTCGGGCATGACGTCATGAAGGAGCCGCAGATCGTGCGCCAGCTGATCGGTGTGACCGGTCAATACGCATCGGTTGACGAGTCGCTTAGCGCGACCGAGAATCTGGTCATCTTCTCGAGGCTGTTAGGGCTAAGCCGTGCCGAAGCGCGCAAGAAGGCGGCCGAGCTGCTCGAAGAGTTCGGCTTATCGGAAGCGGCGAAGCGTCCGCTGAAGCATTTCTCCGGCGGCATGCGCCGCAGGCTGGATCTGGCGGCGAGCCTCATAGCGCAGCCTCCGCTCATCTTCCTGGATGAGCCGACCACAGGGCTGGATCCGCGTACGCGGAATCAGATGTGGGGAACGATTCGCCGGCTGGTTCAGTCAGGATCGACCGTGCTGCTGACGACGCAATACTTACAGGAAGCGGACGAACTGGCAGACCGTGTAGCGGTAATCGACCGAGGACGCGTCGTAGCGGAGGGCACGGTAGATGAGCTGAAGGGATCGATCGGCACGTCTTCGATGCAGCTTCGGGTCAACCATGAGCGGGATCTCGCAGTAGTCCGTCGGATCATCGAGCAAGTTCTTCATGTTCAAGCGGCAGTATCGCCGGAAGCACTGAAGATAACATCGCAGCTGTCGAATGCCGACCGCGTAGCGGACCTGCTGATTGCCATCCGCGAGGCCGGAATCCAGCTTACCGAGCTTAGCGTGCAGAAGCCGACACTGGATGAGGTCTTCCTTACAATTACAGGCCATGGCGTAGAAGATACGGCTGAGGCGATCGAGACCAATGAAGCGGCAAAGAAGGTGTTCGCATGAGTACGCCTATCACGCAATCGAGTGCCGCTCGCCAGCTGAAGAACCGCACAAGCTTCGCGCAGACGATTCGCAATTCGCTCACGATGGCCTATCGCGGTCTGCTGAAGCTTCGGAATACGCCTGAGCAGCTGGTCGATGTCACTTTTCAACCGATCGTATTCACACTCATGTTCACTTATATATTCGGCGGGGCAATCTCGGGCGACACGCTCAGCTATCTGCCGATCATCATTCCGGGCATACTCGTGCAGACGGTTATCACAACATCGATGGTTACCGGCGTTCAGCTGCGGGAGGATATGGATAAAGGCGTGTTCGATCGGTTCAAGTCGCTGCCGATCGCGCGGATCGCGCCGCTCGCGGGAGCACTCTTGGCCGATACGGTCCGATACACGCTGGCGACAGCGCTGACCTTCCTTGTAGGCTATCTGATGGGATACCGGCCTGACGGGGGCTTCGAATCTATCGTGTATGCATCGATTCTCGTCATTGCGTGCGCTTGGGCGATAAGCTGGATCTTCGCGTTCTTCGGCGTCATTGCACGGACGGCTTCAAGCGTGCAAGGCATCTCGATGCTGGTGCTGTTCCCGCTGACCTTCCTCTCGAATGCTTACGTGCCTGTCGAGACAATGCCCGATTGGCTGCAGGTGTTCGTGGAGATTAACCCGGTCTCGCATCTCGTCACGGCCGTACGGGAATTGACGAATGAGGGAACATTCGGCGGGGATGCCGTCCTCTCCCTCATAGGCGCTGCCGCGATCGTGGCGGTCTTCGCGCCGCTTACCGTACGCGCTTATATGCGGAGGACGTGAGTTACACATAAGAAGCTGGAGGCGAATGCCAATGACGCAGATTTTAGTCGTCGATGACGATCCGCATATACGCGAAATGGTCGGACATTTTCTGCAGCAAGAAGGCTGGAACGTGGTTGAGGCGTCTGAAGGGGAAGGCGCAATGCGCGTTCTTGAGGAGACGCAGGTCGACTTGGTGATCCTCGACATCATGATGCCGGGCATGGACGGATGGACCTTATGCCGGGAGCTGCGCGAACATTATGAGATGCCGCTCTTGATGCTCACGGCCAAGGGGGAGACGTCGCAGATCGTGAAGGGCTTCGAGCTAGGGACGGATGATTATCTGGTGAAGCCGTTTGATCCGTTGGTGCTCATCGCGCGGGTGAAGGCACTGCTCAAGCGTTATCGGATCACGGCATCGCAGATCCTGCAATTAGGCAACGTAACGCTGAACAGCCGTCATTACGAATGCCGCATTGAAGAACAAGAGATTGCGATGCCGCGCAAGGAATTCGAATTGCTCTTCAAGCTGGCCAGCTTCCCTGGCAAAACCTTCACCCGCGACGAGCTGATCGAGAAAATATGGGGGTTCGACTATGAGGGTGACGAGCGAACGGTTGACGTACACATTAAGCGGCTGCGCGAACGTTTTCCGGAGGAACGGCATGCTTTTCGAATCCGTACGATTCGCGGTCTCGGGTATCGATTGGAAGTGATCGTATGAAGCCAGGTGTCAGTCCCATTAAAGGCATCGTGGCTGTCCTGGGCATCCTCGCGCTGTTATTCCTAAGCTGGGCGCTTGCTTACACGATCATGAACGCTGTCTACCGGTCTACGGGCTGGCATCCGCATGACATGATCGGCTTCATGATGAGCGGAACGCTGGGCTTATTCTTGTTCCTGATCGGAGCTGCGCTCATTGGTCCTCTCGTCCATGGTGAACGGGAGTTCTTCATGAACGAGCTGATCCATGCCGTAAGACGAATCTCGACAGGCGATTACCGGGTCAATCTTGACCTGGGGTACGGCCGGGGGCAGTTGAAGAGGCAGCAGAAGAACCCGTTCGTCAAGCTGGTAATCAGCATTAACGACATGGCGGCGAATCTGCAAGCCATGGAAGCGATGCGGCAGGAGTTCATCTCGAATGTCTCGCATGAGATCGGCTCGCCGCTCACTTCCATCATCGGCTTCGCAAGGGCGATCAAGAATGGCGGCTTAACGGAGGAGCAGCGGAATCGCTATCTAGACATCATCGAGACCGAATGCGTCCGGTTATCAAGACTCAGCGATAACCTGCTGAAGCTCGCGATTCTGGATTCGGAAGGGAACGGCATCCAGCCGTCCGTCTACCGGCTGGATCGGCAGCTGCGGGCGATCATCCTCGCGCATGAACCGCAGTGGCAGGCGAAGCAGCTAGAAATGGACTTAGAAGCCGAGGCGTTCGAGATCCGAGCCGATGAGAATCTGTTGAGTCAAGTATGGGTGAACCTGCTCCATAACGCGATTAAGTTCACGCCGGACGGAGGCAGCATTCGTGTGTCGCTTGTGCACCAGGAGGGGCAAGCGGTCGTGCGGATCGCAGATTCGGGCTGCGGGATCGCGGAAGAGGATCTGCCGCGGATCTTCGAGCGCTTCTACAAGGCGGATCCGTCACGCACCAGCTCAGCGGGCGGCAGCGGTCTGGGGCTGTCCATCGTGCGTACGATCATCGGCATGCATCAGGGAGACATCGAGGCCAGCAGCAAGCCGGGCGAAGGCACGGCCTTTACGGTGCGGCTGCCGATCAAAACGAGTTGAGGGCTATGCCCGACCACAACGGAAGTGTGGTACTGACCGCGTTGTACGATAAATCGTACAAAACTTATGCCTGATTGGTCATATGGGACTGTTTTGAACGATTAATCGTACAAATCGGGCAGAATATCAAAACGGCGGCCCGCGTTGTACGAAAAATCGTACAAAACTGGAATTTTCGTGGTAGGCGCAATATTTTTGTGTGAAAAATCATCTAGATCTTAACCATCGGATCGGTGCACGGAGAGAGATCTGCGATACTGAGAAGCCCCGCCTGAGTCCCGCTTCGTAAATTTGTGATACACTGTATATAACCTATACAGTATATCACTATCGATCGCACGGAGGGTTCATCATGAAGAAGTTCCATGGCAACGGGGACGAGGCGGCGTTCGCGGAGGCGCTCAGCAAGCTGCCCAGCGGCGTGACGCTCAGTTGGGGATTCATTAAGCAGCCGCGCAGGGGTCCGAAGGGCGAACTGAGCATCGAGAAGATCGTAGCGGCTGCCATCGAGATCGCTGATCGGGACGGGCTGTCGGCCGTATCCATGAGCCGCGTCGCGCAGGCGCTGGGCTTCTCGGCCATGTCGCTCTATCGCTACATTACGAGCAAGGAAGATCTGCTGACGCTCATGCAGGATGCCGTATGCGCCGTCCCTGCACCGCCGAAGGACACCATTCCGAATTGGCGGGAAGGGATGCGCGTCTTCGTGCGATTGAACGTGGACGTCTTTCGGAAGCATCCTTGGTTCGCCGATATTCCGATCGCAGGCGCGCCTCTGACGCCGAATACGCTGCGGCTCGTCGATTGGGTGCTCGGTACGATGCGGGAATGCCAAGTATCGGATATGGAGAAAATGGGGTTCATCATGCTGCTCAGCAGCTACGCACGGGCCAACGGCATTCTGCAGCGCGATATGGACCTGGCGCTGCAAGCCGGCGGCAGCGAAGAGCAATTCGGCGGCTATAGCTACAGCGACGTGATGAAGCAGCTCGTCAAGGCGGAAGCGTATCCGGATCTGTACCCCGTGATGCAGTCCGGCGCTTATACAGGCGAGGCGAACGGCACGTTGGACGATGACCTTGATTTTGGGCTTGAGCGGATATTGGACGGCATTGCGGTGTACCTGGAGACCAGAGGACAATCGGAATAGCTGCACGGAACAAGACCACGTCGCCCAGACGTGGTCTTCGTGATTTTCAGTAGAATATCCCCCCATGACAATCGGATTCTGCCTCTGCAAGCGCGCGGATGCTTGCTACAATTGTGATCAGATCACAGGGAGGAGGCGGGATTACCATTGGACACGGAGACGGAGGGAGTGGAGAGCAGGCCGCAGGCGACATCTCGGCGCCATAATCCATGGATCGACCTGAAGCGAGACTGGTTCCTCTATGCGTTGATCATTCCGTTCGTGCTCTGGTACATCATCTTCGCGTTCAAGCCGATGTACGGACTGCAGATTGCATTCAAGGACTACAACGTCTTCCAGGGCATTCAGGGAAGCGAGTGGACGGGACTGGACCACTTTCAGTCGTTCCTCATGAGCGACTACTTCATGCGCGTCATGAAGAATACGCTGTTAATCAGCTTGTACAGCTTGGTGTTTGCGTTTCCCGCGCCGATCCTGCTGGCGCTGCTCCTCAATGAAGTGAAGAACACCATGTTCAAGAAATGGGTTCAGACCATCACCTATTTGCCGCATTTTATTTCGGTCGTCGTTGTATGCGGCATCGTGACGAATCTGCTGGCACCGGGAAACGGACTAATCAATCTCCTGCTGGAGAAGGTCGGATTAGACAAAATCTACTTCTTATCCATTCCGGAGTACTTTCGCACGATCTTCATCTCGATGAATATCTGGCAGGATACCGGGTTCGCGGCGATCATCTACATCGCTGCTCTTGCGGGGATCAACCCCGAATTATACGAAGCGGCCGTGATGGACGGCGCGAGCAAGCTGAAGCGAGCCATTCATATTACGATTCCGGGCATTCTGCCGACGATCATGATTATGCTCATTCTGAAGATCGGGAACTTGCTGGAGGTGGGCTACGAGGCGATTATTCTCCTCTATCAGCCTGTCACCTACGAGACGGCAGACGTGATCAATTCATTCGTCTACCGGGAGGGTATCCTGCATGGACGCTATGATATGGCCACCGCCGTCGGCCTATTCAATGCGATTGTAGGGCTGCTGTTAATCGTCATATCCAACAGGCTTAGTCGCAAATATACCGGGAACGGGCTATGGTAGGAGGGTGCTGGAAGGATGAGAGAAAGCCGCGGCGAAAAATGGTTCTATGCGTGTAACTACGGCTTGCTGACCTTGGTCATGCTCCTGATCCTGTATCCGATCGTATACGTCGTGTCCGCATCCTTCAGTTCGCCAGATGACGTCGTATCCGGGAACGTCGTCCTCTTCCCGCGCAATATGACGCTGGACGCTTATGAAGCCGTGTTCCGGGAGTCGAGCATCTGGACGGGATACGCGAATACGCTCTTCTATACGATATTCGGGACGCTTGCGAGCATGGTGCTGACGATATGCGGCGCTTACAGCCTATCAAAGAAACGACTCCGAGGCAGGACGATCATCAATCTGATGATCACCTTCACGCTCGTCTTCCACGCGGGCATGATTCCGTTCTACTTGAATATGAGGAGTCTCGACCTGCTGGATTCCCGCTTCGGCATCGTGATCGGCTTCGCGATCTCGACCTTCAACGTCATCATATTGCGAACCTTCTTTCAATCGCTGTCGGAGGAACTCGAGGAGGCTGCGCGGATCGACGGCGCAAGCGAATGGAACATCCTGTGGCGGATTGCGCTCCCGCTGTCCAAGGCCGCGATTGCCACCGTCACGCTGTTCTACGCGGTAAGCCGATGGAACGGGTACTTCTGGTCGATGGTACTGCTTCGAACGGAGGATAAGCTTCCGCTGCAGGTGCTGCTTAACCGGCTTGTGGTACAGATGAAGCCCAGCGATGCCATGATGGCAACGACAGATACGTCGTATCTTGCAGTGGAGACGGTCATCTACGCGACGATCGTAGTCGCTGTGCTTCCGATGATCGTGCTGTACCCTTTTATTCAGAAATATTTCGTGAAAGGCGTGATGATCGGCTCCTTGAAGGGGTGATCGAACGTCCGCGCTGAACCGTAATGCATCTCAACGATCAATAAGGAGGAATCGAAAGGATGACGATGAAAAAGTTCAATGTGTTAATGCTGGTGCTCGCCATGATTCTCGTATTGCTGGCAGGCTGCAGCGGGAACAATGCGCCGGCGAACTCAGAAGCTTCAGACGCCGGCAAGAAGGAGTCTGCGGATGACGCGAGTACGACGAATGCAACGGCAACGAATGGTGATTCGGCGCCAGTCGAACGGACGGAACGCGATATCTTTTTCTTCCATCAGCTGGTGCAGTTGACCGGCGACCTGCCGATCTTCAAGAAGGCTGCCGAAGTCACCGGCGTCGTGCTGAATAATGTGGCTCCTGCAGGCGGCGACGAGAAGCAAGCCTGGAACTTGCTGCTTGCCTCCGGCGAGTTGCCGGATATCATCAACTACTATATCAATGATCTGAATGCGATCGGCATCCAGAAGGCACTTATCCCGCTGGATGATTTAATCGCGGAGCATGCGCCTCACTTCAAGAAGTTCCTCGATGAGCATCCCGACATCGTGAATGCGATTACGGCGTCTGACGGACAAATCTATGTCGTCCCTTGGGTAGCGGATGGAGAGGCGCAGGAAGGCTGGTTCATTCGTCAAGATTGGCTGGATAAGCTGAAGCTCGAGGTTCCGACCACGGTCGATGAATACTACAAGGTGCTGAAGGCATTCCGCGAGCAGGACCCGAACGGGAACGGGCTGAAGGATGAAGTGCCGTACTTCCACCGCAACACGGGTAACGGGCACGCTCGACTATTCCCGTTCTGGGACGCCTATCACGACTTCTACGTCAGGGACGGCAAGATCGTATACGGACCGAATGAGCCGGAATACCGCACCGCGCTGACCGAGCTCGCCAAGTGGTATAAGGAAGGGCTGATCGACCAGGAGATTTTCACGCGGGGGACCAATTCACGGGATGTCTTGTTCAGCAACAATACCGGCGGTTCGCTGCATGATTGGTTCGCGAGCACGTCCAAATACAATCCGTCCATGGAGGAGAAGGTGCCGGGATTCAATCTCCAGCCGATTGCGCCGCCTGCCAGCGTCTCCGGCAGAGTATACGAAGTCTCCAAGCGCAGGCCGATCACGAATTTATCCCAGAATCGCGGATGGTCGATATCGGCCAGCGCGAAGGACCCGGAGAAGGTCATGCAATATTTCGATTATTGGTGGTCAGAGGAAGGCCGGCGGCTGCTTAACTTCGGTATCGAGGGCGAGACGTATACGATGGTGGACGGCAAGCCGCGGTTCAAGGACGAGGTGCTGAGCGAGCCGGCCTTGACGGACTACCTGATCAAGACAACCGGCGCGCAGCTGCAGATCGGCGGGTGGCAGGATTTCTCGTACGAAGAGCAGTTCACGAATGAGATCGCGCTCCAAGGGATTCGGATGTATATCGACAACCAATATATCTCGAATGACTACCAACTTCCTCCAGTTACCCTTACAATGGAAGAAGATAAGCGAATCAATGAGCTATTCCCGCAGATCAAGACGTACGTGGACGAGACCGCGCAAAAGTGGTATATGGGCGGCGAGTCGGTCGAAGCGAACTACGACAAGTACCTCGAGCGTCTGGGGCAGCTGCAGATTGACGAGGTGCTGGAAATCTATAATGCAGCCTATCAACGTTACTTGAACTAATCCGAACCTAAGATGAGGCAGCACAGAGGGGCGTTCTCGATGCGAGATCATGAATATGCGATGGTGGTCATAGACGATATTCGAGCGGTCGTAAAAGGGATCTCGCGGGACGTGGACTGGTCGGAGCACGGGATCCAGGTTGTCGGAACCGCCTTCGACGGGGAGAACGGCATGGCGCTGATCCGCAGCACCGTTCCCGATATCATCGTAACGGACATTCGCATGCCCAAATGCAGCGGGATCGACATGATTCGCGAGGTGCTGGCGCTCATCCCCGCTAGCAAAGTGATTTTCATCAGCGGGTATTCCGACTTCGACGATGTGCAGAACGTGCTGCGCATGGGCGCATTCGACTACATTCTGAAGCCGTTTACGCCCAAGCAGCTCGTCGAGATTGTGCTGAAGGCGAAGCGGGAGCTGGATGCAGAGCGGGAGAAGCACCGGCAAGAGCGGGATATGCAGCAATTGCTTCGAGAGAGCATGCCGCTGTTGCGCCAAGAGTATCTCAGCCTGCTGATGCATTGCCATGCCACGGAGGAGACCGCATTGGCGCGTTGGGAGTTCCTGCAGATGGACATGGCGCAGTCCCCGCTGGCCGTCATGCTGTTCGAGATCGATCAGTTCGCGCGAGACGCGATGCATGTTCACGTGAACGAGATGGAACTGCTGCGCTTCGCCGTGCACAACATCGTCGAAGAGACCATCCGGACCTATACGACCGGTGTCGTGTTCCGCGATTCGGTCAATCGCTTGGCAGCGATCGTCAATCCTTGCCAAGCGATCGACATGCTGTCATTAAGCGATCAATGCCGAGGCAATGTGGCGCGGTATGCGCGTTGTACGGTGTCCGCAGGCGTGAGCGCTGCAATGGATCGTCTAGTGGAGCTGCCGGCTGCCTACCGGCAGGCGATGGAAGCCTTGACCTACACGTTCTATACGGGCGGGAACAGCGTGTTCGAATTCGGCAACATTCAGACGACGAATCTAGGATTGGAGCTGTTTCAGTTATCGGCGGAACGCGAGAAGGAGCTTGTCTATGCGATCCGAACCGGACTGTATCCGAAAGCGAAGGACGTGCTGGATCAGATCGTCGACGGATGGGATGCGCGGCTGCAGAGGCAAGCCCCGCTTCCTTCGCCGAACATCCTTCGAACGGTGTACGCGGAATTGGCGGCGGTCATTCACAAGGCCGTGCCGGAGCTTGCGAAGCTGGAAGACCGCAAGGCATTGGAGGATGCGATGCGCATCCTGACTTCGCCGGGCAGCGAGCATCGCAAGCTGCGGCTAGCGCTGGAAGAGGTATGCAGGATATGCTGCGACTGCGTCCAGAGCCATTTTCACACGGACGGTCAAGCGGTCATTCATTCGTCGATCGGTTATATTCGGGATCATCTTCACCTCAATCTGATGGTCAGCGACTATGCCAATCAAGTCCACTTGAGCCCGAGCTATTACGCGAACTTATTCAAGAAGATTACCGGCATGTCGGTCATGCAATTCGTGACGCAGGAGCGAATGGACAGAGCCAAGCTGCTGCTCATCGCGGGCAAGCCGATCGGTGAAGTCGCACGGCTGCTGGGCTATGAGGACCGCTCCTATTTTAGCGATGTTTTCAAGCGGTGCATGGGGATAACGCCGACTGAATTCCGGGCAAGAAGGGAAGCGCTCTAACGAGATCGCGGGAGGTCAGCATGAGAACGTTCTTATATCGGACGTCGTTCAAATCCAGAGTATGGTTCTCCACGATGCTGATCACGTTCGTCTCGATTATCGTGACCGGCTATGCTTCCCATTACATCGCAACAGGCCAATTGGAGAAGAAGGCCGCGGAGCTCGGTCAGCTCATGATCGACAAGTCCGCGATGGCCCTCCAGGAGAAGCTGCGCAAAGTAAGGCTTGCTGCGGTAACCTTCATGATTAGCGAACCGTTCGAGAATATACTGCGGCACAAGCCCTCGGGTGAGCCCGAACGTTCATACTACGCGTACTTCGCCTTGAACGACGATCTCCAGACGCCTCTCATGCAGATGAAAATGATCGAGCCGTCGATCGATACGATCCTCGTGCATACCGCGTACGGCGAGTATTATTTGCTCGGGTATGCGAGGCGCAGCGGAACCCCCTTCGAGGAGACGGCGCTATACGAGCAGATGGAGTCGAATCTGCTGCCGCATTGGAGCCTTACGCATGAAGATAGGCTGTTCGAGGGGAAAGCAAGGGTGTTGAGCCTGCTGATGGAGCCGATCTCCACGCCCAATACATCCGAAGTGCAGGTCATCGTGAACGTGAAGGAAGAGGCAATTCAGCAGTATGTAGAGACGAATATGGCTGGCGGCGGCGGGCATATTCTGGTCCTTAATGCCGACGGCGAGCTGGTCATGAATCTAGACTCGCCCTTGGCTGGGCTTGTACAGGATGCCGAGTTCCTAACCTTGCTGAATAAGGGCGAGCGTCCTTTCGATTTTTCGTTTGGCCGTCAATCTTACCTGGTGAATCATGCTTCGATTTCTTTTCCCGATAATTGGCGCGTCGTCTATCTTCAACCGAGGGATGTGCTGCTCAAGGATATTCAGTATATCAACTGGGCAGTCGTGATCATCATCTGCATGCTCATTCCGGTCGTCTTCCTGCTCACGCAGTGGGTCACGAGCCGATTGATCCTGCCGCTCCATAAGCTGCAGCGATTGATGGCGCGGGCAGGCGATCATGATCTATCCGTCCGTTACGAGACGTCCTATAAGGATGAAGTTGCGCAGGTGGGCGGTCGGTTCAACACGATGCTCGAGAAGATCGAACGATTGATCGAGGACGTGAAGACGGCAGAGCATTTGAAGCGAATCTATGAGATGAAGGTGCTTCAATCGCAGATTAACCCGCATTTTCTATACAATACGCTGAATACGATTCTGTGGAAGGCGGAATCCCGCGAGCAAGAGGATGTCAAGGAGATGATCGTCTCCCTCTCCTTGCTGTTCCGGCTGGGATTGAATAATGGACATGAGCTCACGACTGTTGCCAAGGAGGTCGACCATGTCACGCAGTACTTGATGCTGCAGCATCAGTGCTATGAGGAATTGTTCGATTATCGGATCGATGTCGAGGAGCACGGTCTGCTGGAGCTTCCTTGCCTGAAGCTGCTGCTGCAGCCGCTCGTCGAGAACAGCATTATTCACGGGTTCAAGAACGGGGATCGGATGGGGTGGATTCATGTGCGAATCTATCGGGAGAGACACTGGATCGTGTTCGCCGTCCAGGATAACGGAGCAGGGTTCGATAGCGGCGCGCTCATGCGCAGCGTTATAGATGATGCGGATGCGGAAGGCTTCGCCTTGAAAAATGTGTACCGGCGAATGAAACTCTACTACGGAGAAGACGCGAAGGTAGAGCTTGAGAGCGAGCCGATGGTTCGAACGACGGTTCGTTTGTTTTGGCCAATAGCGGGGCAGCTAGATGATGGTAGTAAATAGCGAACAGCGGGTCGGCGATTGCCGGCCCGCTGTTCGCTATTTGTGTTGACAATCGCGGATAGCCGCTGATTACCGCTTGCCGGCACGCTTGTGGAATGCGACGGTGCTCCATACGATGGAAACCGCTAGAATCAGAAGGCACCAGCCGACTGCCCATAAGGCTTGATCTTGGATAGGCGTCCCGGTTAACAATCCTCGGATCGATTCGATCACCGGCGTGATGGGCTGATGGTTCGCGAAGCCCTGCAGCCAGCTCGGCATCGTGCTCGTCGGAACGAAGGCGCTGGACAGATAGGGAAGGAACAGCAGGATGAAGCCGTAGCCGCTCGCGGCCGCAGGGCTGCCCGTTACGAGTCCGATCGCCGCGAAGAGCCAGGTGTACGCTAGAATGAACAATACGATGAGGCCCAGTACGGCCAGCCATTCGAGCAGAGCGGCCTCCGAGCGAAAGCCGACCAGCATGGCGACGCCGATGACGATTGCCGTAGCCATGAGATTGCGTGCAAGGCTGGCTGCGACATGCCCAGTTACGACGGACAGGCTAGCGATCGGCATCGTGCGGAAGCGGTCGATAATGCCGTTCGACATATCGGTTGCTACATCGACGGCGGTGCTGGAAGATCCGTACCCTGCGCAGAGCAGAATAATGCCGGGAACGACATAGATGACGTATTGACCGCCAGGCGCGATGGCACCGCCGAACACATAGGTGAAGAGCAGCATGAGCATGACGGGAAGCATAATGGACAGGATCATCGATTCGACGTTCCGCAGACTATGTCGGATGCTCCGTCCCATGAATACGGCGTTCGTTGTCCAGAGGGAAGCGTGCTTGCTGATCGATTGTGGGGCATTCATGCGTAAGATTCCTCCTTCACGGGTCGTTGCGCTGTAAGGGCCAAGAACACATCATCCATGCTCGGCCTGCGGATCGTTACGCGGGCTTCACCGGGCTGGTGTTGGGCGAGCTCGTTAAGCGTTAGCCTGAGCGCGTGAAGACTGCCGCTCGTGGGGATGCTGCAGAGCAACTCATCCTTGTCGTCGTACAGTTCCAACATCGCACCGCCTATCCGGGATTTCAGTTCATCGGCCGTACCCGCCGCGACGACTCGGCCGTGGTTCATGACCGAAATATGGTCAGCCAACTGATCGGCTTCTTCCAAATACTGCGTCGTGAGCAGAATCGTCATCCCTTGCCGCTTCAATTGCAGAATGCAGTCCCAGAGCGCTCGCCGGCTGGCCGTATCCAGTCCTGTCGTCGGTTCATCAAGGAACAATACGGGCCGGGGGACGACAAGGCTGATAGCCAGATCCAGCCTGCGGCGCATCCCGCCGGAATACGTGCTAACTCGCTTGCGCGCAGCCGCAATCAGATCGAATTGGTCCAGCAATTCGGACGTGCGACGCTTCGAATTCGCAGCCGACAGACCGTTAAGCCGGCACATCATGCGCAGATTCTCCTCACCGGTCAACACTTCGTCAACCGTTGCGAACTGCCCGGTGAGACTGATGGATTGCTTCACCTCACGGATATTCCGCTCAAGATCGTGCCCGGCAATGCGCGCCGAACCTCCTTCTGGTTTCACGAGCGTCGACAGGATGTGGATGAGCGTTGTTTTGCCAGCGCCGTTAGGTCCGAGCAATGCTGCAATGGTGCCTGGCTTCACGGTCAGGTCGATGCCGCTGAGCACGGCATGATCGCCGAATGACTTGCGCAGGCCGTTCACTTCAATTGCATAAGTTAACAATGGGAATCACCTCTCAATTAATTGTTTATTTTATAAACAGTATATAGTGTACACAATTACTTCGCAAGAGGGAATATCGCGTCCCTGTCCGTATCTGTATAATCTGAACCCTGCATATCCATCCTAATTCGAGAAGCGCCAGTATGATGCTCTCGAGGAGGAATCTGTTGTGAAACCATGGCTTGCCGTTACTGTCCTGCTGCTTCTGGCAACTGGATGCGCGGCCAACGATACGCCTGCGCCGGACGAATCGGACCAAGCAGGCAATACTCGGACGTCGAACCTGTCCCAAGCTTCCTCAATCTCGAATATGGGGACGGGAACCGTCTCGATCCATCAGGCAGCCGGCGACCGCGTGCATTGGCTGGATTGGTTCCGCCGTGCCCAATCCCCTGCAGATCAATCAGCCGGGCGGCAAGGAAACGTGGCGAACACGAATCCAGGCACGGCAACGAATCCCAATACGGGTGCGAATCGGAATACGGGGACGAACCAGAATACGGGAACGACGAACCAGACGCAGAAGGCCGCCGATCCGTCGCAGTTCGGGCAGCAGGTGCTCACGCTCGTGAATGAAGCCCGATCGAACGCTGGGCTGAAGCCGCTCTCGATGAACGCGGAGCTCTCGCGCATGGCCATGTTCAAGGCGCAGGATATGTACGATAACAACTATTTCTCGCATGATTCCCCGACCTACGGGTCACCCTTCCAGATGATGAAATCATTCGGCATTGCCTATAAGTGGGCAGGAGAGAATATCGCGAAGGGTCAGAGGAGTCCGTTGGAGGTCATGAACGCTTGGATGAACAGTCCGGGGCACAAGGCGAACATCCTGAGCGTGAACTTCACGCAGATCGGAATCGCCTACTACAATGCCGAATGGGTCCAAGCTTTTATCGGCTAAGGGAGCCGTAATATAGCGAAGCGCAATCCAGCCGGATTGCGCTTCGCTGGGTTCGGATGCCTAATTCTGTGAAAATGTTAATCCAAAAGATGTAGGAAGCTGTGCTATAATCAGCCCCAGAGATTCATGCGATATGACCTAGACCAACTTGCGGCAACCGGGAGGTATACATGACTGGACTCAGCAGGTCGAGTAGAAGGCTAATTACCGCATTGATGATGATGGGGCTGCTCTTATACGGCATCGGTTCGGTGTCCGCCGGATCAGCGCAAGCAACAGCGGCCGACGTGGACATTATGCTGAATGGCGAGGCTGTGAAGCTGACTGACCCGCTCGTGATCGTGAAGGATCGATTATATGCGCCAGCCGCCAGGATTGCCGAATTGTTCGGAGCATCGGCAGCATGGGACAGCGATAATGAGGAAATGACCATACAGACGGCATTGAACGATACGATCGTGCTGGGCAATGGGGTACCGGTCGTGTATTTCAACGACGCACGATACCAGCTGGATGCGCTTCCATTCCTGAAGGACGGCCGGGTCTATGCGCCGCTCCGCCAATTGGCCGAGATGCTTCATGCAAGCGTGCAGGTGAACCCGGAGACGAAGGCGATCGAACTCACGGCAGTCGAAACGGCAGCCGTAACGGCTGAGAACGGCTTGGAAGCGTTAACGGCGCAATTCGGCAACAGCAAGCAGGAGCTGCTCGCGCGCAACGGGATCGCAGGAGAGGTGGCCATCGCGTCGGATACGAAGCTGAAGGTCGTCATCCCTTCGATCTTCGATCAACCGGCAGAGCCGTTCACCGATGCGGAGCTGATGCTGCTGGCTAAGATCACGATGGTGGAAGCGGGCTACGAAGGATACGAGGGCCAACTGGCTGTCGCGAACGTGATCATGAACAGGGTGAAGAGCAGCAGGTTCCCGGATACGATCAAGGACGTTATCTACGCGGGCAAGCAATTCCCGCCGGCCCATAACGGATTGCTCGACAAGAGCAAGCCGAATGCCAGTTCCCTGCGCGCGGCCAAGGATGCGCTGAACGGGAAGAACAACGTCGAGGATGCCGTCTATTTCTTCAATCCGAAGGTATCGCGCGGATCGTTCTGGTCCAGCATGGACGTCATCGTGACCATCGGCCATCATAGCTTCGCGAAATAAAGAAGTCCGCTATGATCATGCGAAAGCATGGTCGTAGCGGACTTTTTTGCGATCGGTGAGGCTGCCGGCAGATGGGAACGTTGAGCCCGGCACCTGCTAGCCTAGCGGCTTCAGCGTCGCTATAGCGTCGAACTCGGCTCTCGGCACTTGACTACCATCGCTCTTCACATCTCTAATGGCCCCAGGTCGCAATTGCGTCGGTATCTCCACGTTCCTCCTTGGCACTTGCCTGCCACAGCCCGCCAAACCTGACGTTCCCAGCACAGCCCCCACCAAATCTAACGGACCGTACAGTCGCTATTGTGTCGAAATCGGATTTCTACCGTTACTCCCTGCTCTTGCCTGCCACTGCC
>JAEWJS010000056.1 GCA_023386495.1 Bacillota bacterium | reverse complement strand
GGCTTGAATGGCTGCGCTCCCGCTCCCTTCGGCCACTATCCCTTTCAATCAGCGACAGGCTGGGACGGGTGCGCTCCCGCTCCCTTCGGCCACTATCCCTTTCGGTCAGGGGCAGGCTGGAACGGCTACGTTCCCGCTCCCTTTGGGCCACTATCCCTTTCGATCAGGGACAGGCTGGGACGGGTACGCTCCCGCTCCTTTCGGCCACTATCCCTTTCAATCAGGGACAGGCTGGAAAGGGTGCGCTCCCGCTCCCTTTGGCCACTATCCCTTTCGATCAGGGGCAGGCTGGAACGGGTGCGCTCCCGCTCCCTTCGGCCACTATCCCTTTCGATCAGGTATTCGCGTCCGAGCACGAATTCCGATTCGAGAGAGAAGTAGACGGTTTTTCCGGCTATTTTCGCAGGGAAAGCTAGATTTCTGCGGAAGTAGCCGGTTTTTCCCGCTTATCCTCCGTAAAGTTTGTCTATATAGCGTCACCCGGGAGAAAATAGAGGGTTTTTCCGGCTATTTCACTGCGGTTCGGCTGTTCCTGATCGAACGGGATAATGGGCAGAAGATTTCGGTCGCACCCTTTTCCTGATCGAACGGGATAATGGGCAGAAGATTTCGGACGCACCACTTTTCCTGATCGAACGGGATAATGGATAGAAGATTCTGACGCACTACCATTCCTGATCCATCGGGATAGTGGTCAGAAGGCACTGTCGCGACACTGTTCCTGATTCAACTGGATAGTGGCCAGAAGATTCACACGCACTACTATTCCTGATCCAACGGGATAGTGGCCAGAAGATTCGGACGCACTACCATTCCTGATCCAACGGGATAGTGGTCCAAGGGTGCAGCAGCCCATCCTAGCTCAGTGCCCGCCCCCGACCATTCGCAGACCGCCGACGCCGATCACGATCATCGCGATGAACAGCAGCTTGCGCCGGTCACGCGATTCGTTGAAGAGCAGCATGCCGAGCAGCACGCTGCCGGCCGCGCCGATGCCGGTCCAGATCCCGTACGCCGTGCTCATCGGGATATCCTTCAGTGCCATCGACAACAAGAAGAAGCTCAGGCCACCGCTCAACACAGAGCCGGCTGTCCACTTCCACTTTTTGAACCCGTCCGACAGCTTCATGCATGTCACGAAGCCGATCTCGCCGAGGCCGGACAGTAAGAGATATATCCATTCCACCCCTACCGCCCCCCTTCCGGATCAACGTTGTCTGCCGCAGGTTCGGCCGAAACCATTTTCAGCCCGATAATCCCTGCTATCAACAACACGACGAACAGCATGCGCAGCCATGATACAGGCTCATCCAGAAGCGCGATGCCGATCACGACGGTGCCCGCCGTGCCGATTCCGGTGAATACCGCGTACGCGGTGCCGATCTCGATGGTCCGCATCGCCTGCGCGAACAGCACGAAGCTAGCCGTCAAGCCGACGACCGTAAGCGCGCTGGGCAGCGGCTGTGTGAAGCCTTCCGATAGCTTCAGCCCGTACGCCCAAGCGATCTCGATCAGGCCTGCAACTAATAAGTACAACCATCCCATTGTATGGCGTCATCCTCTCTCTAGCCGATGGCATTGATGTCAGGGACAGTCTACAGCAGCGAATCGCCATTGGCAAGCGGCACGGCAGGCCTCCCTACCGGCTGCCCGCTCCACACACGCCAGAACACAAAAAAAGAATCCCGAATCGCTCGGAATCCTTCACGAATATGGTAAACGAGTACTGCCATTCACGCTATACGGCGTGCGAGAGGATCGTCTTCTCGACCTCGCGCCATGCGAGATGCTCCCGCATTGCGACAACCGGCCCGATGACGATCGCGACCGGACTCGTCAATGTGCGCACGTCCGGCTCGCTTTCGATCCCTGCCAGCGTGCCGACGACGACGCGCTGCGAATCGCGCGTGCCGCTCTGGATGAGCGCGATCGGCGTATCGCCGGCTCGGCCGTGCGCGGTCAAGCGCTCCACGATATGCGGAAGCTGGGCAAGCCCCATCAGCACGACCAGCGTCTCCGCGCCTGCGGCCCAAGCCCAGTCGACGCTGGCGCCGCTTTTGCCTACGCACTCGTGCCCGGTGATGACGGCGAACGACGCCGCCAGGTTACGGTGCGTCACCGGGATGCCCGCATAAGCAGGCGCGGCGATGCAGGACGAGATGCCGGGCACGATCTCGAATCCGATGCCGAGCGCTGCCAGATGCTGCGCCTCTTCGCCGCCGCGGCCGAAGACGAACGGGTCCCCGCCCTTCAGCCTCGTGACGACGCGTCCGCGAAGCGCATGTTCGGCGATCAGGTCGTTAATGTCCGACTGCTTCATCGTATGATGGCCGGAAGCCTTGCCGACATAGATGAGCTCTGCATGCGGCGCGGCTGCCGCGACCAGTTCTTCCGATACGAGCCTGTCGTAGATCAATACATCCGCCAGCCGGATCGTCTCGAGTCCGCGGACCGTGATGAGCTTCGGATCGCCGGGTCCTGCACCCGTCAAGTAGACGAAGCCTTGGTTATCGTGCATTGCGCTCATGCTCATCGTCACCCCTCCTCCATTCATCTGCCGTATACGTTCCGATCACCTTCTATTTACTCACCGCCGACGCGCGTCTCGGTCTGGTTCGCCTCAGAGCCCGCCGCCGCGCACTCGCCGGTCACTGCCTTGCTTGCCGCTTCCTCCTCGGACGAGAGTCCCCCGCCGAAGTAGCGCGACATCGCCACGACCATGCTGCCCATCCGCTCTTCCTCCGGGTAGAGGACGCGATGGACGCCTTCCTCGTACAGGGTCTCCGCGGTTACTTTGCCTACCGCAACGGCCAGCACGCCGGTCTCGAACGCTGTCAGCACCTCTTGCAGCTTGCCTAGCCGGAGCGCGGTACTCATGACATATCGGACCTGCACCGTACTGGTAAAAGCCACCGCGTCCAGCGCATAAGCCGCGATCTCGTCGACCAATCGTCTGGCGACATTGCCTTCTGGCGGCACATGGCGGTAAGGAAGCAACTCCTCGCACCGGGCCCCTCTTGCCGTCAGCGCCATCGTGACGCGCGGCGCAGGATCGCCATAGAGCTGCAGGGCGATTCGCTTGCCTCGCAGGTCATGCGCCGACAACTCGTCGAGCAGCCCCGCCGTCGTTCCGTCGTAGTCTCTAACCTCTGCCGTGAGGCCCAGCTTCTTGAGCGCGTTGACCGTCTTATACCCGCGGGCCGCGATCCGCATGCGGCGAAGCGCGCCTAGCAGCTCGTCGGCGAGTCCGAGGCTCTGCGCGGTCGTCATCAGCGCATCGGTGCCGACGCCCGTCGTCAAGACGATCCAGTCGGCCGGCTGCTCGATCAGCTTCCTTAATTGCTGCTCGATAAAAGAATCATCGAGAAAGACGGTCCCCTGCGCCGGCCGGATCAAGGCCTGCCCGCCGAATTTCTCGATCATTCGGCTGAGCTCTTCCGCCTTGCGCGGACCCGTGACGGCAATCAAACGGTTCTCCAAGCGTGCCATAAGCCAGCCGCCTCCTTGTTGTTCACTCAAGTTCGTTCCAGATAACCGCTTGTCAGTGCCGAAACAACACATCGCAATCACAAGCGGTCCCTAGGATACTAATGATTGTACGTCATCCAGGCCCAGATGGACATGCCCCTCTTCATCCACCGTTACCGTGTAGGTCGCGACGCAGCCTTCGTCAGGCGCCTGCACGAGGCCGTCGTGGAGATCGATCTTCCAATCGTGCAGCGGGCAGTAGACGTGATGATCGCATACGATGCCTTCCGCCAGCTTACCGTTCTTGTGCGGACAGCGGTTCTCAACGGCCTTCACGCTGCCGTCGGACAGCTTGAACATTGCCAGCTCCAGCTCGCCGACGCGAATGACGCGTCCTCGCCGTTCCGGGAACTCCGAGATGTGGCCAATTCGATGCATTTGCATAATCGTTATCCCTCCATCGATCGCTTGCGATCCGCAGCAGCCTTCGCGCGGGCAAGCGACCGGAATTTATTCGTATTCATGCTAGCCTAGAATCCGTTACTCTTTGTCTTGCAGCAGCGCCTTGGTACTCTCGCCGTCGCCTGCCGCCGCGGCCTCCGGGCTCACGGGAGCCGTCAGCGCTTCGAACGCGCTGCTCAGGTCCGCATTCTCGATGATCTGCTTCCAAGGATCCTGCTGCAGGCCCAGCGTCTTGTCGATCCGGTCGACCAGCGCGATGCGCTCCTGCTGCTCAGCCAGCGCCGTCTTCACATGCTCCAGGCCGACGCGGTTAATCCACTCGCTCGTGCGCTCCAGATAATGCGCCGTCTCGCGGTAATACTGCAGGTACGCGCCCGTCCACTCGAGCACTTCCTCCTCCGTCTTCACCTTGACGAGCAGGTCTGCGGCGCGGAGCTTCGTGCCCCCGTTGCCGCCGACGTAGAGCTCCCAGCCGCCGTCGATCGCGACGACGCCGAGGTCCTTGATCGTCGCTTCCGCACAGTTACGCGGACAGCCGGACACGGCGAGCTTCACCTTATGCGGCGTATTGAGCCGCTCGAATTTCTTCTCCATGTCGATGCCCATCTTGATCGAATCCTGCGTGCCGAAGCGGCAGAACGTGTTGCCGACGCAGGTCTTCACGGTCCGGAGCGACTTGCCGTACGCGTAACCAGACGGCATGTCGAGCTCCTTCCACATGTTCGGCAGGTCTTCTTTCTTCACGCCCAAGAGGTCGATCCGCTGTCCGCCGGTGATTTTGACCAACGGTACGTTGTACTTGCCTGCCACCTCCGCGATCCGCTTCAGGTCTTCCGGCGTCGTCACGCCGCCGTAGATCCGAGGCACGACCGAGAACGTGCCGTCCTTCTGAATGTTCGCATGGTTCCGCTCGTTCACGAAGCGCGATTCGAGTTCGTCCTCATGCTCCTCCGGCCACACCATGCCGAGGTAATAGTTCAGCGCCGGGCGGCACTTGGAGCAGCCCTCCGCATTGTTCCACTCCAGCACGTGCATGACTTCCTTCGTCGTCGTGAGGCGCATCGACTTGATCGCTTCGACGACGTCATCCCGCGTGTGCGTCGTGCAGCCGCAGATGCCTTCCTTAACGGCCGTCACGTTGTCCGCGCCGAGCGCCGCCAGCAGAATGCCCTCGACGAGCGGTTTGCAGCCGCCGCAAGACCCGGATGCCTTTGTGCACGCCTTAATCTCGTTCACGCTGACGCAGCCCTTCTCGGTGATCGCCTCGAGAATCGTGTCCTTCGTGACGCCGTTGCAGCCGCAGACGATCTCGTCGCCGCTCATCGCCGCGACCAGGTCGGCCGTGCTCTGCTTCGCGCCGCCGCCACCGCCGCCTGCACCGAAGAGCACTTCTTTTTCCCGGCCGCCGAAGTCCTCTCCGCTCCGAATGAGCGAGAACAGGCGCGAGCCCTCCGACGTGTCGCCGAACAATACGGCGCCGATTACTTTGCCGTCCTGGAAGACGACCTTCTTATAGATGCCTTCGATATCGTCCTGCACGCGCAGCGCCTGCGTGCCCGGCTCGTCGGTGAAGCGGCCCGCGGAGAACACATTCACGCCGGACACCTTCAGCTTGGTCGAGACGACCGAACCTTGGTAGCCGTCCGTCACGGATCCAGCCAGGTGCTTCGCAAGCACGGCGCCCTGTTCGTAGAGCGGGGCGACAAGTCCGTAGGCGATGCCGCGATGCTCCGCGCACTCGCCGACCGAGTAAATATTCGGGATGTTCGTCTGCATCAAGTCATTGACCACGATGCCGCGATTCACCTCGACGCCGCTGTCCTTCGCCAGCTGCACGTTCGGCCGAATGCCGACCGCCATGACGATCAAGTCCGCATCGGCATGCGTGCCGTCCTTGAACTTAAGGCCGGCGACGCGCTTCTTGCCGATGATCGAGTCCGACTGCTTCTCGAGCAGGAAGTTGATGCCCTGACGCTCCAGCTCGGCTTGCAGCATGCGGGATGCGGTCGGATCGAGCTGACGTTCCATAATCGTATCGAAAATATGCACGACGCTGACTTCCATCTTCAGGTTCAGCAGGCCTCGAGCCGCTTCGAGGCCGAGCAGGCCGCCGCCGATAACGAGCGCTTTGCGATACTTCCGCGACGCGTCGATCATCGTCTCACAGTCCTTAATATCGCGGAACGCGATGACGCCTTCCTTATCCGCGCCCGGCAGCGGGAGCATGAACGGCAGCGAGCCGGTCGCGAGCACGAGATCGTCGTAAGGGACGACCAGGCCTTTGTCCGTCGTGACCGTCTGCTTCACCGTATCGATCCCTGTAGCGATCTGGCCCGCATGCAGCTGAATCTGGTTGGTGCGGTACCAATCCCAGTCGTTCAGCACGATATCCTGCATGCTCGCGTCGCCTGCCAGCACGGACGACAGCATGATGCGGTTATAGTTCGGATGAGGCTCTGCCCCGATGATCGTAATCTCATAGCGATTCGGGTTCAGCTTCAGCAGCTGTTCCACGAATGATACGCCGGCCATCCCGTTCCCGATCATGACAAGTTTCTTCTTCATACTCCTGTCTCTCCTCCTGTACTGCATCGTTATTGAACATAAAAAGCCCATCCCTTCTTCGCGAGAAGGGACAGGCTCCATTGCCGCAGCCGCTGGCACGCCGTTGTGCCGCAAGCTGTATAGTGGTAATTAGACGATCAATATGAAGAAATTATAGAACGAATGATGGAGTGTGTCAATATAGCTAACACAAATAAGCGGATTACGGCGGATATCCGTCGACAGTATCGGAATTATATGTTATATTTACTTACATTCGATTCAAGTCAAGGTGAGGTGGTTTCATGCTGAGATCGATTCTGCTCGTCGACGACGCCGTCCGGCTCGTGACGTTCCAGAGTCTGCTGAACAATTGCCGCACCCTGCACCGCTGCAAGACCGAACAAGAGCTTCGCCCTCTGATCGAAAGCGCGGATGCCGTCGTGCTCCATGTTCCGATGGAGAGGCTGCGCAATTGGGAATCCAAGGTTGCCGGCATGCGGAAGCTTCCGATTCTGTGGTTATGCTCGGAGGAGAGTTGCCCGAAGGAGATGGAGTGGGGCTATGCGATGGACGGGGTCCTGTTCGCATCCATGACGACTACGGAGATGCAGTATGCACTGCGATGGGGATTGCGCACGTTCCAGCAGCGCAAGCACTGGACGGAGGAGCGCGAGCAGCTGCTGCAGCGGCTCGAGGAGCGCAAGTGGATCGACCAGGCGAAGGCCGTCCTCTGCGAGATCAAGGGAATCTCGGAGGCGGAGGCGTATGATTTTCTGCGTAAGCAGGCGATGAATGAACGCAAGCGAATCGGCGATATCGCGGCATCGATCGTGAAGGTGTACCAATTGATTCACGGTTAGGAAAGGGAACGACGAACTTATCATGTATTCCTGAAAACTTGTGTGAGGTATATTGACATGTAATTCCCACCTCGCATATAATGCATATCAAGGCGAATCGAAAACCGCGCAATAGGGTGGCGATTCGCGCAAGGACGTCACAAAGATGTGACATGATATTCACTCGGCAAGCACACTGACGTGCAGCCGTTCGGCAATGAGGCCGCATACCACCCAGTTGGGTCGGGATGCGGCCTCTTCGCGCATGTTATCCGCTTACAATCGCGCTGTAACCCTCAAAAACAGCAATGGCAAGACGGATTACCTAACATGAGCATCACATGGGCAAGTAGAGAGAGAATCGATCGGCTAATTTGGAGAGGAGCATGGAGTATGGATAAAAAGGGATTTTGGCAAACCGGTCACAAGCCTTCCTTGTTCAGTGCGTTCTTGTATTTTGATGTGAGCTTCATGATCTGGGTGCTGATGGGCCCGCTCGTCGTCGTCATCATGAGCGATTATCCGATGGATGCCGCGCAGAAGGCGAACCTGGTTGCCCTGCCGATTCTCGGCGGTTCGATCCTGCGCCTCGTCCTCGGCTTCCTGACCGATCGGATCGGGCCGAAGCGCACGTCGCAGCTCGGCATGCTGATCACGATGGTGCCCCTGATCTGGGGCTGGCAGTTCGTCAACTCGCTGAATGAGCTCTATTATGTAGGCTTGCTGCTCGGCGTTGCCGGCGCCTCGTTCGCCGCAGCGCTGCCGCTGGCCAGCCGCTGGTACCCGCCGCAATACCAAGGCCTCGCGATGGGCATCGCCGGCGCAGGCAACAGCGGCACGGTGTTCACGACGCTGTTCGCGAACCGGATCGCACTGGCATACGGCTGGGAGACGGTATTCGCGCTTGCACTCATTCCGATTACGATCGTATTCATCATCTTTACGCTGCTGGCCAAGGACAGCCCGAACCAACCCGCTCCGAAGACGCTCGCCGATTACGGCAACATTCTGAAACAGCGTGACGCGTGGCTGTTCTGCATCCTGTACAGCGTGACGTTCGGCGGCTTCGTCGGTCTGTCGAATTACTTGACGATTTTCTTCAATACGCAGTATGGCCTTAGCGCCGTCAAGGCTGCGGACTTCACGACGCTCTGCGTCATCGCGGGCAGCTTCTTCCGCCCTGTCGGCGGATGGCTCGCCGATAAGATCGGCGGCATTCGGATGCTGATGCTGCTCTACGCCGGCGCGGCGGTCATGCTCGCCTCGATCTCGTCGATCCCGCCGCTCGGCGTCGTCACCACCCTCTTATTCATCGGCATGATGTGCCTCGGCGCAGGCAACGGCTCGGTGTTCCAGCTCGTACCGCAGCGCTTCGGCGCGGAGATCGGTATCGTGACCGGCATCGTCGGCGCGGCCGGCGGGGTCGGCGGGTACTTCCTGCCGAAGATTCTCGGCAACCTGTATCAGTCGACCGGCTCGTATACGCCGGGCTTCCTGATCCTGAGCGGCATCGCGCTGAGCTGCGTCGTCCTGATCTTCATCGTGCAGGGCTCCTGGAAGAAGACCTGGATCGGCTCGGGCGGCAAAGCCCGCACGCAGCTGGAGCAATCGACGGTCGCTTCGTAAGCATGGGAGAGTAGTTGTTGGTTGAAGGTTGATTCGTTTGCGGGGGAGTGTTCGCGGTCGGGGCTAGGCTGGTGCTGAGACGCTTATTCGGCTGATGCTGAAACGCGTAGTCGTAGGATTAGCCGGAATTCCTCCCGCTAAAATCTTGCCACCAGCCGAAGTACCCGCATTAGCCGGAATTCTTCCCGCTAATCCAGCCCGAACGACACTATACACGGTTTTCACCTTGATCAACGGGAGCTTTTCCCGCTATTTCTCACCGATACTGCAACATCGCAATATTAGCGGGAGCTTTTCCCACTATTGCTGCCTGATTGCCCTGAAGTGTGAATTCGCTGAACGATCCGATCGGAGGTGACGGGTATGGACGCTTTTGAAGGCTGCGACTACGACCTGTTGGATGTCATGGATCTCTGGGGGATGGTTCCTGCCGATGCAGCCTACGACAACGCGGAGACCGCCGATAAGGGTGTCGAGCAGGCAGATCGAGACGGCGCGGAGATTCGCACACGCGACAGGGAAATGAACGTCGCACGGGCATGAGGTATGAGGTATGAGATTACGCAAGAGATAGATGAGCAACGCGCACAAGCAAAAGCAACGCGATGTATCGCCTAACTTATAGACCGAGCACTGGAGGGATCGACTATGGCAGCGCCAATCGCCGCACATCCGAATCAAGACCGGCTTACTTCCCATTGCTGCTATTGCAGCATGCAGTGCGGCATCGAGCTGGTGCCCGCAAGCGGCGAGCACGGCTACGAAGTGAAGCCCAGCCCGGACTTCCCCGTCGCCGCCGGCCGCCTGTGCCAGAAGGGCTTCAATTCCATCGGGCATGTCGTCCATCCGGACCGGCTGCTCTATCCGTACCGCAGGTCGCCGATCGACGCGGCAGTCACGGCAGCTCCAATGGGCGGCACAGGCCGCGCCGCCGCACTCGCCCGTCCGCTGGAGCGCGCAGCCTGGGATACCGCGCTGACTGATATCGCGTCGCGCATCCAAGACATTCAAGCCCGATACGGCCCGGATGCAGTGTCCGTGTTCGGCGGCGGTTCGCTGACCAACGAGGTCTCCTACCTGCTCGGCAAGTTCACGCGTGTCGCCCTGCGATCGCGCTACATCGACTATAACGGCCGCTACTGCATGTCCTCGGCCGCCGCGGCGCAGAACCGCGCGTTCGGCATCGACCGCGGGCTGAACCTGCCGCTCGAGGATATCGCAGGCGCGAAGTACATCATTCTGGCCGGCACGAACATTGCCGAATGCCAGCCGACGATGATGCCTTATCTGCTCGCAGCCAAGAAGCAACAGAAGGCGGTCATCGTCACGATCGATCCGCGCCAGACGATGACCTCGAAGATCGCGGACATTCACATTCCGTTGCAGCCGGGCTTCGACTCCGTCTTCACGAGCGGCCTGCTGCATGTCATTCTCGAAGAGCGGCTCTACGATGCCGACTTCGTCGCGAAGCATACCGAAGGCATCGAGGATGTGCGCAAGGCCGTCGCCGAGTTCTCGCCGGACCGCGTCTCGCTCTATACCGGCATTCCGGTCGAGGTAATCCGCACGGTCGCGCGCGGCTTCGCGAAGGCCGAATCCGGCGTGATCCTGACCGCGCGCGGCCTGGAGCAGCAGACGAACGGCGTGGAGCACACGCTTAATTACATCAACCTCTGCCTGCTCACAGGCAAAATCGGCAAGCCGAACAGCGGCTTCGGCGCCGTCACGGGCCAAGCGAACGGCCAAGGCGGCCGCGAGCACGGCCAGAAGGCCGATCAGCTGCCAGGCTACCGGCTGATCGAGGACCCTGCCGCCCGCGAGCATGTAGCGGGCGTATGGGGCATCGACCCGGCAGAGCTGCCGGGCAAGGGCGTGTCGGCTTACGAGCTGTTCGACCGCATTCACGAGGGCGAGATCAAGGCGATGATCGTGCTCGGCTCGAACCCGCTCGTCTCCAGCCCGAACAGCGCACGCGTCGCTGCCGCGCTCGAGAAGCTCGAGCTGCTCGTCGTCGTCGATCTGTTCGAGACGGAGACTTGCGCTTACGCGGACTGGGTGCTGCCTGGGACCTCTTTTCTCGAGGCAGAGGGCACACTCACGAACCTGGAAGGCCGCGTCTTCCATCGCGCGCAAGCGCTGGTGCCGCCGGGCGAAGCCATGCCGGATTATAAGCTCATCTGCGAATTGGCCGAGCGGCTCGGCCGGGGGCAGTACTTCCGGTTCGAATCGCCGGAAGCGGTGTTCAACGAGCTGCGCCGCGCGTCCGCAGGCGGGCCCGCCGATTACAGCGGCATCACGTATCGCCGCTTGGTCGAGGAGAAGGGCGTATTCTGGCCCTGCCCTGCCGAGGATCATCCCGGCACGCCGCGCATGTTCACGGACCTCGCGTTCGCTCGTCCAGGCGGCCGCGCCAAGCTTTTCGGCATTACGCCGCAAAAGCCGGCCGAGACGACGGATGCCGCGTACCCGTACATCCTGACGACCGGCCGCGTCGGCAGCCAGTACCTGAGCGGCGTACAGACCCGCCGCACCGAGGCGCTTATGAAGAAGGCGCCCGTGCCGGTGGCGGAGATCCATCCATCGCTAGCGGAGAAGCTGCTCCTGCGCCCCGGGGATCGCGTGCGGCTCACGACGCGCCGCGGCTCGCTCGTGTTCGATGCCAAGATCTCGCCCGACATTCACAGGACGACAGTGTTCGTCCCTTTCCACTGGGGCGGCGAGCTATCGATCAATCGCCTCACCAACGACGCCCTGCATCCGATCAGCCGGATGCCGGAGTTCAAGATCTGCGCCGTGCGCGTCGAACGCGCCGACCGCGAATCGCTCGGCGAGGACGCCGACGGCGTCAATACCGGCGGCGCCGCTTCGCCGGACGCGTCCGCGGCGGCTGCTGCCAGAGGCGCTGCACGTCCCGCCGGCGTCCCGGCGGCACCCGGACGCACCGCCTCCGCAGCCGCGGCTGCGGATTCCATCGGAGGCGGCAGCGGTTCCGTGCCGCAAGACCGGGCGCGGCTGCGCGCGGCGAACGAGGGCGGTATTTGACCACTCCCCCACCCTCGTAAGCGCCGCCCGCGCCCGTACCGCAACACAAGAAGGACTGTACCCCGGAAGCTTCGATCCCTTCCGTCCGGGTACAGTCCTTTTTGCTTCCCGAACCCCACACCTCAACATCTAAGAAGTATTGGAAGTAGACCCTCCAAGCTTGCCGTTAAGGGCTTTTCCGCTATGCCTTCTTGTGTAGGCATTCCACACAAAAAAGGCCAACCTCACATCATGTAGTGGGGTTGGCTGGCAACAGCAATTTTAGGTCATATTAACCATCAAATCTCCATGCGCGTCTGCAAAGCTGATTGAGAAGCTTCTCTTGTTGAACGCCCGCACCACGTCATGCAGATGCCACCACCATTCGTCATCGGGCTTATTAGAGCATTGGAAGTCATGGACGAGTTTGAGCTTATCGTAGAACGCTTGGGCGTTGAACAACAGCATCAAATCATACCGATTGACCTCCAGCTTCTCTTCGTCCGTCAATTCCCGGAAATACGAATGAATTTTGCTTCGCGACCGTAACATCTCGATCATTTCAAAAGGGCTGGCGTCCAAGTCTTGCACATCCATCCCATATTGATGAATATCGTTTTGCCTAGACATATTGGAGCACCTCCTTGATTGTTCCCAGTAATCGGTATCCACCTTCAGGTGCCAAGTAACCGGAATAGGAATCTGGGGGAAAAGCTGTCTCCATTAATCCATTCTCTCCAATGATAGCTATCCAGTAAACCCCGTCGCCGAACACGTAATAGTCTTGATCAAAGCCCAGCAAATGATATACATAGACTTCATGCTCATCGGACGTGCATAGCTTTCGTATCAAGTTATTATAGTTGTCCAATGTATAGTCATCCGGCAGATGACCTTTACGCTTTCGCCGCTTCAAGTGATGTTGATCCGAACCCGGCTTCCATGCAGGATCATTCCGCTTCATGAAGGCTACAAGCTCCGCAGCCTTCTTCTTTTTATCGACCAAGTTCATAATAGGCATCATCCTGTTACGGGGAATGGATTATCTTCATCATATCATGGAAGAAGGCTCACGCCTATTGTGAATCCAAGGATTCATGCGACTGAGCTTATGGCAATCACCGATCGCAACATAATTAGCCAACATCTATGATATAATTGCGGCAAGGATGGTGATCGTTATGGACTGCAGAGTAATGAACGACCTGCAGAAACAAAAGATGGCCAATGCCATTTTTTCAAACAAGGAAGTACTAGACCAGCTTAACGAATCTTCCAGTCTGAACGAGTACATCGAAGATGATACTGAAGCATTAAGGATAATCAACGAGGCCAGGGATGGACAATAGCGACCCACTGGAATAGAGGACTGTACCCCGGAAGCTTCGATCCCTTCCGTCCGGGTACAGTCCTTTTTGCTCTGCGCTTCATGCCCGCCGCCATTAGCAGCCTCATATTGGTCGCGATTAGCACTACAGCCATTTATGGTAAATTATGTAGTTAATTATATCCATTCGACATCCAGCGTTCGCGTTACTTCGCGCCGCAGAACCTTATACTAGAAGTATCAATCTGCTAATCGGAGATGTTGGCCATGACGAACAATAAGTACGAGTGGAAACCGGAATTCAACGAATGGATCAAGCAATTCGGCATCCGTCTCAAACCGTCGCACGAGGAGTCACAGCGCAATATTGAGCCATTGAACCAGATGCGGATGGAACCGAGCAAGGAGGCTGAACTGATGGAGTAGCACTCCGTTCATCATCACCACCCTACATACCGTTCGAGACTTTACCGGCGCTGGCTTGGTCCATGTAAGCCTGATACGCCTCCGGCGAGTTCAGGTTCAAGAAGGCCTGCCATTCCTCTTCCGTCTGCGGCTCGACCCGCACCGCCTTGGCTTCGTCTAACAGCCGCATGAAGCGATAATCTTCCTGCTCCAGCCGTTCCAGCGCCAGACGCCCTGCCCGAGCATGATACACCGCGTGAAAAGGCTGCCCAGCCGCATGCACCACATCCGCATCTTCCCGCTCTGCCGCAGCTGCCATACGCTCCAGGAGCGTCTCGGACAGCTGCGGCATATCGCAGCCCATAACCAGCGCATAGCCGTCTTGCAGCTCAGCCAGACCGGCATGCAGGCCCGCGAGCGGACCGCAGTCCGCATAGCGATCGATCGCGAACGCGATCCGGGACGCCGGCGTGCCGCAATGCGGCAGCACCGCCTCCTTATATGCCGCTACCCGTTCGCAATCGCCTACCGCAATTACGATTCGGCCGCAATGCTCCGCCATTCGGTCGACCATCGTCGCCAAGAGCGGCTTGCCGCTCACGAGGAGCAGCGCCTTGTCCGCCCCCATCCGCCGGCTCTGCCCGCCCGCAATGATTAACCCGTTCAGCCGTGCTCTATACGCACTTCCCATCATACGCCCCCATTCGATATCCCGCCCTTGCCGGCAGGTTACTCCGTTCGCCTCGGCCCGTCTATTGGCGCGCCCGCATCTCCATCAACGCCACGAGCTTAAGAGATTCGAGCTCATCTGCCGTGAACTTGGACATGACCTCTTCTTCCAGAACAGCGAGCTCCTCATCCGTCAATCCCCCGCGTGCCATCCCGGCATATTCCCGAATCGCCCCTGCGGAAAATTTGTTCATCACAAGCTCCTGCGCCTCTTCCACATTGCGCACGACCAGCTCACGCGGCACGATGCCGTCCGCAGCAGCTTTTTCGCCATCGGCGCCTTCGCCTTCACCTGTGCTTGCACCGCCCGCACCTCCGGTCTTGTCGCCCAATCCTTGGTGGAGCGCCTCGATATTGTCCGCTGCCGCAGCCTCTTCGAGCAGCCGCGCAATCTCCGGGTCCTCCAGCAGCTGCTGAATCCCTTCGTCCTTCATCACCTGCACGATGACCTGATCCATGACGCGATCCGCGACATAGCCGCGCGCATAGTCATAACCGTAATAGCCCGCAGCTCCCAGCACGAGTAACACAATGAGGCCGATCGTCCATTTACGCATTCGCTGACAGTCCCCCCTCCAATTGCCCGCTTGTTGTCGAGTCAGCTGCCGGCTGTCGTCGATCGCGTCGCACCCGGCTCGGCGGACAGCTTGTTCCAGATGCGACGATGCATGCTGAACCGCCTGCACAGCGCATTCGGCAGCATCGAATACCTGCGACCGAGCTGATAGCCTGCATACTTAGCCGCAGATTCGGCGAGCAGGCGCGGAATGTACCGCCGCTTCTTCCCTTTAACCAATTCGCGCAGCTGGTAACCGACCAGTCCCGAGCCTGCCTTGTTGACGCCCGAGTAGGCGTAGATACCGTCATTCCTGCGCATCGACACGCCATTGTCGAACATCCGCTTGAAGTGCTGCAAGAGCGAGTAGTTGTGCGAATGGATCACGCAGGCATCCGCGACGTATTGCACCGCATACCCTGCCAGGATGCTGTCCGCCGCCATGAACAAGTCTTCATTGAAGATGACAGGCGACGCGAACCCTCCCCGATCCCGAAAATATTCCCGCCGTACTGCAGCGCATGCGTTCGAGCAGAAGAAGGCCTTGATGCCGAGCTGTTGGATTGCGGTGCGGTCCTGTCGCCTCGACTCCGATGGATAATTGTAGTCGCGGGCCAGCCGCTCCAGCAGCGCAGCGTCCGGGCGCGGCAGCTGCCGCGCATACGCATGCGCGGTTCGTTCGTCGGCGAGCAGCGGTGCAGCCAACCGCTCCAACAGATACTCGTCTGCAGGCATCGCGTCCTGCGTCATAAAAACAAGAACTTCGCCCACGGCAAGAGAGGCCGCATAATTGCGGGTCCCGCCATGGTCGAAGTCTGCTTGGTCGATCCGGATGACGCGCGCGCCGAGGGACTCCGCCAGCTCGGGCGTGCCGTCCTTGGAGCTCGAGTCGACGACGATGATCTCGCGCGGCTGCAGCGTCTGCGTCCAGAGACGCTCGAGCATACCGCGCAGCTCCTCGCCGGCTTGATAAGTAGGAATAATGACAGAGACGCTCGGACGCGGATGTTCCTGAAGCTCAGTAAGCATTCCGATTCACGAATCCCTTCACGATTGTCTTCACGATAATTTTAAGATCGAATAGAAAAGTCCAGTTCTCGATATAGAATAAGTCATGCATGATGCGGTCTTGGATCGACGTATCGCCGCGCAGCCCATTCGTCTGCGCCCAGCCCGTGATGCCCGGCCGGATGTGGTGCTTCACCATGTACTTCGGAATCTCGCCCTTGAATTGGTCCACGAAGTACGGACGCTCCGGACGCGGTCCGACGACGCTCATCTCGCCCCGCAGCACATTGAAGAACTGCGGAAGCTCGTCGATGCTCGTCCGTCTGAGGAAAGCGCCGAACTTCGTTCTGCGCGGATCATTTTCCACCGTCCACTGCGTGTCGGCCGTCTTCTCGTCCGACAGATGCATCGAGCGGAACTTGTACATCTGGAACGTCCGGCGATCGAGCCCCATACGCTCCTGCTTGAACAGCACCGGCCCCGGCGACGTCAGCTTGATGCCGATGTAGGCCGCCAGCATGACCGGCGAGCTGACGAGGATCGCCACAATCGAGAACACGATGTCGAACGCCCGCTTCACGATCCGATTGCTGAGCTCGTCGAGCGGAATGTCTCGCACATTGATCAGCGGAATGCCCGCGAAGTTGTCGAAGAATGGACGAGCCGGCAACAGGTCAAAATAATCCGGAATAATCAGCGTCTTCACCCCTGCATTGTCGCAGGTGTCGATGATGCTGGCGTACTTCTCGTAAGCTTGCAGCGGCAAGGCAAGAATGACCTCGTCGATGGGGTGCCTTTTCAAGATCGCTTCCAGATCGTTCAGTTGGCCAACGATTGGAGCCATAGGAGCTTGCGTATCCGCGTGTTCCTGCTGATAATCATCCAAGAAACCGAATACTTCATAGCCCAGCTCCGGATACTGCTGCAGGTTCTGGTGAAAGTTGCGGCCGACCGAACCAGCGCCTAGGATGAGGATGAACTTCTTGTTGTAGCCCTTACGACGTAGACGCGCGAGTGACGTCTTCACCACGTAGCGGTACGAGATTAATAGCGAAACGTTCAGCGCGAGGAAGATCCCCAAGAACTCCCGCGAGACATGAATCTGCTTGGCGAAGAACAAGATGCTAAGCAAGCCGATGAAGCTCAAGGCGTTCACTTGGGTGATTTTCCAAATATCCGCGGCGAAGTTCTTCCGCCTGCGCGGTGCATAGAAGCCCGTGTAGAAGCCTACGAGAACCGCCATGAACGCATAGACCGTTCCCCAGAGCAGGTACCGGTAGAACGTCAGCGCCTGGACCGAGTCGAGCCAACCGCTGTCGAACTTCACCCAATATGCCGCGAGGAAGGCGACCAGCATGACTGCTGCATCGCATAGTACATAGACTTGCGTTAGAATGCGTTGATTCTGCCTGATCACGATCGATCCATCCTTATCGATTGAAGCTATTACTCTTATTCTAGCATCAATGCCTCTAGCAACCAACTATTAATGTTCTAATGTGCCGCATTTTCCTCCTTCATTCTACGCGATATTACACTCTGTGCCCAGCAGGTCGGGTATTTCCCGGACAATAATCGGCCAGCATGCGATCACCCGCACATGACCATTGATTGAATTGTCATCGAATGCGGAAAGGACTGCCTTCTTATAGGCAGTCCTCACTGTCGTGGCACTATTGAATTCACAGACGTTCGACACACTCACTCGGAATTTCGGAGATAATGCCGAAGCGCTTCACGCCACGGCCGCAGCAGTTCTAGTCCACTGCTGCGGATCCCGACATGGTCGAGGACAGAGTACGCTGGGCGCGGTGCTGGGCGCGGAAATTCCGCAGTCGTACATGGCTCTACCACTACAGGCAAGCAACTCTCTTCCATAATCGCCTTTGCAAACTCGAACCACGAGCATATGCCTGTATTCGAGGCATGATAGATGCCGTAGCTGTCTGTCTGAACAAGTGCGACTAGGAATCTCGCGAGGTCTAACGTATAAGTAGGTGAGCCGAACTGATCGTGCACTACCTTGAGCTGGTCTCGCTCGCTGCCAAGCTTCAACATTGTCTTCACGAAGTTATTGCCATGCTTGCCGTACACCCAGGAGGTTCGCACGATGTAATATCGGCTATTCAATGACTGTGTAAGCAGTTCTCCGGCTAACTTGGACTTGCCGTAGACCGTCATCGGAGCTGTCGGGTCATATTCATTGTACGGCCTGCTGCCGCTGCCATCGAACACGTAGTCCGTACTGATGTAACAGAATTTCGCAGCGACCTCTTCTGCCGCGACTGCCATATTGCGCGTACCGGCCGCATTAATGCGGTACGCTTCATCCGGTTCGCACTCCGCTTGGTCGACTGCTGTATAAGCCGCACAATGGATAACAGCGCCTGGTCGCTGCTCTTGCAGAATGCGTCGACAGTTCTCCATATCCATAATGTCTAACTTGTCCCGACCATAACCGACAATCTCGATCGCCCCATCCGTGTGGAGTTGGATGAGTTCCTTCCCCAACTGACCGTTCGCGCCGGTTACGAGAACCTTGAGCCGATGGGCCGTCATTCGCCTGCACCCAGGCGATCGCGATATTGCGTATCATAATATTGCTGATAAGCTCCGGACACGACTTGCTCCATCCATTCTTGATTCGTTAGATACCACTGGATCGTTGCCTTGATCCCACTCTCGTATACATATTTAGGCTGCCAGCCAAGCTCGCGGCGGATCTTACAGGCATCGATTGCATAACGGCGATCATGTCCGAGGCGGTCCTTCACGTATTGGATCAGAGACTCCGGCTTGCCTAGTTCCGCCAGGATCGACCTCACGACTTGAATGTTATTACGCTCATTATTGCCGCCGACATTATAGATCTCACCGCTGACACCGTTGTGAAAGACAAGGTCGATCGCACTGCAATGATCTTCCACGTAGAGCCAATCGCGCACATTCAGGCCATCGCCGTATACCGGCAGCGGCTTATCCTGCAGGGCATTCTGGATCATGAGCGGGATTAGTTTCTCTGGGAATTGGTATGGACCATAATTGTTCGAACAGCGCGTGATGTTAACGTTCATGCCGAACGTCTCATGGTACGCACGAACGAGTAGATCGGCACCCGCCTTACTCGCTGAGTAAGGACTATTCGGCGCAAGCGGCGTCTCCTCCGTGAAGAGCCCCGTTACGCCAAGCGTGCCGTACACTTCGTCCGTTGAGACTTGCACGAATTTCTTGACGTCGTACTGCTTCGCCAGATCGAGCAGTGTCTGCGTACCCAGCACATTCGTCTTCACGAAAATATCCGGTTGCAGGATGCTGCGGTCCACGTGGGATTCCGCTGCGAAGTTTATAATGGCATCCATGCCTTCCTGAAACAAAGGTTCCAGTGCTGCACGGTCCGCGATATCCGCCTTAACGAATCTGTAGTGAGGTCCGTTCTCGATCGATCGCAGATTCTCTAAGTTACCTGCATACGTAAGAATATCCACGTTGATGATCTGATAACGGGGATACTTCTCAAGCATATATAGGACGAAGTTGCTCCCTATGAAACCTGCACCGCCGGTTATCAAGACCCTCATGTGATTGCCTCACCCTCAAATACAAAATTGTTATCCGCTGCATCCATCGTCGGGTGACGCTGATCCTTCTCCGACAAGATTGGTTGGTTAGTCGGCCAGTCAATTGCAAGCAAGGGATCGTTCCACGCTATGCCGCGATCATGCTCCTGAGAGTAGAGATGATCGACCTTGTACTGCACCTCCGTATTCGGCACCAGCGTACAGAAGCCATGTGCGAATCCAACAGGGACAAGCAATTGCCGTTTATTCTCTGCGCTAAGGTGGAAGCCCTCCCAATGGCCATATGTTGGCGAACCCTTCCGAATATCCACGACTACATCGTAGACCTCACCGACGAGAACGCGAAATAGCTTCGTCTGTGCTGCAGGATTCAATTGATAGTGCAATCCACGGAGCACACCTGCTTGGGTTGATAAGGAATGGTTATCCTGTACGAAGTCATGATGAATACCGCTCGCTTGGAAGGCATATTTGTTATAGCTCTCCATGAAAAAACCACGGTTGTCACCATGGACGATAGGCTCGATTAGCTTCACACCGGGCATTCGAGTCTCTATAACTTTCATTGCACACCCACTCCACTATCTTAGCTTGCCGAATGCTTCATCATAGACGATATTCTTTGCCAGTTCATTCGCACGGATATAGGATTCATGCGTCCCGGCATCCGTCCACCACCCCTGGAGAATATCATACGTAAGTGCATTGGCAGCAATATAGGCGTTGTTGACGTCCGTAATCTCTAACTCGCCGCGGCCTGAAGGCTTCAGCGTCCGAATAATATCGAACACACGGCTATCATACATGTATATGCCTGTAACCGCATAGGTACTCCTAGGCAATTGCGGTTTTTCCTCGATCGAGAGGATACGGTTCTCTGCAAGTTCAGGCACGCCGTATCTCTCCGGATCATGGACCTCTTGAATCAATATTTTCGCACCGTTAACTTGTCCGATGAATTTCTCCACGTATGAGCTTATCCGATCAGAGAATACATTATCCCCTAGAATAACAACCATCTGGTCACCATTCACGAAGTTCTCAGCCATACCTAGCGCTTGGGCAATACCACCGGCTTCATCCTGAACCTTGTACGTTAATGAAATCCCCAGCTCTCTGCCGCTTCCACACAGGTTAACGACATCGCCCATATGTTCCTTGCCTGTAACAATAAGGATATCCACGATCCCAGCATCTTTAAGTTTCGCGATTGCGTGGAAGATCATGGGATATTTCCCAACTGGGAGCAAATGCTTATTGGTGACTTTTGTTAAGGGAAATAGGCGCGAGCCTGTTCCTCCTGCTAGGATTATGCCTTTCACAACTATTACCACCTACGCTCTCCTGTTAGTCCTTTCGACATCATTCCTGTACCTTGTAATCGCTTCAACCGGATCTCCATCGTACTGAATTTCTCCATTTTTCATCCATATGGCCCTAGTACATATTTTTTCAACAAAATTCATGCTATGTGTAACGACAATTACTGCTTTGGCTTGCATAATTAGTTCTTGAATTTTTACCGAGGCTTTTTGGTTGAATTCAGCGTCACCGGTAGTAAGTGATTCATCTATAATAAAAATATCAGGTTCCAGCATTGCAGCAATACTGAACCCGAGCCTAGCTATCATTCCCGAAGAATATTGCTTTATTGGTTTGTCTATATGTTTGTGAAGTCCAGAAAATTCAATGATCTGATCTATCCGACTAACAATCCTTGATTTCTCAATCCCTAACATCATGCCATTTAGCAAGATATTGTCTCTACCAGTTAGCTGATAATTAAAGCCAATCCCATAGCCCAGTAGAGCAGTGGTTTCACCATCAACTTTTATTTCACCACTATCTGGAGCCAAGATTTTTGTTATTGTTTTGCATAAGGTGCTCTTACCAGCTCCATTGTGTCCAATGATTCCTACAACTTCACCTTCATTAATCTGAAAGCTGACATTCTTTAATGCCTGATAAGATCCTCCACTCCCCTTATATGTTATTCCAACATTTCGTGCAGCTACGACAACACGATCTGAGACACGAGCTATAGTCTGATGTAAGTCATAATTCTTAGACAATAGGTTTCCTTTTTTAGGCACCGTAGCCCTGTATTGAGCAGCCACCTCAGAAGGCACTCCTACCGCCTTTACCTCACCTTTATCAATCCAGATCAAGCGATCGCAATTCTTGACTGCATAATCAATGCTGTGTGTCACCAGTACCACCATTTTCGCCGCTGTTACTAGTTCTTTCATTCTGTCCGAAACCTTTCGATTAAAGGCCATATCCCCAGCATTAAGCGCTTCATCAAGAATTAAGACTTCCGGTTTAATCCATGCGGCTATACTAAATCCAAGCCTCGCGCGCATACCACTGGAATAAGTTTTGATTGGTTTATCTAAAAAATCACCTAGTTCAGAGAACTCTCGGATCTGCTCGATATGTTCAGGAATTTCCCGGGCTGGAATCCCTCTCAACATCGCATTCGTGTAGATGTTCTCGCGACCAGTCAGTTCGTTGTTAAATCCTAAACCAAATGAAAATAGCGCAGTTACATTACCGTTTAACACAATCTTCCCTTCATCAGGTTCCAGTATTCCTGATATCACTTTGCAGATCGTTGTCTTACCAGAACCATTTGATCCGATAATACCAAGAATTTCACCTTTATAACCGGTGAAGTCCAAGCCTCTCACTGGCCAAATCTCATCTCTATTTTCCTTCCGACTCCAATTTAGTAGATTATATATAAGTGATCTGAAGTCATCACTTCTCTGACCACGATTATACGACACCCCGATTGCGGTTGCCTTTATCAGAACATCACGATTTTGCATTTCACCATAATTCATTATCGGCAATCCCTTTCGTTACAGTGCCTTTACGATTTTGTGTTCATTCATACTGTAGTATTTCATAAGTACGTAGCAACCCAACAATGAAATCACTCCGATGACTGTCAGGCCTAAAAAATTTGGTTGCACTCTGTACAACAAGATGTCACGATACGCCTGCAAAATATACGCCATTGGATTGATATCCGTTACCCACTGATAAGAATCCGGCAATCGGTCTCTCTCCCAGATTACAGGAGTCGCATAGAACCATAGTCTGGTTATATGTGACATGATATTATCGATATCTCTGATAAAGACACAAATATATGCTAATAGTAAACTTATCGAAAGCATCAATAAGAACTGTATAAAAACCACTATAGGTAAATAAAAAATCCCCCATCCTGGTATAACTTTAAAATAGACAAGAAATAGCCCAATAACCACCAGCCCAAAAAGAAAATTAACTAACTGTGACACCGTCCGTGTCATTGGGAATATTGCCTTGGGCAAGTATACTTGATTAATAATTGACGAATATGAAATTATAGCCTTTGGCGAGCTCCCAACAATAGAACTTGTCCATCGCCATGTGACCAATCCTGTAATCAAATATAACCCATAATTCTCCCCGCCATGCCCCATAATAACTGCTATTAAAAAATAATAAACAACTGCATTTAGCAACGGATCTAACAGCCACCAGAAATATCCTAAATAACTATTACGATTTTCTGCTTTAAGGCCGGATTTCACTAAATATAACAAAAGGTCTTTCCGTTTTACTATTTCGTTCAAGTATCTTTTCATATTAGTTGCTGCACCTTTCTTTGGTAACCCACCCGATCTTTACATTCAAAAGACAACGCGCTTCAACTGACTGTAACTGAATTCAATCTTATTCTGACCAAGTAATTATACATCATTCCCGCTTGCCACATTAATTCTATTTATATGTTCCTCAAATGAGGTTAACCACACTATTCTTTGAAATAACGCTTCAAATTTACGATATATTGACTCTCCATTCATCGCTTTGTTCCAAAGTTCCATTGTTTCACTCTCGTTAAAATAATCCTTCCAAATCGTTCTTTCGTTTAATGCCATGTCCACATAATATCTATCTTCATTTTGCCATATCCTCATATTATTTTCGGCTTTCTGATCCCGATTCTCCTTTCTAATATCTGATTTATAAAATGGAACGTCCGCCCACTCAGGTATTAAATGCTTCAGCATCATTTTATGAAGTGTATAAGCCTTCCTTTGCTCAGGGGTTAGATCAAAAGATAACCTAATAAAACCAGGCGTTGAGAACGGAGTAAAGCTATTCATAACTCCACTTATAGGCGCCCATCTTCTTAATCTCTCTTTAAGATAGAAATAATCCATAATCTCCATACCCTTTAAACCAAACTGCTTAGCTTCCTCAAACACCAGCCACAATTCCCTTTCGACAATTGGAAATGCTTCCTGATTAGTCCCAGTAAGACTGGATAAATAGGAACTCAATCTCCAAAAAGGTCCTTCCTCACCTTTTTCAATTATGCTTTTGTAGACATTATCGTTGCTATAGTAATTACCACTGGCGATTTCCCCACCTGCACCGACGCTGAAGACACCCGAAATCTTATAAAACTGACCACTTGACACCATTCCGGTTTGTTTTACAGGGGTGAAGTCTGCATCGTAAGCGAAATGTAATAATCTCAACCGATCTTCTAAGTGGACTGTGATTTGTATAGGGTGTTGGCTAGTAGGCTCGTCCACAGTATGTTTATTATCAAGACCAATAAGTTCAATTAGTTTTTTTGCAGTTTCAATTTCTCCGGTAAGCGGCCCTAATGTTTTAAAGGTACAATCAATTTCTGCTTTTACCAATATTGCAGAAGACACCCGTGAATCCTTTCCACCGGAGAGCATTGAATTAACAGGAAAATCGAACATCCGAAAAAAGGACTTTGCTGAAGCTAAAATATTGCTCATTTCAGAATCAAAAGAAACTGCATCCAGTTCTCTGGGAGACACCAAAGATTGCAGCCCTCCTAAGTGTATAAAGTACTTAGGAATGTGCATTTCATTCTTCAATGTAATCTCTATTCCAGGTTTAACTCTTCGTGCTCCTTTAATAGGACATGAATCACCCATAAACCAACCAACATTGGAAAAAATCTTCCATGATGTTCTATCCATTTCAGCTTTTTCATTCGAATAAATGTAGAGTGCACCTAATTTATTCGAATAAACAACCCCTTCATTTAAATGCAACTCATACAATTTCCCCATTCCAAGGCAATCATTATAGATTTTAATCTCGTTCTCTTGTTTATCTAAGTAAGTAAAGATTAAAGGGGGTGTCATTAAATTCATAGCTCTGGGGTTCTGTTTAATTTCATTTGTAAAGCATAATGGGGCATTACTCATTGTTACTCCATTGTCAACAACTTGTTCCCATCCATTAGGCGCATAAGTAAAACAAGAAGCAAACTGTTCATTCTCTCCCCACGAAGGGAATTTATATCTATCGACAACGGTATTCCAGTAAAGTAATCCAATATTCGCCAAGGTCGATTCATATCTTTGTATTTTCGTATCATCAATATTTGAGAAATAATACTTCTCAACTCTTGCTTGTCTAGCCCTTAAATCATTCTTATCAATGTGCTTAAAAAACTTATAAGCAATAAATAACTGCATTTAGATAAACCCCTCTCTTTTCTAAATTCATCGGGGATTTTGGAGAAATCTCAGTGTTTCAAGAATATTCAATCACTTTTATTTCCAAGCCCTAAACTATTTTTAAGGGAATCAACTATATTCATTAATTTAAGTTTACGATCCCTTTCTGACCGATATTTCTGCTTAAATTCAAATTCTCGCGCTTCCCTAATATTTCCAAGTAGCATTTTATGCTCATAATATTCACTATCTAATAATAAATTATTCCTAACAACATAGGCTTTATGATGTAAAAATATGATTCTATATTCATCTTGTAATATTTTAAATTCGATGTAATCTTGTTTCCATTCAAAACCACTCACCATATTAGTCTGATGATTGGAATTTAGCGAAATAAGGGTAGCCATTCTCGCTTCATTCCCTCTATTCCTAAACCTCAACACTGAAGTAGGAGTTACTTTATTTCGTTCTAACGAAATCCAGCCGTCGAGCGGCTCCCTGTTTCCATTAATTAATTCATGATTAATTAATTTCGGGTGATACAGGGGGGAAACAGTTAATACTGTCTCATCTTCTATAAGACCTTTGAATTGATTATTTACCTGTTGAATCTGGATATTCGGTGCAAATAGAAAGTTTTGATCAATGTCATGATCCTTATGGCCTTCTACATAATCGAATATTAGATAAAGTTCAGGCTTTAGATATAAAATTAGTCGACTATGGATAACCCCTGGGTACAGACAATGGCAACCTGCGGCAAAGGACAATGTTTCACTTGAAAAATAGCTCGTAAGTGCACTCTTTCCAATATTGACCCTTGCGATATCCGTATTTGAGTTATCCACTATTACCGAATTATGCGCTTTGGATGATACAATAAATTGCCGTTCTTCACTAGCATAATTGTAACTGTGTTTTCCTGCATCAACAATAAGGGGCTGCCCTTTCGCAAATAATATAAATGACAAATCATCATGGTGTTTGTGAACTCTGGAATGGAAAGCACAACTAAATATTAATTGTGTACATTCCTCTAATGAATTGGCTTTCTCCTTGAGAATCGCATACCCGCCTTGTGGATACACCGCATCTCCTTTTTCCCATTTAAGCTTTCCTTGATTATTTGCCCAATCGTTTAACTGATCAATTTTATTTTTCAAATCACCCTCTAGACTATTTTTTTTGAATTTCACACTCCTAGTCTCACTATCACCAATTGGGGGGATTTGACACGAGGGATCCAGCATGTCAGTTAGAAATTCTAGTTGTTTTAAAAGTCTTTCCTCGATTTCCTTGTAACCATGATTATTGACGGATTTTAAGACATCTGTAAATTGAATCATACGATCTAGAATCAGAAAAGCATAGTGAGGGGAATGCTCAAGGTAACTCCCGTCTCCCTCAAACAAATCTTCCATTTGCTTCTTAAATCTTGCTAGTGCTGTATCTTGCCATGGCTTGTCAAAGAAATAATCTTTGAAGGTATGATATCCCGTAAAGAGCGCAATGTCTTGATCTATCCCATGATTATGTTTTTTCATGTAAAAATCTTCATTTGACAGTTTTACACAATGCTTCTCGACCATTTTTAACAACACGCTTTTAAACGCATTATCCTCAACACCCGCACCAGTCCACACTTGATAAAACCTACACATTAGAATCAATCGAATTGCTGTAGAGTGGTCATGCCAGGCCATTTCAGAAGGAGAATCATTAAAATTATGCTCATACCAATCGAGAATAAATTCTTTTCCTTTTTCTAAATAAGCATATTTAAGTGTTTCTTCATATCCATTCGTCAAATGAACAAGCATACTGAATGAGTGCAACCAGAACCTCCAACTTCTGTCCTGAACCGGGTCAGACACCCAAATATTCCCACTCGGATTGACAATAGGATACGCTTGATCAATATATATTCCGCCACTCAGATAATTCTCACATACTAATATTAACTCTTGTCTTTTCAACTTTCCTAATATAGTTATTACTTTGATATCGCTCATTTTAACTTCCCCACCATCGTATAAATATTTAGAATAAATATACTTCCTTATATCCTATTGCGACTTTGTTCCAATCGCGATTCCTACGTACCCAATCTAAACCTTGACTGGCGACTTTCTCTTGTTCGATCGCAAGTTTTATTGTTTGTGTCAATGACTCCACATTCTCTGCTTCAAAAACGAGACCAGTCTCCCCGTCAATTACCATTTCTTTTAGAGCTGAAATCCCGCTAACAGCCACAAGTTTGCCCATTGCCATCGCCTCGTAAGGTTTAAGCGGGGTAACTAACTCACATACCTTGTCCTTTGTTCGTGGAAAGGGAAATATGTCGATAATTGAATAATAACGTTTTACCTCTTGACGTGGGACTCTTCCTGTAAATATAACATGATTCGAAATATTCAGAGTAACCGACAATTGCTTCAACTCTGGAAGAATAGGACCATCCCCAACAATGATAAGCTTCACTCTCGCCTTTTGTGCTACAAGCATTGCAATGGATTGTAATAGATATTTTAATCCCTCATAAACAGTAACCGAACCAATAAACCCAAGTACAGTATGCCCTTCTAGTCCGTATTGATTAATTAATTGATGATCTTTATCTACAGGTGAGAATTCGTTAATATCCACAGCATTTGGAATAATTGTTATTTTCCCTCTCGGAATGCCCCGATCGACTAAATAGTCACACAAGCTTTGGCATATTGTAACCACACGATCAGCAATCTCGCAGCAATATAGTTCATAGTCTTCGTGAAGTTGATACCGTTCTGACCCCTCAAACCCTTCTACCTTGGAGCTTTGAGTATGATGCCACATCCCCCTAACCTCATATACAGAAGGAATACCTGCTTTCTTTGCCACCTGGAGTGCAGGCAGTGCGTTCTGAAAATTTGACGCTGCATGAATCACACTTGGACGAATCATCATTATCTTCTCATAGAATATATCTGCATATTCATCGAAATATCGGTCCATCGGGACCTGACTGATAGCCGGCATCTCTTTCAGCATAAGATAGTGGTGCCGGACTCCTTCCTTCTCGACAATGCCACCCTTCTCCCCTTTGGCAACCCATCCGAGCTTTGTAACGACACTAGGTTCAAGGCCCAGCAACTTCTGCTGATTAACAATCTCATAACTACGGACTGTGTAGCCGTTAACTTCAGGATAATATTTGTTTAGGACATTGAGAATGCCTTGCCCGCGTGGAATGAGCTGGACATCCCGCTTCCATTCCCATCTTGTTTTATATAATCGATGCTCTGCTTCTGCCATTTCATGCTCATTACCGATCATCTTTCCGCCAAGATCAATCATTCGTCGAATGAAATCATATCTTTTTGTAATGTTGCCGGTACGGTTATAGAGCCCAATCAATTTCCTTACTGTCATCGCATTAGATTCATCTAGCCTATACGCTTGTTCAGCATACACGGTTGCGTCGACAAAACTGTTTAGGTCAATATAAAAATCCAATATTTTATAGAGAAATTTTGATTGCTCAATAGGATCACTTAATTCCAATAAAATCTCTTTAACACGCGCTTCTCTCTCGGCGCTTTCAGCTAATGCGATATTTACAACTTCACCTTCAAAATCAATTGCTCTTAGTACCCGATTAGGTTCAACCCCCATGGACCGTTTTGACTTCCAAGCACTTACATACTTAATAAAAGCGCCTGTCTCAGATATAATCCTAAACGGGTTGCGGATACAATTAATTATCAACGATCCAACTTGATAACGCATAGACTGCTGTAAGATGAGATATTGATTTGCATAGAACAATGCTTCATAATGCTTTTTTTGCAATTGTTCAACTAATTGATTCACCCTTTGTTCTGTGACTTCCATTGCGGTATTGCTCAGATTTTGCGACATGTGCATACATCCTTCCGAATTCAATTAATAACTATTTAGCATTCCTCGTTGAATAGAGTGGGGTTACAATTTTCTTTTCAACTTGCGTAAACACATTTCTCAAGAATGACATCTTTAAACTTCTTGAGTAATTCCAATGATGTTTTGGATATCTTACCTTTGCCCACTATCGGAACTCAAGCTCATTAAATATGTCTTCTTGGACAAGTCCAAACAGCTCAGACCAGTAAGTCATTTGACTTACACATTCATACAAAGTAAAAACGAGTGGACGATATTTCTCTATACATTCCCCTTTCTTCATTTGGTATTTAATAGATCAGATACAATATAATTATGAGATATTGAATATAAATGATTTGGAAGATCCTCTTCGAGATTCTTGAACACCTGCAAAGCAGCGTGTGTTGATACAAATATAAAATGGAGCTGGTATTTTTTCGAGTCGACTGCTAAGTTGAAGATCTCCCTCCAGAAATCTCGATCAGACCTTTTCCACGGTGCTTGCATATCTGATTCATGTATCCTCACGATCAACCTTTTTCCCATGGTAACTTTTCTAATACTTGCCCAGAGCGATTGAGTTAATCTATGGATCAGAATCGTATTATGACCACCATAGGTAAGTATATTGACAAGACACTCATAATTCCCTGTCACAATATCAATGCCAACATAATCAAACTGGCGGTTCATATACAATTCATTACATTGATATACATCCACTAACATTCCTAACTGCTTGTATTCAATGAGTCGACTTTGAATGTTAGCATTTACACTATCACTACTGTTGGTTATCAGAATAGCGTTGGACTTGCATATAACTCCAGGAGACATTTCATTACTGATCGAGTTATTCAGTTCCGGCGTGTCAAAACATCTACTGACTCTGATTTGCTCTGCCTTTTGGTATAATAGATCCATAGAAATACCTGTATCTGGTATAGCCAAATCGTCCACTCTCTCGCAATTTGAACCTAAATAATTCATACAATAATTGAACTCATCGATCGAGAAGGACTCCGACTCAATAACGCTTGTATCAATAGATTGAATTAACCGCAGCCATTTTGTGCTGTCATATATTCCGCACTTGACTAAGGATCTCCTTAGAGCACCTGAGTCCGTGGATTGATACGTCACACCTGAACCCCGCTTACTGAGTATGCCATCATGATTCTCAAAGTACATCCTCTTTGTCACTACATTAATGTCTAAGTATTCCCTGGTAGTCATAAAATCGAAAAGATAATTCTCACCATAATAATCATGAATCGAGAAGCATGCGATATAATCGAACTTCGACTGAATTCCCTCCATCCACTCTGCTGTTGGATGGGATACTATACTCACTGAAGTTGATGGCTGTTTTTTCAACGAGGTAATGATGAACAACTGTTTATTTTTATAACTCTGTTTCGTGTAGGAACGAAGGATATGATTGAACTCCAATTCATTATTGGCGATTGCGATCACTGCAATCTCTCCCCAATTAATCGCAATTTCCTGTCTATACACTTTTTTAAGAATATATCGAACTCGATTGCTGTAAGTGTGCTCTGTTAACACTTTACGCAACCCTGCTAATCGGTATTTATAATAATACTCCTCATTTTCAAATTTTAATAACTCTGTTTTTAGCCGCTCCCCATCATCCGTACAAATAACTAAGTCTCCTAAGAGGTTCCGCACAGCCAATGAATAGTTACTAATCGTGATGGTGTTCGATGCCAGTAATTCGAACACACGTCGCGCGCACATACTCTGTGACCGTTTTACGGTGTTCATATTAATATTGTACCTGTGGCCTTTGTAAGCTTTGTCAATCTCGTCTGGAGGTAACATTCCCTTGATGTAGCGTTTGTAGCGAACTGGAAACATGTGATTTGAATCTCGCTTTTGATAGTTGCGATCGTAGATAACTACGCTGGACACATCTTTTGTTACATTAATGATAGTCTCGAGATCTTTGTTCCGTTCAGGATATCGCTTGTAATATGTTCCAGCAAAGCAGAATGAATTCTCTCGCTGGTAGCATTCTATCGGGTTGTGTTTTTTTGATTGAGCCGCAAACGGCAATAAGTATACATGATCATGCTTCAATATTCTTTTATAGCGCACGATGCAATCAATATCGGTTGTAAACACATAATCTGCATATTTAGCAACAGCAAGAAAGGTGTTAAAATGCACTGGATCTTCTTTATTCCATAGAACAACCGGGATATCATGTTTTTTGCAGTAATTTATTATTCCGATAAGCTCATCGCTTAAATGAGACACCTTGGAATGCCAAAGCCCGTCTTTACCAAGCCAAGCGGATTCAAGAAAAAAAAGATTAGGTTGAAACGAATGTAATTCGTTCTCCCAATCGTTTGGTGTGAGTTGACAAATTAGGAATTCCGGATTGAAAGAATGGTAAGTGAACACGTCCATAATCGCTGCAACTCGTAAATCTATATTTGGATATTCGACTCCTGATTGCTCTAGGCCACCTATAGATCGTTGAATGCTGTGACGCACATTCTGAACTTCTTTCAATTTCTCGCGGACATAATTCTGGTCCATAGTAAGCACAACTCTCCTATTAAATCTTAAAAATCCTCTGGAATACGCTTTTTTGATTTCCAGTATTTCAGCGTTAGTCTCCCGAGCTTGGAATTCCTCAACAAGTCATACTTCTTAGAGATCTGTGAATATCTAGCTTCTAGAAAATTATATGCGTGTACGGCATCCTGATACTTAAGCAATGTCTGCTCCTCACTATCTAGCCGCCTCAGTATCTCGGCATTACAACTTTCCATACTCTCTCGGAGTCCTTCTATGTCTAATTCAAGATTCTGCTTTTCTTCATTAACATTTGAAACTTCAGCCAACAATTGTTGAACTTGCTGCTCTTTACTCTCTAGTTTATCTAACAGTGTGCGCTCAATGCCGTGATACAAATTTTCCAACTCATTTAGCGCAATCAATTCATGAAGGCACTTCTGACGTTCCTCTTCAACCCTTTTTGATACCACAATACCAGCGCGATGATTGAAAAGCTTCAATTCTTCGACCTTAAAATATACTCCTATTTCCTCTAACAAATCGTGCAAAGTGTATGTTCTCATAAAGTTTGAAGACCCCTGAATCCCCAGGGGGATGGAAATTATTACAATCCCTTGGTCAGTTAAAAGAGTCATTACTCGTTCAAGAAGTTGATTTGATGAAGAAAAACACGGCAATACATCTGCAAGTATGACCGTGTCGAATCTTTTCTCACACCGGAACTCAAACACGTTTACATTAATAAAGCTAATGCGATTATTAGTCGTGTTCTTTTCCATATTAATGACACTCAAGGCTTCACCAATTGCCTTACTATCTATATCAATTCCTATCACAGATTTACCTTCCCGAACTAATTGATGCCCAAGAGTACCATCTGCACATCCGACATCAAGCACATCTATTCCATGGACACGCGAGCAGATCCAGTTCATCTGCTCGCGGTTTGGTAGTCCGACCATGTGATTCTCCTCTTCTTCATTGAGGAAGCGTTGCACTAACCCAATGTTTATACAATAGCTTCATATACATCATTTCTCTTCAGGTACTCGTGTACATTTCCGAAGTTCAACACGACAAGCCCCGTATCCTCATTTTTCTTAATCACGTTTTTTGTATCAAACACTACAGCTGTTCTCATTAAGGTTGCAATTTTCTCATGATCTAATTGCTTGAATTCATTATGATCCGTTAAGACCAGAAGGACATCGGCGTTTAACACAGCCTCTTCGGCATCTACAAATTTTTCATGTTTGACATGCGGGTCATGGATGGCAATGTTGTAACCCTTAACCTCGAGTTCTTTAATAACTTCGACTGCCGGTGATTCTCGCATATCATCGACATTCCCTTTATATGTCACGCCATATACGGCAATCTTCGGATCATCAATCCCATTGATTAGTTTCCTTACTTGTCCAACAACAAATTGCGGCATGCTATTATTGGTATCTCTAGCAATCTTAATCAGATTCGCATATTCTGGTGCTTTCGCATATATAAAGTACGGATCTACTGCGAGACAATGTCCCCCAACACCAGGTCCAGGGCTATGGATATTTACCCTTGGATGCTTGTTCGCCATTTGGACAACATCAAATACATTTATCTCCAACTTATTGCAAATTTTCGCCAACTCGTTTGCAAGTGCTATATTAACATCTCGGAAAGTATTTTCCATACATTTTGACATTTCGGCTGTCTTGGCCTCGGTTTTGATGATTTCCCCTTTTACAAACAATCCATATACTTCCGCAGCTGCCTCGGTACAATTATTGGTTATTCCACCGACAATTCGATTGTTATGGATTAGTTCATGAAGAATCTGACCAGGCAGTACACGTTCAGGACAATGAGCTAAGAATATATCTTCCCCTATCACCTTCCCATGGCGTTCGAACAGCGGCTTCACGAAATCATCCATAGATCTTGGTGCTATCGTGGATTCCACTATAACAACCGTACCTTTGTTCACATGGGGAATAATTGAACTACACGCTTGAAGCACATGTGTTAAATCACAACTCATATAGAAGTCATCGTTATTTGGGGTTGGGACTGCAATAATAAACACATCCGCCTCTTCCGGAGATGTGCTTGCTCGAAATGTTCCATTTAGAACAGACTTTCTAATCATATCTCCCAGTCCAGGCTCTTCGATATGGATCTTCCCCTGATTCAACACTTCAACAACCTCAGCCTTCACATCCACACCCACAACTTCACATCCGTAATTGGAAAACATCGCAGCTGTAGGAAGCCCGATATAACCTAGACCAATCACACAAATCTTCATTGTCTCAATCCTTCCGCCATATTATTACTCTGGACTACAAGTTTTAGATACCTTAGATATTCCGCCGCCCTATTCTCCCAATTGTGTTGGTCAATAAACCCCTGATTGATCCCTGCAACTCGATTGGTGTCAATCTCTTCAAGAATCGATTCAAACTGATTTAAATCCTCATAGAAATGCAACCCATCTCTGTTGAACCTTTCTAACTCTGGCCAATATGCAGATACGATGGGTTTACTCATCCCTATGTACTCATAGAGTTTTACAGGATCGACTGATTCAGTAAGCTCATTACGTATAAAAGGCAACAACATAATATCGCCTGATCGTATATATTCCGGCACCTGCTTATGTGGAACCGCACCCGTTAGAACAATATTGCTCTTCATTTTTCGGGGTAATTTATTGAAATCGCAAGGTCCGACCAGATAGATGGTGAAATCAGGATGCCGCAGCGCAAATTCATTAAGCAATTCCCAGTCCAACCAAGGCGCTACTGTTCCAATGTACACTAGGTTAGGCTTATTGAGTTCTATCATTCCGCTGGATGACTCGAAAGTCGAACGATCTATTGCATTATATATCGTCCTTATTGAAAGATCTTTACGGTTTGTCCGACCTTCTAATTCTTCCTTTAATCTATTTGAACTTACAATAACACCATCTACAACCTCCAATGTCCGATGTTCTTCCGCCAACATCCGCTCCCTTAAGACTCCATCATAAAAAAATGGGATGTTATCCATGCACTCGTAAATTAATGAGCACTCAGCTACCATGAAATCTGGAAGATATTGATAGTGCAAGGGGCTTGTTAGCACAATTATATCATACTTTTTGTCGAGCAATCTCGATTTAACTATCGATATATTCCACTTTTCTACAAGACGTGACTTCAGAGAAAAGGGGAGAACATACATATCTTGAACTCTCAATGTCCCATCAATATGCCGTGTAATCTGCGTCTTGCCAAACGGGTTTAATGAGATATAATCCACCTCATTCCCCTGCTTTGCTAGATATGTTGCTATAAAATGCGGCCGTTGTTTTATCCATTTCCAGTTTACTGTCGAAATATATAGGATTTTCATCTCACACAACCTTTTTAGAATTCACAGGTATATTCATATACACCAAGTGAAATTAATCTTATGTTACTACAATTGTCTCGCTATGTTTTAGGGAATTTATGGATATTTTGTTCACTTGTGAAGAATTGTGTTAGTATCACAAGTGAGACCTACACTATCACTCAAGGCTCTAGAGGTGCACAATGCTAAAAGTACAAGTTCTTATGTCTACTTACAACGGCTCGAAGTATATTGACGCTCAGTTAATAAGTATACTAAATCAGACATACTCTAATATTACAATATTAATAAGAGATGATGGCTCTACAGATAATACCAAGGAATACCTTGAACGATACATGTCACAGTACCCATCAATTATTAAATGTATATTCGGTGATAATTTAGGTGTCATTCGTAGCTTCTTCAACTTATTAGACGAAGCAGATAAAGATTGTGAGTACTTTGCTTTCTGTGACCAGGACGATTTCTGGCTGCCAGATAAAATCGAAAGAGCAGTTAACAAATTGGAATTAATGAGTAATACTCCTGCCATGATATGCACAGCTACTCAAATTACAGACGCGAAATTACAGACTCTGCGATTATGGCCTACTAATCCGAGACGTTCTCCCTCTTTCTATAATGCTCTTGTTCAAAATATAGCTGTCGGGGCAACCATTACACTTAACCGCCGTGCATTGGATGTCTTATCACAGGAACGAGTAGATCCTAATCATATTCAAATGCATGATTGGTGGGCTTATCTATGTGTTTCGGCATTCGGCAAGGTGATCTTCGATCCGGTTCCTTCGATATTGTACAGACAACATGCGAATAATGCAGTTGGCGGTGAAGCTTCTCTGCTCGCTTCCTTGCAAAAAAAATGGAGCAGCTTTCAAAAACATAAGGGTAAGAGACTACTTCACAAGCAAGCCATGGAATTTCACCGTATTCATGGAGAACATGTAGAACAAGCCATTCGCACTCAATTGGAATTGTTTATACAAGAACGTGGGACATTAGTAGATCGCGTAGCATATCTGAAAGATAGCAGATTATACAGAAACTCCTTATTGGAGCAACTGCTTTTTAGAGTTCTTATACTAGCTGGTTATATATAGCTAGCCATTAAGTGGTCATGAAGTATATCATCCAAACTAACATTCTGCTAGAATGTTAAACATTGAATTATTAGATATAAAGGAGCGCATACCATGGCCCAATCTGGTAAAAGTGTCAAAAACGGTGGTGAAGTACCTGACTTCTCATTACTATATTGGCTGTCCATTGTCGGCGTCATCATCTTCATCTTCGCATTCCCCTATCAGCAGGCGCTATTCAATGGCTATAGCGTTCAATTCGAAGCCAACATCCTTGAAGCAAGTCTATATGTGTTGCCGTTATTTCTAGTCGCGATAATTCATGTCATTCGGAAATGGCAGTTGAACAGCACGCAATCTCTGTTATCTATCGCAATATTACTGTTACCTACAGCGTATTGGATTTCTTCACTCAATGCTGTATCGACTTATTCTGCTCAATCCATGGCGCTCGTCGCTTGCATGTTCGCCATCTTCTACATATTTGGATTGTATCTGACTGACACAACTGTATCACGGAAAGTTCTGGAACACGCCCTGCTGCTAGGCGGGTACTCGATCGTTATCTTCGGGCTCTTCAATATGTTCGGCCAACTCTTCGCCCCTGACGCGATCTGGCATACTAGCGGCACCTACCGCATGGCTTCGGTATTCCAATATTCCAATACGTATGCCGGCTTCTTATTAGCCCTGTTCCTATGCGCGGCTTATATGGCCGTTCACGAATCTCGTCGATTCACGGCAGGGCTGCATGCTTTCATGCTCGTTCCCATCTGGATCTCCTTCATGCTGACATACTCACGGGGGGCACTTGTTCTGGCCCCCGTAATCGTACTTTGCATTCTACCGTTCCTACGTTTCACGAAACAGATTCAGTTCGTTATTACGTTAATCTTGTCGCTCATTGGCTCCTTCTCGATTCTTAATTTCGTATCGTCCAGATATATCGAGATCGCTAAGATCGTATTGCCTAACAACAAGGGCGAGCCCGCAAACACTATTGCGATTACGAACCACTTGGCTTGGCAAGGTTGGGCGGCCGTTCTTGTTCTCGCCATATTCGTCTCGGCTATCATCCTATTCATGAATAATCGAGCAGCTTGGCTCGAATCGAAGACATCCACAATAGCTAAACGGAAGTTGACCGTTTTGCTGATACCTAGTCTCAGCGTAATTGCTGGCCTACTTGGAGCTATACTATTATTGTTTACGAATCTCGCTGCACGCTTGCTTCCAGCGAGTATCGCCGATCGTTTGCAGAATATTAATTTTAATCAGCATAGCGTACTTGAGCGCAAGACCTTCTATATCGATGCAATGAAGCTTGTGTCCGACTATCCGCTGCTCGGTGCAGGCGGAGGCGGCTGGAAGTCATTGTACGAGATGTACCAGAACAATCCCTACGTCAGCCGACAGGCACACAGCTACTTGATGCAGACGCTAGTGGAAATCGGTTGGTTAGGATTTATTGTACTGGCCGCCGTAGTCGGATACTCATACTTCGTCTATCTTAGGCATTATCTTCAGGATGACAGCAATGATCGCAGCCATTTCGTCTTCTTCGTCTTCTCAATCGCGATCCTCATCCATAGTCTGATAGACTTTGACATGAGTTATGTTTACCTAGGTTGTCTAGTATTCTTATCGATTGGCTCTTTAGCTGCCGTGTATCCGCAAAAGGTCTCTTGGCTGCAACGACAGCAATTTGTGACTGGTAAATGGCGTTATGCAGTCCCTGTCTTACTCGTGATATTGTCACTCGTGGCCCTATACCAGTCCTACACGGAATATTCTGCTTATCGTCTGTTCAAGCATTCCACGACATTAGCCATTAAGGAGAAGCCCCCGCTACACGAATTATTAACACCGCTAGATGCAGCTATCGAGCGTTCACCAGCTAATCCAACGTATACCTTGGTTAAGATCGACTGGCTCAACCAAGCCTATCGTCAGACGAGGGACAAGCAGTATACGGATTCAATTCGTGAAATATTAGAGGCATTCTACGCATACGAACCATATAATCGCGAAGTGATTCTGGCAAAATATCGCAACTTCATTGATCTAGGCGAGTATAATCTAGCGGTGGTAACTTTAGAAGAAGGTATAGAGAAGTTCCAATGGGATATCAAATTCTACGAGGCAGCAATCATGGAATACTTGGAAGCTGGACGCAGAATCCACAAGACAGATCCCTCCCAGGCATCCATTGACTGGTTGCGTGGTCTATCGTTATATGAATCTATTCTGGAACGCAAGCAGCTGCTTGAAAACCTTCCAGAGGAACAGCTTCAAGGGCGCGCCTTCGGCTTGAATAACTTCATTCAGCAGGCAGTTGGTCAAATCTACTACGAGCAAGGGAATTATGAGTTAGCCGCTGCAATGCTTGAACCGCTGAAGAAGGAAGACATGAACGTACAGTACATTCGACAAGGTGTGCGTTACTATATAGCTGCACTCGAAGCATTGGGACAAAATGATGAAAATTCGCAGAATCTATTGATTGAAGTCGATTCACGTGAGAAAATGTTGTTGGACTCGTTATTCATGACAAATTAGCACATGAAATCTTCCGTACCATTAATTACTATCATAAAAAGACTTCCCCTCCTATCAATCTTGCTTTATAATGATGAATACTGTCTGAATTTGCCATGAAAGGAGGTGAAAATGAAAATGAAAAAGTTTTTTATGCGTAAAACTTCTGGCCTTATCGCTTCGCTCATGATCGTATCCATGCTGCTGCCGATCGTTGCATTCGCAGGGTTCGCTGGCGTTACATACGACAATTCGACCGATAAGGTTACTGGTTACGTTTATGTTGGCAACGATGTTTACGATCACACGAACACTTACCTGTTCGATGAGAATGGTAACATCATCGTCAATGTTTACGATGAGAATGGTGAATTCGTTAAGACGATCACTGCTGTATACGGTACTTACAATGTCGCAGGTGCAAACGCAGGCGATTACTACTATCGCTTCGAGCTTGATAACGCATCGTCTGTCGATGACAAGCTGAACTTCAGCTACCAAGTAGCTGACGCTACGTATGTATCGAGTGATGTATACAGCAACATCGTCCGCCCATCCACAGGTGGCAACACTGGCGGTGGTGGCGTAGCTGCTCCTTCTGGTACTGACATTGTTACGGGCGCTAACGGCGTGGTAAACGCTGAGCTCCTGAAGAATGCTCTGGCCGATGGTTCCGCTACGATCGCAATCTCCGGTAACCAAGCTCACCTTCCTGCATCCGCTCTGACGAGCGGTGGTACAGTCACAATCGTAGCTAACGGTGCTTCTTACACGTTGCCTACGAGCGAGCTGAACCTGGAAGAGCTGGCGAAGGAACTGGGTGTTGAAATTGACGGTCTGACGATTACGGTAACGATCGATGTTCTGACTGGCGAAGCTAAGACTAACGTTGAAGCGGCAGCTACGAAGGCAGGCGGTAAAGTAGTCGGCAATGTCGTTGATTTCAAAGTTGAAGCCGTTGCGGGTGACAAGAAGGTTGAAGTGAACAACTTCAATTCTTATGTCTCGCGTACGATCAACTACACTTCTAGCTCCGACGTAACTGGTGTTCTCTACGATCCGGCAACGGGCAAATTCAGCTTCGTTCCTGCAACGTTCTCGAACGGTGTAGCGACGCTGAAACGTCCTGGCAACTCGATCTACACGGTAATCGAAACAGGTTCGAAGTCCTTCGCGGACCTCGCTAACCACTGGTCGAAAGACGATGTAGAGAAGTTGGCTAGCAACCTGATCGTAGAAGGCACAGGCGCTGACAAGTTCGAGCCTACGCGTGCAATCACCCGCGCTGAATTCGCGGCTATGATCGTTCGTGCACTCGGCCTGTCGACGTCCGCAACGACGGATAAGTTCTCCGACGTGGATTCGTCCGCTTGGTATGCAGGCGCAGTAGCAGCAGCTGCTAACGCAGGCATCGTCAACGGCGACACGGCTGGAACGTTCCGTCCGAGCGCAGTCATCACTCGTCAAGAACTGGCAGCAATGGTGGTACGTGCGAGCAAATTCGCAGGTAAAGAAGTCACGCTGACGGATGAGCAAGTATCCGAGGCGCTGGCGGCTTACTCCGATGCTGACAAGCTTGGTTGGGCGAAAGCGGAAGTTGCAGCAGCAGTAAGCGCTGGTATCGTTAAGGGTCAATCCGCTACTTCGGTAGCGCCACTGGCTACTTCGAACCGTGCTGAAGCCGCTACAATGGTTATCCGTTTGCTGGGCAACGTTGGATTCCTCAACTAATCCAGTAACAGAAGAGACCCTTCGGGGTCTCTTTTTGTATGCTCTTATTCGAACGGGCAAGAGCCCCGTTCCATCGCTCTAGGCGTGGAACGGGGCTCTCATTATTTCACCCTTGCTAGTATCACTCTCTTCGCTTATGGTTCCATCTCCAACAATCGGTACAGAATGACAGCTGCCTGATCCCGATTGACCGACGCCTTCGGATCGAATTCGCCGCCCTCGAAGCCTTCCATGAGCCCGAGCGCAGATGCGGTCCGGACCTGCTGGCGCGCCCATGGACTGACAAGCCCCTCGTCCGAGTACTTCACTTCTTGCGTAATCGCAATGTCTGCCAATGTCTTATCACTCAGGTGCAGGTAAGCATTGACCGCCAAGACTGCAAGTTGTTCACGGGTAATCGTACCGTTCGGATCGAACGTCGTATCGGTGATGCCCTTGGCGAGCCCCGCTTCCTTAACTGCTTGGATCGCTCCGGCATACCACGCCGTGGACGACACATCCGTGAACTCCGACACCTTGTCCGACTGGTCAAGACGCAAGGTACGTGCCAAGAGCGCGGCCATCTGTGCTCTCGTCACTACGGTTCTAGGTGCGTACATCGCATCCGTAGCCCCTGTAACGATCTGTCTGGCGGCGAGTGCCTCGATCTCTGTCCGAGCCCAGTGGCCCTTCAGATCTTGGAACGTCTTGTTCGCTTCGAGGACCGCATACTCGGAGAAATGATGCAGTTGAGCCTTCATCTCCCCGTCTGCGCTCCACTTGCCTCCAACATAGTCCCAATTGCTTGTCTGCTCGTTATAAGTGTATACGCCAACCTGATGCTTGTGCTGCAATCCGGTCGTATCCACGGTGAACGTGATTCCGATCGGCTTGGCAAACGAGGATACCGTCTGCCCGGCAACCGACAGTGTAAAATCGTAAACCTTGGACAGCGGCTTGCCTGCGGCTCCCGGAATTGTCCGCGTCGAATTGTGCGTTGTCTTCAGTTCGATCGTGCCGGAGACGTCCGAACTCAGGAGACCCGGCGGCAGATTGAATACGAGGCCATCCTGCTTGACCTGAATGGGCTTGCCCAGCTCAGCAGCCTTCCTCAGCACATCGGCGTCAAGCTTAACCGTCCTGGACGGACCGATAGAAGCCGGCACATCAATGACGATATTGGGCTCGCCCTTCTCAAGCTGCTCCAACAGCTTGGACTTGTCGGTCTCGACCACGCCATCAGTAGAAGGCTGCTGCGGCGTCACTACTATGGAGTTGCCAGGCGGCGTAGTTACGCTTCCGCCTCCACCGGGGGTGGTCGCTGGGACTGGCTCGATTTCGTATAGATACTGGGAATAGTTATCGCTATTGACGCCATTCTTGAAGGAGAAGATCGATAATAATGCGGTCTCGGTTACTTCGATCGTCTCGCCAGAAGCAATAATGCCGTACTCGAAATGTTCGATATCCTCGGGGTACAGCTCGTAATAAATTTCGGCTCCCGGCGTAGCGCTCGTCACCATCACCGTACGCGTACCGGCATAAGTGCCTGATTCCAAGCTGGATGTCGGCATCTCCGGCCGAAGCACGAAGCGATACACATTCGAGCGGCGTTCGATGCCATCCTCTTGCCACTTGGCGTATATGTAGTAGGAGTAGGCATCAGATGGTTCGCCTAGATCAATCGTGAGGCGGGCAACTCCTTCCTCAAGTACGCCGGCCTGTACGGTGATGATCTCGTCATCCGTGCGGAACATACTCCCCTCATCGTACGAGCGGGCGACCAACTCGACTTCGGCATCGGAGTCCACGATATAATCGTTCAGATCGATCATATAGACGTCCATGGTGACGCTAGCGTCCGTGTCAAGATCGTCCTCAATATAATTGATCCGGACATACGTCTCCGTATATGCAGCACTGGCATTGAGTAATCCTGAGCCGTAAGTGACCTCGTCGTCAATATCCCTGTCCAAATTTACAACATCATAGTATGCAAAGGATAGGAACGGCTCTATCAGCGCCAAATATTCCGCATAATCTCCCGGCAGCGGGGCCAGTTCATCTCGAGAGGCGGATGCTGTCAGGATGGATTTAAGATCCTGTCCGTTCAAGATCGGATGATTGGCCTTGATCAGTGCCGCTACGCCTGCAGCATATGGAGTCGCCATCGATGTACCGTCAAGATACTCATACTTGCCGTCAGGCTTCGTACTGTAAATTTTGACGCCTGGTGCGACAAAGTCGACATTGCCGGGGTTGGAAAAATCCGCGATCGTATAAGTGTCCTCGGTCAATTGCGCGATCGCCCCTACACTGACCACCTCATCGAGAGCGGCAGGGAAGCCTGGGAAGGCGGCGTAACGATCGGTGTCGAGTTCTTCAGGATAAGTCCGTTGACCTAGCTCGGTATCGATCCAATGGTTACTCTCGTTGCCCGACGCTGCCAGTACCAATATACCTGCCGCTTCGGCTTGCTTGATCGCATCATGTACGGCATAACTGTAGAACGGAATGCCCAAGCTCATGTTAATGATATCGACGCCTTGCTCGACAGCATACTCGATGCCTAACGCAATCCATTCCGAGTCGCCATAGCCGTCTTCATCCAAGACTTTGACCGGAAGCATCTTGACGCCCGGTGCGACGCCGGTATATCCGCCGGGACTGTCCGCCCAAGCGCCGATGATGCCCGCTACATGCGTCCCATGGCCTTCGTCGTCGTACGCGTCTTCTTCGTCATTGACGAAGTCGTACCCATCAAGCACATAGCCTGCGAGATCGGGATGCGAGGCATCGATCCCCGTATCGATGACGGCGATGGTCACTTCACCGACCTCTTCTTGCGTGGTCTCGGCCCGCAGCGGCAGGATATCCATCGCATAGTGGCCCCAATACTGCATGTACGATTCAGGTCCGTCGTACACATACTCAGTCACTGCTTCTTCACCGTCGGACTGCACCGACATAACGGGGCGGATCAGCTCCGCCTTATACACCGGCTCGGCGTATTCGACGTTCGGATCGGTTTTCAGCTTGGCAATCGTCTCGCGAAGATCCGCTCCCTCTGGGAGCGTCAGCGAGACGAGCCTTGGGCCGATCAAGCTCCGTTGCATCGAAGCACCTCGTTTATCCGTTTTGGGTGCCTTTTTGTACTTGACCAAGACTTTGCCCGGTACAATGTCGGATGCCTTCCAGTCCGTGTTCATCACGACCGGGGAGTCCCCCGGTGCCGCCTGTGCCTGCTGAGTCGTGCCGATTCCGGCAAACAGAGCGGCGAGCATGACGGCGGTGAGCAATTTAACGATTAACCTCTGATGTAGTGCGCGCATGACACCCTCCAAAACTAGTAATATTTACTAGAGGAGCATATCATGATTTCATCTTGTCGAATAGGTATTTAGCCCTTCACAATCGACTAATATTTTCCGACATTTTTTGTAAAACCAAATGACATTTGCCCAAGTTAAAATTCGTATTCGAATCCCAAAATACTTGTTTCTAGGCATAGAAAAGACGGCTCCTACATGAACTGGAGCCGCCTTTCCCTTACCCCCTCACATCAAAAGAACTCTTGAGCGACACGATCCGATTGAACACCGGCTTCCCGGCCTCCGACAATCGCGGATCGACGTTGAAGTAGCCGTGGCGGAAGAACTGGAACTTGTCATGCCCCGCCGCTTCCCGCATGCCGGGCTCGACGAAGCCGTGCAGCACCTCCAGCGAGTTCGGGTTGATGCATTCGAGGAACGGCTTGCCCTCATCGTCCGCCTCATCGGTGATCAGCGGCTCATACAGACGGTATTCCGCCGGTACGGCTTGCGTCGCCTCCACCCAATGGATCGTGCCCTTGACCTTGCGCCCGGTGAATCCGGTGCCGCTCTTCGTCTCGGGATCGTACGTGCAGCGCAGCTCGATCACGTTGCCGTCCGCGTCCTTCACGACCTCTTCGCACTTGATGAAGAACGCATGCTTCAGCCGCACTTCATTGCCGGGGAACAGGCGATGGTACTTCGGCGGCGGATTCTCCATGAAGTCGTCCTGCTCGATGTACAGCTCCCGCCCGAACGGAATCATGCGCGTCCCCATGGCCTCGTTCTCGGCGTTATTTTCGGCCTCGAGCATCTCGACCTGCCCTTCCGGATAGTTCGTGATGACGACCTTGAGCGGCTGCACCACGGCCATCGTGCGCAGCGCCTTCATCTTCAGATCCTCTCGGATAAAATGCTCCAGCATCTTCTCGTCCACGACGCTGTAAGCACGGGCAACCCCGATCTCGCGGCAGAACGTGCGGATCGCCTCCGGCGTATAGCCCTTGCGGCGCAAGCCGCTAATCGTCGGCATGCGCGGATCGTCCCAGCCGTCGACGACGCCTTCGTCCACCAGCTGCTTCAGCTTGCGCTTGCTCATGACGGTATTCGTCACGTTGAGCCGCGCGAACTCGTACTGATGCGGCGTCGCCTCCATCTCGCACTCGGCGATCGCCCAATCGTACAGCGGACGATGGTCCTCGAACTCGAGCGTGCAGATCGAATGCGTCACGCCCTCGATCGCATCGCTCAGCGGATGCGCGTAATCGTACATCGGGTAGATGCACCAAGCATCGCCCGTCCGATGATGGTGCGCATGCGCGATGCGGTACAGCACGGGGTCGCGCAGCGTAATGTTCGGCGATGCCATATCGATCTTGGCACGCAGCACGCGCTCGCCGTCCTTGAACTCCCCTGCGCGCATGCGGGCGAACAGATCGAGATTTTCCTCCACGCTGCGGTCGCGATAGGGGCTGTTCTTGCCCGGCTGCGTCAGCGTGCCGCGCATCTCGCGCATCTCGTCAGGCGTCAAGTCGCAGACGTAAGCCTTGCCCTTCCGAATGAGCAGCACGGCCCGCGCATACAGCTCCTCAAAATAATCCGAAGCAAACCGCAGCTCTTCCCAATCGAATCCGAGCCAGCGCACGTCCTCTTGGATCGATTCGACGTATTCCGTATCTTCCTTCACCGGATTCGTGTCGTCGAAGCGCAGATTCGTGCGGCCCTTGAATTCGTCGGCGAGTTCGAAGTTGAGGCAGATCGACTTGGCATGTCCGATATGGAGGTAGCCGTTAGGCTCCGGCGGGAAGCGCGTAATGACGGTCTCCACCTTGCCCGCCTGCAGATCATTCACCACAATATTACGAATGAAGTTCGAAGAAGATGCTTGTGTTTCCACGGCGACCATCCTTTCCTGTCTGCTCATAATTATCCTCCTATCATACACAAATCCCGCGCAAAATATAAGACCCCGCCGATACAAGCCAGCAATCATTCTCGTCCAATCTGGTTAATACTACTGTATACGCATTCGCGCTTCGCGCCTAAGGGAGGTAAGCTCGTTATGAAGGTACAATGGATTATTCTCGCAGCCTTGCTGTTCGCGCTCATTACGGGCATCTTCGCGGTCATTAACGTCGACCCGGTGATGGTTGATTTTCTGTTCGTCCAGACCGAGACGCCGCTCATCCTCGTCATCCTCGCGTCGGCACTGCTCGGCGGCCTGATGGTCGGCTTGTTCGGCATCGTGCGCCAATACCGGATGCAGCGCCGCATCAAGACGCTCGAGAAGCAGTTGGCGCTCGCGACGCCGCCGGACGAAGAGGGCGGCACGATCGTCACCGTGTTCGATGATAGCACCGGGCTCACGAGAACCGAAGAGACCGGCACCGGCGGCAGCTCCCGAGACGCAACTGCGGCCGTCGACGCCCCACCTCATCGCCCGCATTGACAACAACTAGAGCCCTCCGCGCCATGCGGAAGGCTCTAGCTATTCTTTACATCTTTCACGACTCCGTACGACGCCCCGCCTTGCTGTATGGATCAGTACCCGGCCGCGGCCGCTCTTTCTGTCGGAATCCAATGCTTCTTATACGTACTAGCTGCTGCTCCTCATCATACCGATAGAGGATTCTAAGATCAGGCTTTTCACCTGATAGTTGCAAGGCTCTGGACGAGAATAGCTTCACGCTTCTCAGACCTTGTGATCGCAATGGTTCATACAGGCATGGCTTGCCTTCTCGCGCGGGATACCGTGTGATTCGTATGAGTTCATTCTCGATTCGGGCGATGCATTCATCACGTTCACGGACGTTGTCCCCGTATGCTTCATGTATAGCAGGGATGTCTTCTAGCAGAACTTCCTTCTCCAGCTTCAGCTTCGTATCCTGTTCCATACGCTGCGACGGTCATCTCCTCGGATGAATGCCCGCCATTTCCAAGAGTGACATGCCTTCCTTGAATTCTACGGCCCCGTCGCTTTCCTCACGTTGGCCGATCCGCTCGTAGAGCTCTCGCTCTTCGACCCAATCCTGCAGTCGCTCGTACTCTTGGAGGGCATTCACCATTTGTTGATATTTGTCCATGTCGATCATCGCGACCTTCAATTGGTCTTTGATGACGATACCGAGCTTGTCGTTCTGTTCCAAAGATTGCAGCAGATCTTTCTGATTGAGCGTCCTCAATTGACTGAACGGCAACAGTTCCTTTGGTTCAAACGTATTTGTTATCATGTTAGTCCTTTCCACGGAATTATCCTCATACTATCGATTTCTATATCTCCGCTTTATCAATTAGCCTCAACAACAGTATACCCGATATTACAATAATTCGCACTATATTTTGTGCATTATTTTGTATACTTTTTTTATTTCCGCAAAAGAAAAACCCTGCTCAGAACACCAAACAGGGCCTTCACCATTACCACTCAGAATCGCAATATCCCCGAGAAATGCAAGAACACAAGCACGATCAACACCGGCGCGACATAGCGCAGCATGAACAGCCACAGCCGGAACCACCGCGCAGTCAGCCCCGCCTCCTCGCCCGCTTGCTTCCATACGTAGCCCGCGAAGATCGTCACCGCCAGCCCGCCTAACGGCAAAATCACGTTCGACGACAAGAAGTCCATCCAGTCGAAGAACGAACGTCCTCCCCAACCCAGTCCCTCCACCGCATCGCCCGCAGACAACGCCGAGGGCAGACCGACGAGAAAGCACACGATGCCGGTGACGGCTGCCGCCTTCGTCCGGGACAGCTGGAACCGCTCGCGCACGAACGCGACCGGCACCTCGAGGATCGAGACGGCAGACGTCAACGCCGCGATCGCGAGCAGGATGAAGAACAAGCCACCGATGAAGGCGCCGAAAGGCATGGCGGAGAATGCCGCAGGCAGCGCCATGAACACCAGTCCAGCGCCCTCCGTCGGCGCGATGCCGAACACGAACGTCGTGGGAAAAATAATGAGTCCCGCAAGCAGCGCATACAGCAGGTCGCCCCCGGCGATCGCGATCGTCGCCGCGCCGAGCGACTGGGACTTCTCCACGTAGGAGCCGTATGTCAGCATCGTGCCCATGCCGAGCGACAGCGAGAAGAACGCATGGCCGAGCGCGGCGACGATCGACTCCGCCGTCAGCTTCGAGAAGTCGGGCCGCAGGAAGAAGGACACGCCTTCGCCCGCTCCCTCCAGCGTCAGCGCGCGTACGGCCAACACGAGGAGCAGAATGACAAGTCCGGGGATGAGAATCTTATTGAAGCGTTCGATGCCCGACGACACGCCGCCGGCCACGACCGCTGCGGTCAGCACCATGACCAATGCCTGCCATCCGACCGGCAGCCAGCTTCCGATGAAGGCGAAAAAGGTTCCCGAATAATCCGTATTCGCGAACAGACTGCCGCTGAGCGAGATCATCGCGTAGTGCAGCGTCCAGCCGGCCACGACTGCGTAATAGGACATGATGACGAATGCGCCGGCGATCGAGAGGAAGCCGAAGCCGCCCCACAGTTTGCCGCCGCCGAGCCGTCTCATCGACGTGAATGGGCTGCCGCGTCCGGCACGCCCGATTGCCAGCTCCGCGAGCAGTACCGGAATGCCGATCGCGACCAGACAGATCGTGAACACGAGGAAGAATGCCGCGCCGCCGTATTTGCCGGTGATGTAGGGGAACTTCCACATGTTGCCGAGCCCGACCGAGCTGCCGATCGCCGCCAGGATGAAGCCCAGCGACGAGAAGCGCTCTCCGCCCTCGCCGTACTTGCCTGCCATGCTGATCACCTCGCGGACAAATGGTATGCCCTATTATTCCTCGCGAGGATGATGCTATGCGCAGCCGTTCCGCCGTTCCGCTACCTACTGCCGATCGAGCTGTAGTCGTACCCCAGCTCCCGCATCTGCGTGGGCTCGAGCGCATTGCGCGTATCCAACACAACCGGCAGCTCCATCAATTCCTTCACCGCAGCCCAATTGAACTGCCGAATCTGCTGCCACTCCGTCACCAATACGGCTGCATGGCTGCCCGTGAACAGCTCCTCCTCCGAATCGACGAATGTCACCTGCGATGCGATGGACGGGTACATCTGCCGGAAGTTCGGCACGCCGATCGGGTCATACGCCTTGACGTGCGCGCCCTCGGCCAGCAGCCCCGAGATGAAGGCAGCCGCCGGCGATTCGCGCACGTCGTCCGTATCCGGCTTGAAGGTCAACCCCATCACGGCGACCGTCTTGCCGCTCAGCACCCACATCTGCTTGCGCAGCTTCTCCAGCATGCGCTGCGGCCGTTCGCGGTTCACGCGCATGACTTCGTCCAGCAGGCCGAAGTTCACGTTATGCTCGCGCCCGATATGGGCGAATGCCTGCAGATCCTTGGGGAAGCAGGAACCGCCGAACCCGATGCCCGCGCGCAGGAACTGGCGGCCGATCCGCTCGTCGTAGCCCATTCCTTCCGCGACTTGGCTGACGTTCGCGCCGAGCTCGTCGCACAGGTCGGAGACCATGTTGATGAACGAGATCTTCGTCGCGAGAAAAGAGTTCGCCGCATACTTGATGATCTCCGCCGTGTGCGAGTCGGTCACCATCTTGGGACAGTCGATCGGCTCATAAATCTGAACGAGCTTGTCGGCGGCCGATCCGCTCGACGCCCCGATCACGATGCGGTCCGGATGCATGAAGTCCTGGACCGCCGCGCCCTCCCGCAGAAACTCGGGGTTGGACACGACGTCCAGTTGGACCTGCTTCCCCTTGGCGTACAGCTTCGCGATCTTGTCCAGCCAGGCGGCCGTTCCGACGGGCACCGTGCTTTTCACGACGACGATCTTGCGCTCCGCCTCCTCGCAGTGCTGCACGACCGCCTTCATCGCCGACTCGATCTGCGACATGTCGGCGCCGCCGTCCGGCCGCGGCGGGGTGCCGACGCACAGGAACAGCACCTCCGCCGAGCGGACCGTATCCGCCGCATCGTCCGTGAACCGCAGCCGGCCCAGCGCCAGATTGCGTCCCAGCATCTCCGTCAATCCCGGCTCATAGATCGTATTGATCCCTTGCCGAAGCTTCGCCAGCTTCTCCGGATTCGTCTCCACGACCTGAATGTCATACCCGTATTCCGACAGACATACGGCTGTCACCAGCCCGACGTAACCCGCTCCGAACACACCAATTCTCATGATTTCTGTACCCCTATCTATGCATGAATAATCTATTCATCGTCATCGAGCCGAGAATTCTTAACTACGAGGAGAGCGCATTGCGGACGCTCAGAATGTACTTCGACGTGTCCAGCGGGTTGACGCCGCGCCTTGGCCGTTCGGCCTTCACGTCGGCTGGGCACTCCTGATACCCCACGAAGGACGTAGACAGCGTCGCACGCCCCTTCGTCATGGAGCCCAGCTTCACCGCGTACTCGAGCGACGTCGCGACCGGCACCCGGCCTTCGATCGTCATGCGGTCGCCGTGCAACACGGGGGCCTCGAACGCGGCCCGCATCTGCACGAGATCGTTCATGACCTTACCGCCGAATTCCTCGGGCACCGTCAGGCGGAACTGCAGCATCGGCTCGAGCAGCTTCGTCCCGATCCGGTTGAGCCCGTCCATAATACCCATCGGCGTCGCCACGACAAAATCGAGCGGATGCGTATGCCACACATGGTGCTGCCCTTCTACTAACGTGATCTTGAGGTCGACGACCTCCCAGCCGTACATCCCTTGCTGCAGCGCTTCCGGCACCCGCCGCGCCACTTCGTTCTGGTACTGCGGCAGCAGGTCCTCCGCGCGCACTTGCGCGTCATATTGCAGGCCGCTGCCGCGCGGCAGCGGCTCCATGCGGAAGCGCAGGATCGCCCAGCACGGCTTCGGCATCGTATACGCGACGAAGCCTTCGCCCGTGCCGCACAGCGTCTCCTTGTAGATGACGGATGGCTCGCTGAACTGTACCGCAAGGCCGAATCGGCTCTCGAGCACGCGCGTCAGAATCTCGAGCTGAATCGGGCCCATTACCTTCAGGTGCAGCTCCCGCTCCTCCTGCAGCCACTGCAGGTCAAGCAGCGGATCCTCGTCCGCGAGCTCCTGCAGCGCCGCTACGACGCGCGGGTAATCCTGCTCGCTCGCCCACCGCACCTGCACGGTGAGCAGCGGCACGGCGAGCCGCGCTTCTTCTGGCACGAGCGCGTCGCTGCCGAGCACGTCACCGATTCGCACGTGCTGCATGCCGCACACCGCGGCGATATCGCCGGCCTCGAGCAGGCCGACATCCTCGGCCTTTCGCCCGTCGACCTTGCGGACCTGCGTCACCTTCTCGTCGAGGCCTTGCGTCAGGTTACGCACCGTATCGCGATTTCGGATCGCGCCGGCGTAGAGGCGCACGTACGCCATGCGCCCCATGACCTTATCCCGTTCGATCCGGAACACGACGCCGGACAGCGGTCCGTCCCGATCGGCCTGCGGTGCAGGCAGATATCGATTGACGGCATCCAGCAGTTGAGCGATGCCGATGCCCTTATTCGAGGCGCCGAACAGCACCGGGAACAGCTCGCCGCGCTGCGCGAGCCGCGCGAAGTCGGCTTGCCAGCCCGCAAGCGCGGCGGTTGTGCCCGGCGGTCCCTCCGCGATGAAGCGGTCGAGCAGCGCCTCGTCGGATTGCGCGACGGTCTCGAGCAGCTCCGACTGCGCTGCATGGAACGCTGCCTCCACCGTTCCGTCCTCGCCTGCAGCCGACAGCTGCTGCCAGAGGTCCGCGCTCCGCTCGTACGTATCGGCCTCGCCGACCGGCAGCTGGATCGGCACCGCAAGCGGCGACAGATGCTTGCGGATGTCCGCCAAAGTGCGGGAAGCGCTTGCACCGACGCGGTCCATTTTGTTCACGTAGAGGATCGTCGGAATGCCGAGCTTACGCAGCGCGTGCCAGATGACTTCCGTCTGCGCCTGCACGCCCTCTACCGCCGATACGATCAGCACGGCGCCGTCCATCACACGCAGCGTCCGCTCGACCTCCGACAGGAAGTCGACATGCCCCGGCGTATCGACGAGGTTCACCGCGACTCCCTGCCACTCGTACATCGTCGCAGCCGCGCGGACCGAGATGCCTCTCTCGCGCTCGACATCCATGCTGTCCGTCTGCGCCGTGCCTCGATCCACGCTGCCCAGCGTCCGAATGCGCCCGCTCTCATAGAGACAATGCTCCGTCGTCGTGGTCTTCCCCGCATCGACATGCGCGAATATTCCAACGTTCCGCCGCTTCGCCGCCTGTTGTTGCTGCCTTCCAGCCCCCGCCGGAGCCGAACCTGTTCGCCCTTCTGCGTGCGAACCTGCGCCTTGCTGCCCTGTTGCCATCGTCCGATTCCCCTTCAACTTGCGATCTTCATGTTGTCTTGCTGTTCTTCATTATAATAGCTCGCCCCGAGGCGGAATGCCTCAGCCGCAGTTCCGAAAAGCAGGAGACAGTGCGCCATGCATAAAGCGAGCGATCTATCTACTTCGTTAGCTGCGTTAGCTTCGTCATTCGTAGCCGACGCGCCCCCCTCAGAGCTTCTGGGTACGCTGCTCACATGCAACAGCGAAGCATCTGCGCTGTTAACGTATATACATTCGCTAATCCAAGAGCTTAGCCCCACTCAAACGCCATATATGGCGTGAGTTCGCTAATTAGCGAACAGACGTGCGCTATTTAGCGAATCCAATACGTTATTGGGTTAGAATGAGGGATATCACCTGAAATTAGCGCATGCACATCCCTTAACAGCGCAATTGCTTCGCTAATCGCCCATTGAGCCAAAGCTTGCGATCGGCGATCAGCGCTTACGGTGGCAAATCCGAATCATTCGACAGTCTCCGTAACGCCGCTATACGCCGATAAACCTGGGGTTTGCACCATGTAACGGAACTAGCAGACGCTCCCCTACCAAGCTCCGCCCGAGTGATGCTCGTAGAACACGTTGCGCGCGAGAAAAGCCTGCCGTTCCGCAGCATCCGTGTAAGTGCCGTACGCGGCCATGAGCTTGACGAGGGCTGCCTCGACGGTCACCTTGCGAAGCGGCAGCGCCCCTTCGCCGAGCCCGACCTCGGCAGAATTGTAACGCGCCGCTTCCGCATCCTTGGCAGGCGCGACATAGAGATCCACGCCCTGCTCGGCGCAGCGCTTCGCGAACGCGGTGAACGAAGCCTCGCGCATGCCGGCCGCTTCCTCGCCGTTCGCCGTGGCGGAGTGGTACAGGCCGTGGAGCACGGCCGCAGGCTTGCGCGACGGCCCTCCGACGGCTGACCAATCGTACCAGCCGTAATCCAGGCCAATGTAGGGCCTAATGAAGAGCACGTCCGTCGAGAAGCGCAGCTCGCGTGCGCCGCCAGCGGCAGCACCGCCTGCCGCAGCCTTGCGCCGCAGCTTGATCAGCGGCGGGTTCACGTCATGCGCCAGCGGCTCGAAGCGGCCCGCGCGCATGGTACCCAGCGGCGCATCGTACGGCGCGCCGAACTGGTCCGTGAACGGCAGCGCCTCGATCAGCCGCGTGCCGAGGTAGACCGGCAGCTCGCCGCGGCCGTTCTCGAAGACGGCGTACACGCCGGCCAGCCCGCTCCCGGCGATGAAGTCGACCGCGGCTGCGAAGTTCCGCAGACCGTTGCTGCGCGCATCGTCCAGCGGGTAGTTCGCGGCCACGAGCACGATCGGCACGCCGACCTCCGCGAATGCATAGCTCAGGGCAGCCGCCGTGAATGCCAGCGTATCCGAGCCGTGCGTCACGATCACGCCGCTGTATCGCTCCGGCCCTGCCTGCCGAATGCAGGCGATGAGCGATTCCCAATGCGAGGGGTTCATGTTCTCGCTCAGCGTCTGATACGGCTGCACCGTCTCGAACCGCACGCCGTTTACCGCGTCGCCTAGCTCCGAAGCTAGCGCCCCAAGCGCCAGGCCCGCACCCGGCTCCTGCCGCATCTCTCGGTCCTGCCGCTCCCTGCCCTGTTCCCGCTCCTGTCCCCCACCAGCCGTCATCGCCGCATATCTCTCCAGCAGGTCGTAACCTGCTTGTCCATCCAGGTCGATCAAGCCGCCGCTTGCGCGCGAACCGATCGTCCCGCCGGTGAACACGACGAGGATCGTTGGAGCTGCCTTCGATTTCGTATTCGTAATCGTATTGTCCTGGTCCATCTTCAACCTCCGACCCTGGCTTGCGCCGCGTGTATTCTTCTAGTTAACACTGTACCGAGCAGCCGCCTCGATTGCAAACAACCAGTCGCTCAGCCTGGCAATAATCCCCTTTACACAGGGTTGACCATCTGGTAGCCTGTTAATTGTTAACCATAGAATGCGTGACCGGTTAACATATAACTTGCCCGGCCCATCTATTCCATCCCGATCGGAGGTCCCCACCATGCCACAGCCCTCACAGCACCCACAATCGTCACTGTCGCCGTCATCATCTCCATATGCCCTCTGGGACCGGCTTGCCGAACGCAGCCTGGCCGGCGAAGCGCCGTCGCTCGAAGAGGCGATTGCCGTGCTGGAAGCGCCGGAAGAAGCGCTGCTGCCGATCCTGCATGCCGCCTACCGCGTCCGCCGCAGCTACTTCGGCAACAAGGTGAAGCTCAACATGATCGTCAACGCCAAGAGCGGGCACTGTCCCGAGGACTGCGGCTATTGCTCGCAGTCGATCGTCTCGGAAGCGCCGATCGCCAAGTACACCATGCTGAACACCGAGACGCTTCTCCAGGGCGCCCAAGAAGCGCTCCAGCGGCAGGCCGGCACGTACTGCATCGTTGCCTCGGGCCGCGGCCCGACCGCGCGCGAGCTCGAACAGGTCATCGATGCCGTCCGCGAAATCCGCCGCACGACATCGCTTAAGGTGTGCGCTTGCCTCGGCATTCTCTCGCCGCAGCAAGCCGAGCGCTTGGCCGCAGCCGGGGTCCATCGCTACAACCATAATCTGAACACCAGCCCAGACCTCTATCCGTCCATCACCACTACGCACACCTATGAGCAGCGCATCGAGACTGTGCAGACTGCTGCACGGGCCGGCATGTCGCCTTGCTCGGGCGTCATCGTCGGCATGGGCGAGTCCGATCGCGAGCTCGCTCGGACCGCTTATGCGCTGCGCGAGCTGGGGGCCGAATCGATCCCGGTTAACTTCTTGAATCCGATCCCCGGCACGCCGCTCGGCAGCCGCCCTCTTACGCCTCCGATCAAGGCGTTGAAGACGCTCGCCCTGTTCCGCTTCATCTGTCCGGACCGCGAGATCCGCTTGGCCGGCGGCCGCGAGGTCAACTTGCGTTCGCTGCAGCCGCTGGCGCTGTACGCTGTCAACTCGATTTTCGTCGGCGACTACCTCACCACTTCCGGGCAGGAAGCCGCACTCGACCACCGCATGATCGCGGACCTCGGCTTCGAGATCGAGCACTGCGCGCTATAGCTGGCTTCCCCCGCATCCGCCCGATTGCCGCACCGCGCCTCCCCGCACCAAAAACCGCCCGCACGCCGACAATCGTCGGTTAAGCGCGGGCGGTCCTTGTTTTCGCATGATTTTCAGCTTGCTGGCTTACAACAACGCTTCGATATCCTCTGTCATGTCTGCCGGCTGCACCGGCGGCTCGAAGCGCTTCACGAGCTTGCCGTCCTTCCCGATCAGGAACTTCGTGAAGTTCCACGGAACCAGCTCACCGTCCCCGCCCGTCAGATGCACGAATAGCGGATGCGCATTCGGCCCCTTCACGTCGACCTTCTCGAACATCGGGAACGTCACCCCGTAGTTGAGACTGCAGAACGACTGGATGTCAGTGCTCGTGCCCGGCTCCTGTCCGCCGAACTGGTTGCAAGGGAAGCCCAGCACGACGAGCCCCCGATCCTTGTACTGCTCGTACAGCTTCTGCAGCCCTTCATACTGCGGCGTCAGGCCGCACTCGCTGGCCGTGTTCGCGATCACGACCACTTGCCCCTCATAATCCTTCAGTTGAACAGGTGTCCCCTTGATCGTGTTAGCGTGATAGTCATAGATCGTTGCCATGCATGCTTGCCTCCTTATAGATAGACCGTTTCCGTTGCCGTTCCCGTTGCCGATTGCGTTGATTCACCAGTAGTCTAGCACCCGTCCGAATGCTGCGTCAAACCGGGGGTTTGAGATTTTTTTCACAATGTAATGCGTAATGTGAATAATATCACATTGTCTCCCCGCCGGCCGCTCTATACTTAAGCCATAAGGAAGACGCGCATCTTCAACTACACCAACTAACTACTCTTAAGGAGTGAACGATCATGATGAAATTTTGGAGAGAAAATGTATACGCCGCTGCCGCACTGGTACTGCTGAGACTCTACGTTGGCTGGGCATGGTTCGACGCTGGCTTGCACAAAATCACGGGCGGCTTCGACGCCACCGGCTTCCTGAAAGGCGCGATCGGCGGTCCCGTAGCGGATAAAGCCACAGGCGCTGCGGTCTACCCGACCTACGTCGCGTTCCTCGAGAACTTCGCGCTCCCGAACGCCAAGCTGATTAACTTCCTAATCCCTTGGGGCGAGCTGCTCATCGGGATCGGCCTTATCCTCGGCACGCTGACGGCGGCCGCCGCGTTCTTCGGTCTCATGCTCAACTTCATGTTCCTCTTCGCAGGAACGGTAAGCACGAACCCGCTGCTCACCATCCTCGGCGTCCTGATCCTCGTAGCAGGCGCGAACGCCGGAGCGTTCGGCTTCGACCGCTACCTGATGCCGGCCCTGCGTAAGCTCGTCGGCCGCAAGCCTGCACCTGCAGCAGCGGAAGAACCCGCCGGCGGCGCCGCATAACCAGCCGCTTACTGAGAGCGTCCTCCATCACGGGGGACGCTCTTTTCGTGCGCCTGTGTGACCTCCCTCACATTTAATGGTCGATAGTGATTAATGTCACTTCGGAGGATTCGGCGGGAATCTATAATGAAGCCATAAGGAACAGTAAGGAGTGATTCCATTGGAACCTTCATCCCGATCCATCCCGACACCGACAATCACACGAGCTGCGATTCCTCATAAACTCACTTAAGGAGTGAACGATCATGATGAAATTCTGGAGAGAAAATGTTTACGCCGCTGCCGCACTGGTACTGCTGAGACTCTACGTTGGCTGGGCATGGTTCGACGCAGGACTGCATAAGATCACGGGCGGCTTCGACGCCACCGGCTTCCTGAAAGGCGCAATCGGCGGTCCCGTAGCGGACAAAGCCACAGGCGCAGCGATCTACCCGACTTACGTCGCGTTCCTCGAGAACTTCGCGCTCCCGAACGCCAAGCTGATTAACTTCCTCATCCCTTGGGGCGAGCTGCTCATCGGGATCGGCCTTATCCTCGGCACGCTGACGACCGCCGCCGCGTTCTTCGGACTCATGCTCAACTTCATGTTCCTCTTCGCGGGAACAGTAAGCACGAACCCGCTGCTCGCCATCCTCGGCGTCCTGATCCTCGTAGCAGGCGCGAACGCCGGAGCGTTCGGCTTCGACCGCTACCTGATGCCGGCCCTGCGCAAGCTTGTCGGCCGCAAGCCTGCACCTGCAGGAGCGGAAGGGCCCGCCGGCGCCTAGCCCTCAGCTAGCGAGGAGCGTTCTCCAGCGCGGAGAGCGCTCCTTTTTCTTTTGTTGTGCACACTCATGCGCGATGCCGCCAGCCAGCCGCGCTTCAACCAGGGGAACATCATGCTGTCGACAGCCGCCACGCGTGAATATCACCTATTTTCAAGCGCTTGTGATTTTAATCACATTCCACCTCTACCGGCTATCTTATAATGAAGCCATAAGGAACAAGAAGGAGTGACACCGATGGAACCATCACAACGATCCACCCCAACATCGACCATCACACGGGCTGTAAGTCCTTACTAACCCCTCATACAACTAACTACTCTTAAGGAGTGAACGATCATGATGAAATTTTGGAGAGAAAATGTCTACGCCGCTGCCGCACTGTTGCTGCTGAGACTCTACGTTGGCTGGGCATGGTTCGACGCCGGCTTGCACAAAATCACAGGCGGCTTCGACGCCACCGGCTTCCTGAACGGCGCGATCGGCGGGCCCGTAGCGGACAAAGCCACAGGCGCAGCGGTCTACCCGACCTACGTCGCGTTCCTCGAGAACTTCGCGCTTCCGAACGCCAAGCTGATTAACTTCCTAATCCCTTGGGGCGAGCTGCTCATCGGGATCGGCCTTATCCTCGGCACGTTGACGACGGCCGCCGCGTTCTTCGGCCTCATGCTCAACTTCATGTTCCTCTTCGCGGGAACGGTAAGCACGAACCCGCTGCTCACCATCCTCGGCGTCCTGATCCTCGTAGCAGGCGCGAACGCCGGAGCGTTCGGCTTCGACCGCTACCTGATGCCGGCCCTTCGCAAGCTCGTCGGCCGCAAGCCTGCACCTGCAGCAGCGGAAGAACCCGCCGGCGGCGCCGCTTAACCAGCAATAAGCCGTAACGAGAAGGAGCGTCCCCCATCGCGGGGGACGCTCCTTCTGTGTTGTTTGAGGGTTTCTATGTGTCTATCTATTCGGGGCAAGCCCAGACTACTTGGCCGCACGAAGGCGGTTTTCCGCACTCGTTCGGCGGGATCGCGGCATCCGGGCCGCACGAAGGCGGTTTTCCGCACTCGTTTGGCTGGATCGCAGCATCCGGGCCGCACGAAGGCGGTTTTCCGCACTCGTTCGGCGGGATCGCAGCATCTGAGCCGAACGAAGGCGGTTTTTCGCACTCGTTCGGCGGGATCGCAGCATCCGAGCCGAACGAAGGCGGTTTTCCGCACTCGTTCGGCGAAATCGCAGCATCCGAGCCGAACGAAGGCGATTTTCCGCACTCGTTCGGCGGGATCGCAGCATCCGGGCCGAACGAAGGCGGTTTTCCGCACTCGTTCGCCCCACGACACGCAAAAGGAGCGTCACCCAACGCCGGGGACGCTCCTTCTCGCCTGCCGCGCACGCTCAGTATTTCCGCCGCCGCTTCGCCCACGCTTCGAACAGCTCGTAGTCCTGCTCCACTTGCTCCGCGTACCCGTTCGCCCAGCCTATGACGAACGCGCTGAACGCCTGCGCATCGTCGCCCATCGCCGCCAGGATCTCTGCTTCGCTGTGATACGCGAGCACGCCCTGCTCGACGTCCGCATCGGCGCGCGCGTGCATTTTGGCCGTGAGGCGTCCCATGCCCTCCAGCACCGCCGCCATCGTCTCCGCATCCGAGATCGCGTCCAGCTTCAGCCGCTTCTTGTACGGCGAACGCTCGCGGATGTAATACTCGCGCCCGTCCAGCGTCACGTACCCGAGGTACGGGTCCGCTTCATGGTGCATCGCGCGCTGCGTCGCGATCACGCGCTTGCCCTGATGCCCGAATGCCGCCCAGAACGTCTCGTTATACGGGAGAAAGTAAGCCGGTACCGGCACGCGCACCTCCTTCATCTCCAGCACGATATCGACCGGCTCCTGCTCGCCGCCTCCGCCCTCCGCGAGGATATAATACCGATCCAAGCCGATCGACGCCGTTCCCGAGCCGTGCTTCACCGCAATATCCTTCACCTCGACATGCCCGCGCAGCTGCTCGGCCAGACCATCCACGTACGACGGCCATACCGACAGGATCGCCTCGCGCTCTTCCGTCGTTGCCGGCACGATTTCCTCCGACGCCTCGAACTGACGCGTTCCCCGCAGCTGCGCGGTGACCTTCTCGAGGTAGTGATTGTTCTCGCGCTTCTTCAGCTTCTTGAGCAGTTTGCGAATCGGACCGGATGCCCGCTCCTCGTCCATGACATAGTCAGCCGGGTCATCCTTGCCCTTGGCGAATCGCCGGATCTGGTCATAATACGCCTGCAGGTACGCCTCGCCGAGCGCCAGCCGCTGCCCCTCCTCGTACCCCTTCATCCGGCACACCAGCGACACGCTGACCGACATGCGGAGCAGATCGTACAGATAGGACCCCAGATACCCCTCGTCAAAATCATTCACGTCATACACCAGCCGCCCGCTCTCGTTCCGGAACGCCCCGAAGTTCTCGACATGCAGATCGCCCTGAATCCAAGTCGGCCGTTCAGCGCTCGTGTGGTACGGCATCCATTCCCGCGCCACGTCGGTGTAGAACAAGTATGCGCTCCCGCGAAAAAAAGCGAACGGACTCTGCGTCATTTTCGCATATTTGGTTCGCCGCTTCCCCGCATCCAGCTTCATCAGCTGTCCGTCGAACTCGTTAAACACGGTGCGCAGCTGCTGGTCGCGCAGTGCCCGCTGCGTTCGCTGCACCGGCCCGGTAAGCGCCTCGGCTGCCTCCGCATGCTCCCCCTTCTGCCAATCCCACTCGCGTCGCTCCATTAATACGCCCCCTCACGCATCCCATGAATTGGATCTCATTCCCTTATTATACATGATCTTAACAATTCAGCTTACGCAACATGCCGATACTAGCGTAAGACTGCGCAATGGTGAGCATGGGCCAGATAATGAGGTTGTTTATGCGTGGGACAAGACCTTATTGAATATTCTGAATATTTACTTAATTATCGCGCCGTACTATACTAAGGTCAAGCAACAAGCCACAACAACAGCGGCATCATCGACTCCAGGTTATCACCTGGTTCGGGCATAAGCGGCAATACCGCCGGCGAATCCCTTTGGATTCCATCACTCGGATCAGCTGATATACAACCAATAAGGAGAGTTCAAAAAGACAGGTTGTCAGCGCCAAGAAGGTTGGACGATGGTAGAAATTGAGGAGCGGAGTGTAGACAGATCTACATGAGCACCGGAAAGTTCGCCAGCGTTCAAGATTCGACGTCGAATCTGCTTCTTGAGTAACATCGCGATCACAAGCTGGCTTATTGAACAACCTCTAACGAGAGGGGATAGTCCATTGACGTAGGTGAGCGAAGCACGTTACTTCCGGCGGCCGCCCCAATGCAAGCGAGCTTAGGGCGGAAGCGCAAGGGATGAAGAACGTGTGGGGACCCCAGCTGAAGAATGCCAGGTAGTCAGGAGAGGACAAGCAGTCTATCTTACGAGCACAACGTCAGTTGTCGATTGGAGAGTGCGGAGAAACAATTGAATACGAGGACGAATGCAGGGTAGGGCTTTCCGGTTATGACACATAAGCGGAAAGCCCTATTATTATTGCCCACTTGTGATCGCGAAGTATCTCGGGAAGCGTACTCGACGTCGACAACCTTATCTTACAGCGACCAGCGCTTTGCTGATGGCTTCGATGACGCGCGCGGTCTGCAGCGGCTTCACGATGAAGTCCTTCGCCCCCGACTTGATCGCCTCGACGATCATCTGCTTCTGCCCCATCGCGCTGCACATGATGACGACAGCGCGGGGATCGATGCGCCGAATCTCCTTCAGCGCGTCCACGCCTTCCATATCCGGCATCGTGATGTCCATCGTCACCAAGTCCGGCTTCAGCTTACGGTACTTCTCAATCGCGTCGAGCCCATTCACCGCTTCGCCCACTACCGTATGTCCCGCTTCCGCCAGCATATCTTTGATCATTAACCGCATGAATGCCGCATCGTCCACGACAAGAATGTTCGCCACCGCCAAGTCCTCCGTTCCATAACCGCTTGTACCACCCATTATAGCGGGGGGCTCTGAACAGTTACTGAACAATTCGACAGGCCTCGGCAATACCCACCAACATTCCCCTACCGGAAAACCCCGGCACTACCCTTCACGCTACCGCCTCTTCTGCCACTCCGCATACCAAGCTGCAATCTCGGGGCGCGGCGGAACGCCAAGTTCTTCCTCCTGCATCTGCACCAGCCGATCGTACGCTTGCTTCACCTCGGCCGTCAGGCCCATGGCGTCGTACACCTGCATCAGCCGGAAGTAGCTGTCGTCCGAATACGGAAACCGCTCGCCGATATGCGTCAGCAGAGCCGCCGCGTCCGTCAGCTGCCCTGCGCGCTCCGCGATCTCCACCGCCCGCGTCGCGGCATCCAGCCAGCGCATGCGCAGCCTCTGCCTTTCGTTCTCCGCCCACAGGTAGCCCTCCTGCTCCAAGTAGTCGCCCTTGTATGCAGCCAGCAGCTCACCAAGCCCCTTGAGGTCAGGCTTGGCGCCGGCCAATCCTTCCTGCAGCTTGCGTTCCCACTGCTGGACCTCGGACTCCACGCCGACGGTCTCCATGCGATAGCCGCCCTCGGCATACGACAGAATGACCGGCACCTCCAGGCTCTTCAGCATTCGCCTGATCTGGTAGACCGTCGTGTGCAGATTCGTCTGTCCCTTCTCGTCGTCCAGGTCCGGCCACAAGAGATCGATCAGCGTCTCTTTCGAGACGGATGATTCCCCGACATGCACGAGGTAGGCGAACATTTCCTTCGCCTTCGTCGTTCGCCAAGGCATGTCCACGCGATGGCCGTCCGCGCCCACATATTCGAGCTGGTGGAAGAAGCGCAGCATCGGCCGCACGATGGCCGTCTTCGGCTGTTTCACCTGCGTCTCGCTTCTCGTAAGCCGCTGCAGCGTCTTCTCCAGCCGCTTCGGCTGAACCGGCTTCAACACGTAATCGATCGCCTGCAGCTCGAAGGCATCGATCGCATACTGGTCGTATGCGGTCACGAATACGATCTGCAGATCCGGCTGCAGCGCCAGGAGGCGCTCCGCCGTCTCCAACCCGTTATAACCGGGCATCTCGATATCCACGAACGCAACATCGAACTGCACGGATTCCGCCGCCACGATCGCTTGACGCGGATCTTGGAAGATCCCGCAGATGAAGACGTCATGCTTGCGCAGCATGCGCGCGAAGCTCTCTAGCGCCAATGACTCGTCGTCAATACAGATGGCTCTCATGTTCACTCACTCCCCATGAAGATATCCCTGAAGCTCTTACAACGGTATCGTGAAGCCGATCGTCGTGCCAGCATCCGGTTCGCTGGCAATCGTAAGTCCCTGCCCGTAGTACGCCAGCAGTCGGCGATTCACGTTCGTAAGGCCGATGCCGGAACGGTATTCCCCGGACATGACCGCTTCTGCGCGCCCCTTCGGGAAGCCGATCCCGTCATCGGATACCTCTACCCGGATGCCATCGGCCTTGCGGCTCACGGAGATGGCAATCGTGCCGCCCTCGAATCGCTTCAGAATCCCGTGCCGCAGCGCATTCTCGACGAGCGGCTGCAGCGACAGCGGCGGGAGGCGGAAGCGCAGCCCGTCCTCGAGCTGCGCCACGACCCGAATCCGATCCCCGAACCGCGCCTGCTCGATATGCAGGTACGAGGTGACGAGCGACCATTCCGTCTCGAACGGCACGAAGCGGTCCAGGTTGCGCATGTCGAAGCTGTAGCGCAGATAATGGCCGAATTCGTTGAGCAGCTCGCGCATCCCGTCGGGATCGGTCTCGCTGAGGCCGGCGATCGTGTTCAGCGCATTGAATAGAAAATGCGGCTTAATCTGCGCCTGGATGAGCGCCATCTCCATATGCAGCTGTTCGCGGACGGACTGCTTCATGCGCAGCAGCGTCCGGATGCGGCCCGTGAACTCGGCAATATCCAGCGGCTTGGATACGTAGTCATTCGCGCCGGCATCGAAGCCGACGAGCAGATCGATCGGCCCGCTGCGCTTCGTCATGAGCAGCACCGGCAGGTCGGACAGCGTGTAGCGCTCGCGGATATGGCGGCAGAGGTCGTAGCCTGACAAGACCGGCAGCATCGTATCGGCGATGACAAGGTCCCAGTCCGACTGCCGCTCCAGCTCGCGCAGCGCTTGTACGCCTGTGGCAGCGCCGATGACCGTCAAGCCTTCGCGGACCAGCACGTCGAACATGACTTGCAAGGCGACAGGGTCGTCGTCTGCGAGGAGCACCTTCGCGCCGCCAGCCGTATGACGCTGCAGGCTTGGCACGGCCTGCACCGGCTGCAGCCGCGAGATCGGGTCTTCCGCGATGGCGGCTGCCGCTGCTTCGAGCACCGCGGACGACAGTCCAGCCAGAGCAGATTCCTGCGAATGCAGCACCGCCGAAGGAGCGGCCGGAAGCGTGAACCGGACGGTCGTGCAGCCCTGGGCTGCATCGATCTCCAGGCGGCCGTCATGCAGCTCGACCAGCTTGCGGCTAACCGTCGTCTCGAGGCCTTCCTCCGGACGAACCGCCTCCCCGCTGCCGGCGTCCGCCCCTTCGCCACGTTCACGGTTTACCCGCGTCACGGTCAGCCAGATTTCAGCCGGCTGCTCGGATTGGAGCGCACCGATCGTGATCCGCTCGACCCCTGGCTTCTGCAGCGCCTCGTAGACGAGATTCAGCAGGATCTGCAGGAGACGGTTCGGATCCGCCCATAGGAGCGGCGTACCCGGCGGGATGTCGCTGCAGAGCTTGACCGCATGGCGTTCGGGCGCCTTCTTGATCAGGTCGATCGCCGCTTCTGCCGTCATTCGCGGGTCCACCGCCCGCTTCGACAGCTCGATCGTCCCCTCATTCAGCTTGCTCAGCTCGTTAATTTCATCGAGGAGGTAGGTCATGCGCCGACCGGACGCCACGATTAGCGCTAGCCGTTCCGTGTGCCGATCGTCAGCCTTCAGCTCCTCCAGCATCACTTGCGCCAGATTCGTCATCCCATGAATCGGTACGCGCAATTCATCGGACGTATGCGATAGGAAGTCATTTTTCAACCGGTCCGCCAGTAACAGCTCGTTCGACAGCGTCTCGACCTTCTGCAGCGTCATGAAGAATCGCTTCGTAATGAGCATGGCCATGCAGATGACGAAAATCGCGACCTCGATCGGAGGGAGCTCGGAATGGTGCAGATTCAGGAACGAGAGCCCCTCGAACAACGCGTATTCGATCAGGCAGAGCGCGCCGGCAAGCGTATAGAGCGGTTCGTCCTGCTTCGCAAGCGTCCCTCGCACCATCACGCTCAGCATGTAAGCAGTCAAGGTCAGTCCATAGCCGACGAGCCAAGGCTCGAGCTGGGTGAATATCGATACGTCGGTGAAGAGCGTAATGAGGGTGAATACGATCGCCGCGATCGTCCCGGCGCGGATGGCGAACTTGCTGCAGTAGTCTGGAAAAAGCGTGCGAATGAACAGCATATAGGTATACGCGCAAGCAATCGGCGTAAACGTCTGTATTCTAGTCTGCCAAGTGTATGGCATATCCGGGTAGGCGACGAACATGAGCTTGGTGCCGTGCGACAGCCAGTAGACCGCGAAGAATAGGAAGAGCAGTCCGAAGAAACCCAGTTCCGCGCTCTGCCGGCGAAAGGCGAACAAGATGAGCAGCACGACCCCAAGTCCCGCGAACAATCGCGTGTTGGCGCTATCGGCTGCCTTCGTCTGTTCGTTCATGTAATAAATATCGGCCAGCTTGCCGAGCGCGATGGAGCCGAAGATGCCGCCGAGCGAGCCGTAGTGGTAGTTGGCGGCATGAATGACGAGGTCGAGCTCGCCCTGCTGGGGATTGATGCGTGCCACATACGGCGTATTGGCCGGGGCCGTAGCCGCCTTGGAGAGGCCGGGTTCGCCGCGCTTGCCGATCTGCCGGCCGTTCACATAGAGCTTATGGGCAGAGCGAATGTTCTCGACGCGCAGCCCGTATAGCTGCTCGCCCGCCGGCAGCAAGATACGCAGCCTGTACGTTCCCGAGCCGAACTCCGACGGGCTGTCCGGCGAGAGCTGGGCGGACCAGCCGCCTGGCACCTGAATGAATGTCGGAGGCGTCTCCGCATCCGGTGCTGCGGGGTTGACGAACTGCCCGGGATAGAAGCGCCATTCGCCATCCAGCGGGACGAGCATCTCTTGTTCCAGATCCATCTCCCGAAGATCGATGACGCCGGATTCGGCAATCGGCAGCTGCTCGTCCGTCTGCCCGGCGAACAGGAGCTTCAGCAGAACCGTTGCGCCGAATACCAGCAGCATTATAATGATGAGTCGTTTTCTCATGGGTGCGCACCTAATTTCGACAAGCTTCTACACGTATCGATTATTCTACACGCGGAGTAAGGTTTCCTGCCAGTCCTCATCGCCCTTGCCATAATCGACGGCTACTCGATTCATTGTCCCTGCTGGCAATCCCCGGTATAATAGGCAGCAAGGAGGCGATAGAGGATGGCATTCACTTTGCAGTTAGGGGATCAGGCACCGGACTTCACCCTGCCGGCGACAGACGGCGGCACGTATTCGCTCGGCAGCTTCGCAGATGCCCGGGTACTGGTCGTGTTCTTCACCTGTAATCATTGTCCTTATGTCATTGGTTCGAACGAGGTCACGCGCGCTACGGCGGAGAAATTCCGGGAACAAGGCGTGCGGTTCGTCGGCATCAACTCGAACAGCGTCAATACGAAGCCGGACGACTCCTTCGCGCATATGGTCCAGCACATGGAGGAGCATCGGTATCCTTGGACGTATTTGCATGACGAGTCGCAGAACGTCGCCAAGTCCTATGGCGCGCTCCGCACGCCGCACTTCTACGTATTCGACGCCGAGCGGAAGCTCGTCTACACGGGCCGGGGCGTCGACCAGCCGCGCGACACGTCGAAGATGACCGTCAACGATCTTGACAATGCGCTATCCGACCATCTGGCAGGACGCCCTGTCGCGGTTCCGCTGACGAACCCGATCGGCTGCAACGTCAAGTGGGACGGCCAAGACGAGCACTGGATGCCGGTCGAGGCTTGCGATTTGGTATAAGATAGGGAGAAGGACCAGCGCCTAAGCGGCACTGGTCCTTCTCTACTCAAGTTCACACTAGATTTCCAAGAACTGTTGCCTAATGCAATAATACGCAGGTCGCTCACCTTTCTGCTCAATCAATGTCAGAGAGGAGAGCTCTCTCATTTTCTTCCTTATCGTTGCTTCAGACTTCCCTTGAATTTCCGCTAAATCCTTGATTGACAGACCATTCCCTGAATCAAAGAACTGATGTTGCGCTAAGACAAACATGATATTCCGATCTTCTTCATCTGTTAATCCTGATTCATTCTCGATTTTTTTAATTGCCAATTCCAGTAGCTGGATCTTTTCCTTAAGCTCTGCATTCATTTGGCCCATAGCTTCTATGATGATTTCCAAAAACGTCTCAATAAAACAATTCAACTCGCCCCTGCTTTTAATACTATTTGTAACTTCGAATGCTTCTAAATATTTATTTTTAGACTGGTTACAACCCCTTGATAACGAGAGGGCGGGAACATTCCCCAAAGTCTGCGATAAATACATACTGCTTATATATCGTGAGGTCCTTCCATTGCCGTCATAAAAAGGATGAATGTACCCAAAATAATAGTGACCGATTGCCACTTTGATCAGGACTGGTATTCCATTCTTTTCATTCATAAACTTCAACAGCTGCTCTACCGCCGTGACAATTCCACTTTCAGGTGTGATCCCTTGATGCACCATTTTCCCCGTACCTGACTTTTTCAAGATATACGTAATGTCTTTTCTAAAAATATCGCCATCGGGAAGCTCATCCGGCTCGATCTCACCATTCGTGATATCATCATATATTTTTCGAATATCCGTTGGTGCCGCTGGGAACTCGAGCTCATTTTGAATCATCTTCATATACAATTTAATCATACTTTCAAATCTATTCTTCGACTTTTTACTCAACTTAATCTCTTTCGTACTTCTGGCAATTTCCTCTCTTGTACTCCTTATTCCTTCTAGATCATTCGTGTTAAACAGCTCTTCAACTATACATTCATTCAGGAACTGATTTTGCGCCACTTTGGGAAGTACATTGTAGGTTCTCTGCAGATTGTTAGATATCAAGTGGATTTTATTAATCATCTGCAACATATTGTTTGTCGGAACATAATACAACGGATAGGTATTAGGTTGATTCATAGGCTTAATGCTTAACCCTAGATGGATTGTGGATTCATAATGAAATCTTTGTTGGTACACTTTATCGAATTCACTTACACTCTTTTCATGGAAGATTTTATAGATATGCCTCACACCCACCACTCCTATGTGACACTTTTATTAAATTTTTACACATAGGGGGTATAAAGTCTAGACCAAAATCACCAAATTAACGAAATTTATTAAATACATTTCTCAGATCTGTTACAAAACTTTGACATGTGCCCCACAACCACATTTACCATTCCCCTTTTTATTTATTTTTACGTTCCGACTACAAGAAGGGCACGGTACCAGAATAATGCCACCTCCCTATATGATGGTGTTATTATTCTAGTCGAATCATTCGCCAGCTATTCTATTGCCAGTTTGTGTAAGACAACAATCACGACAAAGGACCAGCGCCTAAGCGGCACTGGTCCTTGTTCGTTAATGCTGCGTTCGCTTGAATCCCTTCACGATGAGCCATAGCGGGAATGCGATTTCGAAAATCGCTCCAGGGATGTACAGCATCTCCCCTACACTCATGCCGGCGATCGACAGCGAGCTGCTGGCGAACAGGCACGCATACCCGATCAAGCCGACAATGGACAGCCAACGCGGAACCAATCTCGATCGGTAGAGAATCGCGCATAATAACAGGCTGCCAATGCTTAGTACAAGCATCGCCATATCGAATAACAGGTAATGGGCTTCGACCGCCATATTCCCTATCGCTTGCAAGGATGCGTCCCCGCTGCCGGAAGCGCCTGCTGATCCAGCCCGCTCACTTAACGCGAGCAATACAAGCGGTCCGGCTACGCTGACCATCAGCAATGCCGACTCCATGACCCGGGAAGCGAAGTAGCCGTATGCGTACGCCTCATGATATTTTCGCAATATCGGCTGCAGCAACAGTGCAATTCCCACAACGGCTATCGCGTTCAAGAGTTCCAAGAACACGCCTGCATATACGCTCGTTCGGTCGGAACCCACGCTGGTCAGCAAGTCGGCACGCCCAAGAATCGGTTCCAAGATGCCGCTTCCCACCAAGAATGCAGTTGTCGATACTAAAAATAATGCGCCCGCCACTCTCTCCATATTTCGCATATACAATCCCCTCTCCTAGCTTACTAAGAGAAGTATAGCCCGAGGGGGAGGCGCCCTGTAGACACTTTAGTGTGGTTCGGAATTGATCGTGATCAGCTTGCGTTCGCGGGCGCGGGCGATCGCTTCCGTACGCCGCTCCGCATGGAGCTTCTCGAAAATCCTTCGATTGTGGCCCTTCACCGTGTCGATCGCCAAACCGAGCTTCTCGGCAATCTGTCGATTGGAGAGCCCATCAGCGATAAGCTGCAGCACTTCGATTTCGCGCGGGCTTAACGGCTCGATCTGATGCTCGAGGACGCGGGTCAAGCGCTCAAGACCCATTCGCGCTTCGCGAATCGCCGGGTGCGGCAGTCCGTCGGCGAGTCTCAGCACTTCTCGGTAACGCTCAGCCGCCAGCTCCGGTCGCCCTTCCGCTTCCCTAATCTGAGCGATTCCGAGGGTAGCCGATACCGCCATCAGCTGATGATCGATCAACCGGCTATTGGCGATCACTTCGCTATAGGCCGCGCAAGCCTCGGCATATTCCCCCCGCCGCTGGCAAGCGACACCCAGCATCCAAGCGGACGCCATTCGGGCAGGCATATTGTCCGGCCGCAGATATTCAAGGGCACGGCGAGATTGGACGATTACTTGCTCGATTCCCTTAGTATCCTTCATGCCCGCATCCCAAGCAGGCGTTAAGATTCCGATCAGCTCATCCGTCTTGTTCTCCGTCTCCGAGATTTGCATAGCCGCTTCCGCCGCATGCAGATCGGTTCTTGCTGCATCGCGATGATGGGTCAATTGCAAGGACGCCAGCGTCGCCCGAGTAGCTGCAATCCAACCGATCAAGTTCATGACATCATCGTCTAGCGCTACGCTTGATAATGCCGCCTCGGCAGCCCGGAGCTTGTGCTCGACCCCGGTCGGTTTACCGGCGATCAAGAGCGCTGACCCATAGTACACCCATAGCTCCGGCCGCGTATTCAGCTCCTCGGCAGGCAGCGAATCCAGCCAATCGATCGTCATGCGGGCTGCCCCTCGCAG
>JAEWJS010000183.1 GCA_023386495.1 Bacillota bacterium | reverse complement strand
GCACAACCAAGAGCCAATACGTGATTCCCGGACTGTAATCTAGCAAGAGGTTGCTGACGACCGGACCTGCGCCGATGCCTGCGAACCATATCGTGTATAGATAACCCATCTGCGTGGCGCGATTCTCGTCGGCCACCTTGGTCAAGCAGACGATCCAGATCGGCGATATCCCGACGCCGAACAACGCGGCGGAGCCGATGAACAGCCATGGCGTATCGGCGTATTGGAACAAGAATACGCCTCCGAGTGACAGAAGCAGGCCGGCATGAACGATTGTGCGAGCCGAGAATCGGTCCAGCAGCCAGCCGATCGCGATCTTGAGCGCGGTGTCCGTCACATAATGAGCCGTGATGGCAACGCCGATGATATCGAGCGACAAGCCGAGCACTTTCTCGCCATAGATCGGCATGAAGCTGATGGCCACGGCACCTCGGACGAATTCGACCAAGAACAGAATGACGGAGAAGAGAATAATCTCGTTGCCGAAGGAACGGCTAAGACTGAATTTCACTGCGCTTGCCCCTTTGTGAACGGAATTTTGCGCCCCCAGGTTGCGCTGATGTTGTAGGGGCTGCGGGCACCTTCCCTCTCATTATAGACATATTGGCAAGAAAATCCATCACCAGCGTCCCCGCAGCGTTGTCCGGACATAAGCCGCGCACGGAATTTCTTCTGTCTATTAAACGATCGGGAGCGGCCATTAGTTTCAAGATTGTGTCTATAAGCTCGCTAGGCTTCTGTGCGATTACAGCAGCGCCGCGGCGGGCGAGGTACTCGGCATTGCGCCTTTCCTGCCCGGGTACGGGCCGATAGGTGACGATCGGCAGACCGGCTGCCAGCCCCTCGCTAAGCGTAATGCCGCCGGGCTTGGTTACGAGCAGGCTTGCGATCGCCATTAATTCATGAATGGCATCGACATAGCCGAATACCCGCAGCCGGCGCGCGGCGGATGGATGCGAGGTGAAGGCGGATTGCAGGGCGTGTTCCAGGACGCCGTTGCGTCCGCAGACCAGCGCGATCGATACTGTGGAGCGTTCGAGCAGGCCTGCGCAGAGCGCATGCAGGTCCGGCATGACGCCGTGCGCGCCGGCCATGATCAGCACGATCCGCTCCTCCGGCGCGAATCCGAAGCGCTGGCGATACTCGGGCAGCGGCTGAAGCCCTCCGAAGCCATGCTTCAGCGGAATGCCGCTGGCACAGATTCGCTCACGCGGAATGCCCCGCAGCGTGAGTTCCTCTCGCATATCCTCCGTTGGAACATAGAAGCGATCGATGCCGGGATGGACCCAGCGGCCATGCAGATCATAGTCGGTCACCACTGCGCAGGAAGGGACATGGGCGGCCGTGCTGCCGTGCCGCAGCGCAGGCATGACGAACATTGGAAAGGTGTGAATAACGGCATCCGGCCGATGCTGCTCCAGCAGCCGGCGTAAGCGATCCCGGCCGAACAAATGAAGCCACTCGCCTAGCAGCGAGTCGTGGCGCATGCTGCGCGTTCGGTCGTATACCCAGCCGTAGATGCCGGGCAGCACCGTGAAGCTGCGCATATAAACTTGCTTCGTGAATGCGCCGAGCCAAGGATGCGCTTCGTCCATCAGATCGACCAGCATCAAGCGTCGAATGCCCTGTTCGGCTAGGGCGCTGCGGATCGCGCGGGCGGCCTGCAGATGTCCATCGCCGTACGATGCGTACACGATCAAGATGAGGGGGTCGTCTTGCTGCGCGTGAGAGACTGGGCAGGCTTCGGAATTCGTCGCGTTCATATGGGCCAACACCTCCTGCCGCGAGTGTAGCGGGGCAATGTTATCCCAAGATGAACGGGAGATGTAGATTGTGCTGTGCTTCTGGCAGTTTTCCCGCGGATTGGGTATACTAGCCATGTGTACGCGAACAAGTTTTGTGAACACGTGTTCAAATTATCGTGGAAACGGGGAGTGGGAGAATTGGAATACACGTACATGGGCAAATCGGGGATGCGCGTCAGCCGGCTCTGTCTAGGGACGATGAATTTCGGCGTCGATACGGACGAGCAGGAGTCGTTCCGCATCATGGATGCCGCGCTGGATGCGGGCATTAATTTCTTCGACACTGCGAATATATACGGCTGGGGCGAGAATGCGGGACGGACGGAAGAGATCGTCGGGCGCTGGTTCGCGCTTGGCGGCGGCCGCCGCGAGAAGACGGTGCTGGCGACGAAATTCTACGGCGACATGCACGATCCGCTGGACGGTCCGAACCGCAAGGAAGGGCTGTCTGCGTATAAAATGCGGCGTCATCTCGAAGGCTCGCTCCGTCGGCTGCAGACGGACCACATCGAGCTGTACCAGATGCATCACGTGGATCGCAACGTTAGCTGGGACGAGCTGTGGGGCGCGTTCGAGACGGCCGTGACGCAGGGCAAGATCGGCTATGTGGGCTCCAGCAATTTTGCCGGCTGGGATATCGCAGTGGCACAGGGCGAGGCGAAGCGCCGCGGGTTCTTAGGCCTCATCTCCGAGCAGCATAAGTACAACCTGCTCTGCCGTCTGCCGGAGCTGGAAGTGTTGCCGGCCTCGCAGGCGCTGGGTCTCGGCGTCATTCCTTGGAGCCCGCTCGACGGCGGCTTGCTGTCCGGCAACGCGCTGCGCGGCGGGGCGGGCAAGCGCAGCGGCGACACGAAGCGCGTAGAGCAGCATCGGGCGCAGCTCGAAGCGTATGCGACCTTCTGTGACGAGCTCGGCGAGCGCGAGGATGTCGTCTCGCTGGCCTGGCTGCTGGCTAATCCTGCGGTAACGGCACCGATCATCGGCGTGCGCACGCTGGAGCAGTTCGAGCGCTCGCTGCGCGCGATCGAGGTGAAGCTCGACGAGGCGGCGATGAAGCGGCTGGACGAGATTTTCCCGGGACCGGGCGGCGACGCGCCGCGGGCGTACGCTTGGTAGTTCGATAAGGATAAGGAACGCGAAGAGGCGTCCCTCCGTCATCATGTGATGACGGGTGGGACGCCTCTTGCTGTCCGATGCTTGTTAGCCTTCTAGAGGTACTAAGTGCTGCGGGAAGTTGAATTCCATGATCAGGGCCGAGCCGTTGTAGATCTTAAGGTTAATTTCCGTGCCCTCGGGCAACGGGGAGTACCAGGTGTCGTCGATAGTCAGGACAACGGTATTCGCGTAGACTTCTGCGTCCATAGCCCCTGTATCGGGCTGACCGTCACTGGATAATACATAGTTTAGCGCATTGCCATACGTCACTGAGTCGGTGATCGTGTCGTTGAAGGTGATGCACAATGTGCTGGTTCCCAAGTACTCTACTTCACTAATGGCGAATTCTGGCGCAGTCATCGTGTAAGTCGCGGTCATGACTTCGCTGTTCACGGCACCGGCCAGTACGCCGATTGCCTTGATCGTCGTCGTCTCCGTAATGTGAATCTGAGCGGCATACAATGTACTGGACTCCGTCGGCGTGCTGCCGTCCGTCGTGTAGTAGATCGATGCGCCTTCGGTAGTCGTCGAGAGCGAGACATAGGTGCTCTCCGTCACCGTTGTGCTTCCAGGCGTGGCCGTCGGCATGGCGACAGTAATCTGCTGCGGCATCGGCGTCTGGATGGCGACCTTGACTGGAGCGGTTGCATTCCCGGACGAATCGCGGACAACGACATAGGCGTCGTATGCGGTGTCATCGGCCGGCAGCGCTGTCGTAGTCAAGTTAAGCGCCGAATTGGCGGAGAAGGCAGAATTGCCTGCTGCGAGCGCCGCAGCGCCGGTACTATCCTGTCCCGCGATTACTTGAGCAGTGCTAGGGGCAGCAGCATCTTTGGCTACTACGACGTAATAAGCGGTGCCGCCTTCATTGGCTTGCACGAGGAGCTGCGCTTGGCGGCTGCCGGCGGCTTGAGCAGCACCAGCCATCGGATACCCGGATGCAAAGCTTGGGGCGCTCGTGTCCGAGACTGGCGTCGGCGTCGGGGTAGACGTTGGAGTTGGTGTTTCTTTTTCTTCTTCTTTCTGTTCTTCCGCCTCCTTATCCGCCTGTTCTTTCGCTTTTTTCTCTTCCACAGACTGTTCGATGACCGGCTTAGCCTCGTAGGCAATGAGGACGATATTCTCTCTGGTTATCTGTTCTTTGCCCCCGAAATATTCGTCCACACCTTGGGTCAAGAGCTTCATATCCAGAGCGAGCTGGACGTAATTTTTGGCCCATTCGGACACTGTAGGGTCTTCGATGCCAGGCGTCTTCTCGGCCTCTTCTTTCATTCCGAGCCCTTTCACCAAGAATGCGGCCAACTGCTCTTTGGTGACACTGCCGGACGGGTCAAACTTCCCGTCACCCATGCCATCCGTAATTCCGGCTGCCTTGAGCGCTTCGATATAGGGCAGCGCATAGCCGTTCGAGCCTTCCGACAGGACGTCATTGAAGCTGGAATGCTTCAGCCCCGTGTCGACCTCAAGTCCGAAGATGAGCGCTGCGACTTTGGCGAACTGAGCGCGGTTAAACTTGTCATGCAGTCCGAAACTGTTCTCGCTGACGCCGTTGAAGATGCCTGCTTCGATCATGGCGTCGAACTTGGCTTTCGTAGCGGCGTCTAGATCTGATAGATCATCGAAGTCAGCAGCTGATTTGGCTTGGGCGGCGTTCGTCCAAGCGATTGGCAAGCAGATTAGCAACGCCAACAGCACTGCGAGCCACTTTGTTGCGCGGTTTCTCATTCCTACAACCTCCATCACTATGAAATGATTACATGTTTTTTATCGGGAAAAAAATGGATAAAGGTTAGATTTGTGTCAGAAATGCTCAAAAACCCGTGCATATGCAGTCATTTGCATGACTTCATGCACGGGTATTTCAGCTGTCGATTAGGTTTGAATATCGATTGGCTTACGCTTGGCCGCCTTCAGCAGCTTGCTCCATATAGACGACTTCCCAGATATGGCCGTCCGGATCTTGGAAGCTGCGGCTGTACATGAAGCCGTGATCCTGCGGATCGCCCGCAACGGAACCGCCCGAGGCAAGCGCCTTGTCGGCCAATTCATCGACCTGTGCCCGGCTGTCGGCAGAGATCGCGACCATCACTTCCGTCGTCTTGGACGTGTCGGCAATCGCTTTGGTCGTGAAGGATTGGAAGAACGGCTCCATGAGCAGCATCGCGAAAATATTGTCTCCGATTACCAAGCAGCCTGCGTTCTCGTCCGTAAAATCAGGATTGAATTCGAATCCCAGCGCATTGAAGAATCGAATCGATGCTTGCAGATCTTTAACCGGCAAATTCACGAAAATCATGTTGGACTTAACAGCCATTATTCATCACCTCAATAGTGGATTTAGTATTGCTGGAACTAATATACCCTTCTGGGAATATTCCTGTCAAGGAATGTATTGTTGCAATTCCAATTTCATCTTCCACTCGCGTTGGCTCATCGGTATGTAGGCTCATCGTAACTGCAAACATAGAAGGCTTACGGACTGTACAACCCTTATTCGAGGGAAAAGAGACAATTGGATAATCTAACGGACTCAGGCGACGTTACATGCGACGTAGTGCCTCGAAATGCCAGTTGTAATGTCCGATAGCGTCGCCACGGTCCGTTAGATTCTAAAAACGCTTGCGATCGATGACATAGCGTCGCTGTAGTCCGTTAGCTTGTGCGCAGAACCGCTTCTGCTCGCTCGCTTGCGATGAGGTTGGCGGGAACGACAAACGTACGACGATTTTCGCTGGAAGCGGCCAATGAAGGAGATGGGGCACGAACGCGAAAAACCGCCAGAGAGGCGTGAATGCTCTGGCGGCTGCATGGGAGGCACATGTGCGAAGTCGGCAGGCCGACTCCGGCTAGATCAAGAAATTGAACAGATGCGGGTCCTTGTTCAGCTCTATGAAGCTGATGCCCTTGCCTCGCATTCGCGCAATAAGGGGCTCGTAGTCCTCGCGATGCGTCAGCTCGAGGCCGACAAGCGCGGGTCCGTTATCCTTGTTATGCTTCTTCGTATATTCGAAACGCGTGATGTCGTCGCCGGGGCCTAGCACATCGTCGAGGAATTCGCGGAGCGCGCCGGCGCGCTGAGGGAAGTTGATCATGAAGTAATGCTTCAACCCTTCATAGATCAGCGACCGTTCCTTGATCTCCTGCATCCGATCGACATCGTTGTTCCCGCCGCTGACGATGCAGACGACCGTCTTGCCGGCAATCCGGTCGCGGTACGCGTCGAGGGCCGCGATGGGCAGCGCGCCGGCCGGCTCAGCCACGATCGCGCTCTCGTTATATAGCTCCAGCATCGTCGTGCAGACTTTGCCCTCCGGCACGAGGACGATATCGTCGAGGAGCGCTTGGGACAGCTCGAACGTCAGGTCGCCGACCCGCTTAACGGCGGCGCCGTCGACGAACTTATCGATCTGCTCGAGCGCCGTGACAGCGCCGTTATCGAGCGAGACGCGCATCGACGGCGCGCCTTCCGGTTCGACGCCGATCACCGAAGTGGCTTGCGACACGCTCTTGATATACGTCCCGACACCGGCAGCAAGGCCGCCGCCGCCGATCGTCAGGAACACATAATCGGGCAGCTCACCGGCATCCTCGATGATTTCGAGCCCGATCGTGCCGTTGCCGGCGATGATCCGGGGATCGTCGAACGGATGAATGAACGTCATGCCGTATTGCTCCGCCGCTTGTACAGCCTCCGCGTAGGCATCGTCGAACGTGTCGCCGACCAGTACGACCTCGACCGAATCGCCTCCGAAGAAGGATACCTGGCGCACTTTCTGTCTCGGCGTCGTGCTCGGCATGAAGATTTTCCCCGGGACGCCTAACGCTTGGCAGGAATAGGCGACGCCTTGGGCATGGTTGCCGGCACTGGCGCAGACGACGCCCTTGGCGAGCACGTCTTGCGGCAGCGTCCGCATGACATGATAGGCGCCGCGCAGCTTGAAAGAACGCACGACCTGCAGATCTTCTCGCTTCAGCAGCACCGTGCAGCCGTAACGCTCCGATAGAACTCGGCTATGTTGAAGCGGCGTGCGGATCACGACCTCCTTCAATAGATGCTGTGCCATTACGATATCGCCGAGCGATACGCCGCTCTTGCTCTCTCCGGAATGCAACATGTAGCTCTCCCTCTTCCTCCTGGAAAATAAAAAAATCCCGTCCCGGCAAGGGACGAGATGTACTCGCGATACCACCCTCATTCCGCCGGTCTCTTCTCGACTCGCGCATCTGGATGCGGGGTTCGATCGATGCCTATCGGCGGCACTCAGCAACGTACGTGTTCATACGCGGTCCGGGTAACGGCGGACATGCCGTCTTCGCTTACGCTCCGTTGGAGGTTCGGCTTAAGCTTCTCCGGGATGATATAGCGCCTGGCGGCAAAGATCGGCTTGCAGCGGATGCCGACTCTCTGAGCAATGCCTATCCGGCGTACGGGTTCCCTTCATCGAATGTGGGATTATGGTTACTTTTGTTATACCCCTGGCGCACGCCAATGTCAACAGGCTGCCGGGAACTGCCAATACGACTGTCCGAAGGAGCTGGGAACTAGAGGAAACTAATCGGGCATACATGCTTTCCTTATAGTAATCTAACAATTTGACGCCATAATGATCGAGAGAAGGCCGCCGCGATATAGCGCCATTGCGGCACTTACGGACTAGGAACAAGGGCTTGGTCGGCATCTTCGCAAGTACAAAATGGCGCCCGCAAGGTCCAAAGGGTGTACGTGTGTGGTCACGGTTCGTTTATGAGGGTAGGTAGTTCTTTAGGACTATCAAAATACCATTCAATTAGTTCTATAGTATTTGACTTTTTGCGATTTTGTCTGTTTAAATAGAGGTAGAATCATAGTATGTGACAAGTTTCGCTATGAATTGACATTAAGTAGTAGTTTGGGGTGATCTATCCATGTCTGTCAATCGCAAACGGATCGGTGACCTGCTGGTAGAGGCTGGCGTAATCTCGGAAGAACAGCTGGGTCAAGCGCTCGCCCAACAGCGTGAACTCAAGATGCGGCTAGGCGACGTGTTGATCTCCCAACGTTACATTACGGAGCAACAGTTTATTGAGGTGCTGGAATTCCAGCTTGGCATTCCGCATGTGCAGTTGTTCCGTCAGAAGATCGATGCGAAGGTCATTAACCTCGTTCCTCAGAAGCTCGCTGCGCAGCACGTGATCATTCCGCTGCGGCTCGATGGAAGCAAGCTTACGGTGGCCATGGCGGATCCGCTCGATTATTTTGCGATCGATGAGCTCAGAATGGCGACGGGTCTTCGCATCGAACCGGTCATTGCATCGAAGGACGAGCTGCTGCGGGCCATTAACCGCTATTACGGGATGCAGGAGTCGATCGACGCGATCTCGCAGAATCTGCAGTCCCGCGAGACGGAGGAGAACCGGACGCAGGTGCAGGAAGAAGAAGACTCGCCGGTCGTCAAGACGGTGAACCAGATCATCCTGCAGGCCGTTCAGATCGGCGCGAGCGACATTCACTTCGATCCGCAGGAGGATAGCTTCCGCATCCGCTATCGGGTCGATGGCATCATGCGGACCGAACGGGTGCTGCCGCCAGGCATGCAAGGCGTCATCGTAGCGCGGGTCAAGATCATGGCGAACCTGAACGTCGCCGAGCGGCGGCTGCCGCAGGACGGCCGTGTCGAGATGGACGTCGCATTCCGCAAGGTCGATCTCCGGATCTCGACGCTGCCGACGATTCACGGCGAGAAGGTCGTCATGCGGATTCTCGACCTCGGCCAAGCGCTGACCGAGATCGAGAAGTTGGACTTATCGCCGCATAATCTTCGATTGTTCACGAAGGGAATCGCCGGGCACAGCGGCGTCGCCCTTATAACCGGGCCGACAGGCAGCGGCAAGACGACGACGCTCTACTCGGCGTTGGCGCGCCTTAATAACGAAGACCGCAATATCATTACGGTCGAGGACCCAGTCGAATATCAACTGCACGGCATCAATCAAGTGCAGGTCAATGCGACGACAGGACTCTCGTTCGCGCGCGGTCTGCGGACGATACTGCGGCAAGACCCCGATATCGTCATGGTCGGCGAGATTCGGGATCTCGAGACGGCGGAGATTGCGATCCGAGCGGCGATGACCGGCCATCTCGTACTGAGTACGCTGCACACGAACAGCGCGGTCAGCACCATTACGCGTCTGATCGATATGGGGGTCGAGCCGTTCCTGATCGCTTCGGCGGTCAATTGCGTCGTCGGTCAGCGTCTCGTCCGCCGGATCTGCCCGCATTGCGCGGAGACGCAGCGACCGAGCGAGGAAGAGAAGCGGCTGCTCGCTAAGTACGGCTTCGAGGTCGAGACCGTTCGTCGCGGCACCGGCTGCGCGGAGTGCGGCCGAAGCGGCTATAAGGGCCGTCTAGGCATCCACGAAGTGCTGTCGCTGGACGACACGTTCCGCTCCATGGTGCTCGACCGGAAGGCCGACAGCGAGTACGCGGCTCACGCCGAGACGATCGGGCTCATCCCGATGGTGATGGACGGCCTCGAGAAGGTCGTCCAAGGGAAGACTTCCGTCGCGGAAGTGTTCCGCGTGACGGGAACGGAATGACGGTTCATTCTGACAACGGGGAAGGTAACGGTTCCGGGTACAGCGCCGGCCATTCGCGCAAGCGATAACTTGGATGAGGAGGGCGAAGCGTGCACATTAACGAGCTATTGGCCTTGGCGCATCAGAACAAAGCGTCCGATGTCCATCTCACGGTCGGTTCTCCGCCGATGTTCCGGATTCACGGAAGTCTCTCGCCGGTATCCGAGCAGGTGCTGGCACGGACGGATATTCTGGACATGATCCGCGATCTGCTCTCGACCGAGCAATACGAACAATTCATGGAGACGGGCGACGTCGACCTGTCCCACGGCATTCCGGGCGTATCCCGATTCCGGGTGAACGCTTATAAGCAGAAAGGCAATGCGGCGTTGACGATCCGTCTGATCCCGCAGCACATTCCGTCAATGGAGCAGCTTGGGCTGCCGCAGATCGCGGAAGAGTTCGCAGGCAAGCCGCAGGGCCTGCTGCTCGTGACCGGTCCGACCGGAAGCGGCAAATCGACGACGTTGGCCGCGATTCTCGACTACATCAATCGAACGCGCAACGATCATATCATCACGCTGGAAGATCCGATCGAGTTCGTACATAACCACAAGTCTTGCATCGTCAACCAGCGCGAGATCGGGGTCGACACGGCGTCCTTCGCAAGCGGCCTCCGCGCGGCACTGCGGCAGGATCCCGACGTGGTGCTCGTCGGCGAGATGCGCGACCTCGAGACGATCTCGATCGCCATCACGGCGGCCGAGACGGGGCACCTCGTATTCGGTACGCTGCATACGGCGGACGCCCCGCAGACGATCGACCGGATCATCGACGTGTTCCCGCCGGAGGCGCAGCAGCAGATTCGCGTCCAGCTGTCCTCCGTGCTGCTCGGCGTCATGGCGCAGCGGCTGCTTCCGACGGCGGACGGCGCAGGCCGGGTCGCGGCCATCGAGGTGCTGGTGAATACGCCGGCCGTCGCGAACTTGATCCGCTCCGAGAAGATCCATCAGATCCGCTCGGTGATGCAGACCGGCCGCGCGCAAGGGATGATTACGATGGACAGCGCGCTGCGCGAGCTGCTCCAGAAGCGGGTCATCACGATGGAGACGGCGAAGGAAGCGCTGTTCGGCTTCGCGGACCTGCAGTCCTAAATCGATTCGATAGGAGGGAGCACCGTTGCCGAAGTTCAAATACCGGGCAGTCGACAATGAGGGGCTCCTCCACACGGGCATTGTGGAAACGAACAATTACGATGCGGCGCTGAACGAGCTGCGGCAGAAGGAACTGTGGATACTGGACCTCTTCGATCTCAGCAAGAGCTTGCTGCATCGAGAGATCAGCTTCGGCAAGCCGAAGGTGAAGGTCAAGCACTTCACCGTGTTCTGCCGCCAACTCGCGACCTTGTACAAGTCGGGCGTCAGCCTCGTCGAAGCCGTCCGTACGCTGAGCGCCCAGACCGAGAGCAAGACGCTCAAGCAAGTGCTCAAGGGCGTATCGGACGACATGGCGCAGGGGATGCAATTCTCGGTGGCATGCGCCGCGTACCCGTGGATATTCAACACGATCTTCATCAACATGGTGCGGGCCGGCGAGGCGAGCGGCACGCTCGACGGCATGCTGGACAGGCTGGCGGTCATGTTCGAGAAGGAATACGTCACCAGGGAGAAAATCAAATCCGCCATGGTCTACCCGCTCATCATGGGCGCTACAACGATCTTGGTCGTGACGCTGCTGTTGGTGTTCGTGGTACCGATGTACGTGGACAGCTTTGCGTCGATGGGACTCGAGCTGCCGCTCATTACGCGAATCGTCGTGGCGATCAGCAATTTTGTCGTTCACTCTTGGTATCTGCTTCCGATCTTCTTCTTCGCGCCGATTATCGCGTTTAACCTGCTCAGCAAAAATCCGAAGGGGAGCTACTGGCTTGACTTCGTGAAGCTGAAATTGCCGGTATTCGGGACGCTGAACCACAAGCAATCGATCGCCCGGTTCTGCCGGACGTTCAGCTCGCTCTACGCGGCTGCCGTCCCGATGCTCCAGATTATGGACATCACGGCCAACGTCGTCGGCAACAAGGTGATCGGCAAGGTCGTGCGCGATTCGCGCGAGGAGCTGCGCGGCGGGCAATCGATCGCGAGGCCATTCCAGGATTCCTGGACGTTCCCGCCGATGGTCGTGCATATGCTCGTCGTCGGCGAACAGACGGGCGCGCTCGACTCCATGATGGAGAAGGTCGCCGACTTCTACGAGACCGACGTCGACATGATGGCGGACCGTCTGAAGTCGCTGCTCGAGCCGCTCATGATTCTCGCGCTGTCGGGCATCGTCGGCACGATCGTGCTGGCGGTTATGCTGCCCAGCTTCAAACTCATGGAAAACATCGGCCAACTCTAGGGGCCGCTTGTGATCGCGATGCCGATGCTGACGAAGCTTATTCGGCGGCGAATCTTGAACGCTGGCGCAATTTCCGGTGCTCATGTAGCTTAGACTACACTCCGCTCCTCAATTGCTGCCATCGTCCAACCTTCTTGGCGCTGACAACCGGCCTTTATAAACGTGACTTACCTTACTTACGGTAACAACAGATGTTGTTATAGATGATCACCCATTACATTCTTTCAGGGAGGGACTACTATGAAGTCTTTGGTACAAGGTCTCATGAGCAAGTCGAAGAAGAAACAGAAAGGCATGACGTTGGTCGAACTGTTGGCGGTTATCGTTATTCTCGGTATTGTAGCGGGCATCGGTACGATCGCCATCGGTAACATTATCAAGAATTCCAAAGATAATTCTGATGATCGCAAAGAAGGAATGATTATCGAAGCAGCAAAACTGTACGTTCTAGATGGTGGAGATATTTCCACGGGTTCTATCACTGTAGCAACGTTGAAGTCGGAGGGTTATTTTGACGGGGATGCGAAGCTTGCTTCAGATTCGACCAAATCTTTTGATACAGTAACAATAACGGATACTGACAATAACGGTGTGAATGAGTATTCGGTTTCTACGAAGTAATTAACTAGCTCACCAACTAAAGGAGCTGCCGCCCATGGCCACCGCTGGTCTTCTCGTCATACTAGCCGCGTACGGTCTCGTGATCGGCAGCTTCTTGAACGTTGTCGGCATCCGCGTGCTGAAGCGGGAATCGATCGTCTATCCGCCTTCCCATTGCGTCCATTGCAACCATAGACTTCGGGCGATAGACCTCGTTCCCGTCTTCAGCTACCTCTTCCTGCGCGGCCGCTGCCGGTACTGTCGTGCCCCGATCTCGCCGATCTACCCGATCGGCGAAGCGGTCACGGCTGCCGGTTTCGTGCTCGCAGGCTGGCAGCTCGGGCTCACGCCCGAATTGTTCGCGGGTCTGCTGCTCGTCGGCATCATGGTCGTCATCTCGATCACGGACATCCGCGAGATGATCATCCCCGACGTCGTTGTTTTCCCGGCGATTGCGGTCATGCTCCTGTTCCGCCTGTTCGTTCATCCGGAGCCCCTCTGGATGTATCTCGCTGGGGCTGTCGCCGGAAGCGGCGCGATGTTCTTGGCGGGCTGGCTGGGAGCGGCGCTCTTCAAGAAGGAGAGCATGGGCGGCGGCGACGTGAAGCTGTACGTGTTCGCAGGGCTCGTGCTCGGATTGCCGCTAACCGTATTATCCGTGTTTCTCGCATGTATCATCGGCTTAATCGTTGCGCTCGTCACGTACAAGCGCAGCATTCGAGATCGGCAGCCGATCGCCTTCGGACCTTCGATCGCGCTAGGCTGCTTCATCTCTTACTTATGGGGGACCCCCCTTGTCAATTGGTATGTTTCCCTGCTAGCAGGCGGTTGATCTGCCGCACCGGGACGCCGTAATTTTCGAAGAAAGCGGGTGCCGTATGGGCCAATCCTTGTCGCATTACCTCCAATCCCTATTGCCCGGCGTCGCCGCAATCGGTCTCGAAATGACGGACACGTCGGTGAAAATGGCAGAGTTGATCGTCCGAGACGGCAAATCGCCCATCGTGAAGGGTACGGCCATAGAGCCGCTCCCGGCGGATGCGGTCGTCGAGGGCCGGATCAAAAATGTTGTTGGCGTCATGCAGGCCATTCGGGCTGCTTATGCCAGATTGAATACGAGAACCAAGCGCGTCCATTTGACGTTGCCGAGCCAGCATGTCATGGTTCGATTTTTCCGGTTTCCGGATATTCCGGACCACGAGATGCGCAAGCTGGTCGACTTTGAACTGAAGCATAACATTCACCTGCCGTTCGAGGATCCGCACTACGATTTCATCAATCAGGATGCCACGACGGAGCGCAAGCGGCTGAAGCGTGCCAAGCCGACGACAGGCAAGAAGACCGACAATAACCCTGACCATTCCGATCCTTCTCAAGCAGCCGATCCGTTCGGCGGACTGCTCGGCCAAGAGCCGGCAGCCAGCGAAGCCGAGCAGGACAATAAATGCGACGTCATGATGGCAGCCGCATCGCTTGAGCTGATCGAGGAATATAAAGAAGCCGTTACTGCCTCCGGGCTGACACCTGTCAGCATGGAGATCAAGGCATTCACGCTGTACCGACTACTGAAGCACGGCGACGACACGGCGGCCGAAGGGACCGTCCTGCTCGTCGACATTAACGAACGAGGCACGGACGTCTCGATCTACCATGACGGCAAGCTTCGGATCACGCGCAGCTTGTCGGTGGTGATCGCAAGCTCCGATGATAAACCGGAGGTGCCGGAAGACCCGCTCGAACAGCTGTTGCTCGGCATTCAGGCGTCGCAGGATCGGGATGCCGATCATATCGCGGAGCTCGTGCATGAGCTGGAACGGTTGATGAACTTCTACCGTTATACGCTCAACAACCGCGACCATGAATTCAATCGGATTATCGTCACCGGCGACATTCCGAATATGAAGAAGGTGCTGGACGGGCTCCGCGGGCGCATGCCGCAGCCGATCGTCGAGATGCCGTTCGGCTCGTACACGGATCGGACCGATCGGTTCGGCGCATCGCACTTGTCGATGGCCGTGCCGTTCGGCCTTGGATTAAGGGGGCGGAATTGATGCGCAACATTAACCTGCTCCCCCGTGTCCCGTTCCTGACGAAGCATCTCCGCAGCTTGACGATCAGCACCGTAGCTTTCTTGCTGCTCGCCATTCTTGTTCTCTTCGGCATGGCGTATGTGCTGGGCATTACTGCCGATTCGAAGGAAGCGGAGGCAAGGCAGATGCGGCTGCAGGCTGCCTATTGGCAGGACCGCCACGCCGCCGACCCTCGCATGCAGCAATACCAGTCCTACCTCGCAACGGCAGAGCAGCTGTCTGCCGCACGTACCGATTGGGTCGCCCGGATCAAGTCGATTACGTCCGGTCTGCCGAGCTCGGCTCGTCTGGTCGAGATCGACACGGACAAAGACGCGATGACGCAGATGGCGCTGCAATTCAACGACATGGAGGGGACGGCGGCCTATCTTGCCGAGCTGCAGCTCAATGCCGATGTCGCAGCGTTCGATATCGTCGAGATGAAGCGTCTCGAAGTGGCGGCAAGGGCGTTGATGCCTGAGGATGACAAGTCGGAGCTGCCGCAGGAGACGCCGGACGTACCGCGGCCATCCGAATCGTACTACGAAGATCTGTTGAAGGACCTGTCGACGGCGGAGGACGAGAACGAGGCGCTCTTGAACGAACTCCAATGGATGTTCGAGAAGGAGATTGCCAAGAGCTCCTTCGGCATTCGTTTGCCGGACTTGCCGTCCACCCACAATGGCACTGACGCAGACTGGGACGGCATGCTGGATGCTTCCGACCAAGGCGTCATAACGGATGAGGAATATGAAGCGGCTCGGGCAAGATGGAATGCCTATAACCGGCAACGGGACAACCTCGCGCAGATGGACAAGGACCGCGAAGCGAATATCGATCTCGGCGATGGCGATCCCGAGACCGAAGAGGAGGCGCTGCGGACCGTCACGATCTACGAAGTTACCGTCGTGTTGTCTTGGACGCAGCCTGCCGGCACGGAAGGAGGGACCGCAGAGTGAACACGGAGCTTAACGCGAAGCAATGGACCGAGCTCGTCGAGAAGCTACGCAAACCGCAGGTGCTGTTCCCGATTACGGCTGGCGCGGCCATGTTGATTCTGATCGTGCTGTATATGCAGCTCGTCTACCCTGTCCAAGCTCGCCTCCATGCGGCGGACAGCGCCATAGCCGAGATGAAAGCGCTGAAGGAGCAGGCCGAGTCGCTGCCCGCTCCTGAAGAATTGACCCCGAGCATGGTGACGGACATCGGCGAGATGCTTCCTCCCAAGCCGGAGGCTGCGGCACTGCTGAGCAGTCTCCGATCGATCGAGCGCGAGACCGGAACCGAGATTCTTGCGATGGAGCGGGCCGAAGCGCAACAACCGGAGACGGCGGAAGCGAACCTGTCTGCTTCGGAAGGGCAGATGCAAGATTTCCTCGAAGCGGTCGATACCGAGGAAGAAGCGCGGGCCGTAACGGTCGGCAGCGGGTTAACCGAGATGCGTTACGAGCTGACGGTTCAGGGCAAGTATGCGGACTTGCTGGCCTTCATGGACAACCTGCGCCAGGCGAAGCGAATCATTCGAGTGGGCGAGTGGAAGCTTGCCGCGCTGTCGGGCCCTTCCGGGGGTCAGGAGGACGAAGAGCTCTTGGAACAATATGAGCTTACGGTCGCGATGCATTTCTACTATACGGATCAATTCGCGGGTCTGTTCGATGCCGCGGCGAAGGAGTGAAGATGCCGATGAGATCGAGGAAAATATGGCTGGCAAGCGCGGTACTGCTGCTGTTGTTCGGCGGAAGCGTCGTGGCGGAAGGCAAATATAAGACGATATCCGCTTACTTCGAGCGCATTACGCTCGAGATGAACGGGCAGCTGCTGGGCGAGGCCGACGATTCGCTAGTTTATAACGGGAAAATCTATGTGCCGGTCCAAGAGCTGGCTGACGCACTTGGAGCCGAGACGGCGTGGAACGCCGAGCGTTCGACGTTGTCGCTTGATTTTCTCCATGAAGGCAGTGAAGACGAACTCTCGGACGCGATGCGCTCCGGCATCTATCAATATGCGGCGCTCGAGAACAACGCGATTCTGAAGGCGCTCGTGGAGGACTTCAAGACGAACGACATGAACGGCGCGAAGCTGGCCATCGCTCGCTACGAGACGTTGAAGAATAACCTGGCCGGCATTCCGGACGAGACGGCAGCAGGCTACGTGGCCAAGATGAAAGCGGCCGCAGAGCTGATGCGCAGCGGCTGGAGCACGAAGACATTCGATAACTACTCGATTGCCTGGATGATCTATCAAGAGAATGCGGAGCGGCTGCATAGCCATCTTCGCAGCCGAATCGCGGATGTGAACCGGTAACGAAGAGGAGCATACGCAGAACTTATCGTGAGGAAAGGGGAGAGGCGCATGATCCGGATTCGGATTCGCACATGGCTCATGGCGATAATCGCGTTGTCGATCGCGGTGCCGCTGAACGTGTCTGCCGCATCGAACGATTACTCGCTGGTCATCGACGGGGAGACGGTGCTGGACCGCATGCTTCCTCCCGTGTCCGGCGTCATCTACGCGCCGGTCGCCGATACATACAAGAAGCTTGGCATGAAGACGAGCTGGAATCCGTCCACCGGGACGGCGTCGGTAACCGGCCACGGCATGACGATCGAACTGCGCAAGGACTCGGCTAAGGCTCGAGTGAACGGCCGGACGATCGAGCTGCCGGGAATCGTCCATGCGCGCGGCGGGAAGCTGCATTTTCCGGCGTTGGCGAGCGAGGTGCTGCCCGGCGTCGACATTCGGCATAGCACGAATGCGCGCATGGTGTACTACCACGTGCCGATGGCGGTATACGTATCGAGGTTGACGGCCGATCCTGGCGTGAAGGCCAGCGTGACCGACGGCGCGGGGACCTTAATGAAGCAAGGTTCCAAGTTCTATGAAGGGCGCCTCAAGGATGGCTTGCCTCACGGGAGCGGGAAGCTGTATCGCGCCGGGAAAATGATCTACGAAGGCGAATTCGCGGGCGGCATGCCGCACGGGCAGGGCACCGCGATCGAATATAACGGGGAACGGTATGAGGGCAGATTCGTGAATGGTCTGCGCGACGGCGCCGGGAAGCTCTATGTCAGCGGCAGGCTAACGTATGACGGCGATTGGAAGCGAGGGCTGAAGGAAGGGGTCGGCATCGACTACGGCAAATCCGGCCGACCGGCCTACGAAGGCGCGTTCGCGCAAGGGAAGCGGAGCGGCTATGGCGTCGAGTTCGACGACGCAGCGGGCGACCGGCTCTATGCCGGCGAATGGCGGAACGGGAAGCGGCACGGGGACGGCAAGCTGTACGATCCGGTTACGGATGATCTCGCGTTCATCGGACGCTTCGCTGATGGGCTGAAGGATGGCACGGGAAGCATCGTAACCGTGACCACATCGGTATGGTCCGTCGTGGACGGGAACAATGTCGTTGGGACCGAGACGCGCCAGACCGTGCACTACGAGACCGGGACCTACCGGGCGGACAAGCTCGCGGGGAACGTCGAGCGTATGACGTATACGGGGGAGATGCTCCCGGACGGGACGCCGCACGGCAAGGGGAAGTACTACCGCAACCTCGGCGGGAAGCCCACGTCAGACGGGGTGCTGAACGATATCGAGCTGCTGTATGAAGGCGACGTGAAGGACGGCAAGCGGCATGGCTTCGGCCAAGCCTATGACGCGAAGGAGCGGCTCGCATACGACGGCGAATGGAAGAATGACCAGCGCGACGGCTTCGGCCTAGCCTATGAGAACGGCGTGCTTATCTATCGCGGCGAGTGGCGCCTCGGATTCCGTTCCGGAGCCGGGACAAGCTACGACATCGTGAAGCTGTCTGCGGGCAGCAGCCCCGGCGAGGCCAACCTGGTGAGCGGTACATTCGCCCTGGACAAAATAATGGACAGCACGGCGAGACAGTACGTATACATCGGCTCGATGTCGGACGGTACGGTTACCGGCCGCGGCAAGCTGTATCTCGTGTCGCAGGGCGGGTCGACCCATATTCGGGCCGAGAGCTTCCAGACGGGACGCAAGGGACTCAAGGTATACGACGGCGAGTTCAAGAACGGTCTTAAGCATGGCGTAGGCATCCAATATATGGATGGGTTGAAAGTGTACGACGGCCATTATGCGAACGATATTTACGAAGGTTACGGCACGATGTTCCACGGTTCTACCGGCCAGCGCGCTTATGAAGGCAGCTTCAAGGACGGGGAATTCTCCGGAATACGAGGACTGCAGTATAACGAAGCTGGCGCGTTGATCTATGACGGAGCGTTCGCTAACGGACACCGTAACGGCGAGGGGACGGAGTACTTAGGAACGGTTCGCTTGTATATGGGCGACTTTAAGGACGGTCTTCGCCATGGACAGGGCGAAGAGTATTTCGGTAGTCTTAGGGTTATCTACCGCGGCGAATACGCGAAAGGCAAGCGCGAAGGCTGGGGAATCGAATACGACTCGCTCGGCGTTCGGATTTATGAAGGCTTGTACCGGAATGGCGTGCGGGTAGCGACCGGCTAGCATTAACGCGATATTCGGCGATCGGAAGGAGGCGGTGTGCATGTTGCGGAACGAGAAGGGGATGACGCTCGTCGAGGTGTTGGCGGCGCTGGTCCTGATTGGCTTAGCGGTGACGCTGTTCGTCAGCTTGTCCGGCACGGCCGCCTTGTCCAGCCGGACGGAGGACCGCCGCTCGGAGGCGATGGAGATTGCCGAGAACGAGCTGAACCTCTGGAAAGGGAGATTGAAGGCAGGCGAGGCACTGCCGACCGTGCTGCCTTATATTTATCCGGAGAATGCCTATCCCGGCTACCAGGTCAGGCTGCTAGCACCCCGGATCCTGAATGCCTCGACGAACCCCGCTGCGCTGTATGACGGCCAGCTTGCCGGACTGTCGCAGCATGTATCCATGCAGACGATCGTGTACCGGAGCGGCCAGCCTCATCTCGTGACGATTATCGTCTCTTGGGAGGCGGGGCCGTCATGAGGATACAGGGACAGAGGGGCATGACGCTCGTCGAAGTACTCGCTGCGCTGCTGTTGATCGGACTTATTTTCACGGTAGGTGCGTTGGTGATGAGGCAAGTCGGCTCCTTCACGGAGACGACGTCCATGCGCGAACTAGATGATGTCCGGGCGGATGCGGCGATGCGCGTGCTGCGCGACGAGCTGTCGCAAGCCTCGGAGATTCATGTGCTGACAAGCACCGAGCTCAGATATCGGCAGAACTTCGATTATTATGCGCTGCGGTTCGTGGCTGACGGTAACGGCGCCTACGAGATCATACGGTACGACTTTTACTACACGACCAAGTCCGACCAACTGACACCGGAACAGATTGCGGCGGGGCAGCTGGTGTTCGAGGACCCGACCGTCACGTTCGCGTCGAAGCCGAATCATTATGCGAATCCGAGACGGATTGGCGAACGGCTGGTGGAGGCAGCCATCTACCGGCCGGAAGGCGCGGGTTGGGTCGGGATCGCGCCGCCATGGCGAATCGCTTCCGGCAACATCCAATTGCGCCTTCGGTTCGAGGAGCGCCGCAATCGGGCGGGAACGTCCGAGACGATTGCGCGGGCAGGCGAGCTGCGCACGATGACGGTGAATCTGTTGAATGACAAGTTCAATTGAGCGGGGAGGCAGGCAGACATGCGGCATATTGTCAGATCGGGGATCGCGAACGAGCGAGGCGGCGCATTAAGTTATGCGCTGCTTGTCTTCCTCATGCTCTCGATTGCCGTGACCGTCGTGATGGGCCTCTTGTCGTTCTCGAAGACGAATGAACGCAAGGATGCGCTCGAACGGCAAGCAAGCAGCCTGGCCGTAGGCGGCATGGAGACGTTCCTGGCCTACTTGCGAGAATACCAGCCTAGCCTGAACCTATCGCCGACGGAATACGTGAATCGGTTCGCGAACGGTCAACCGGAAGCGTTCAAATGGGGCGTCGGGGCATCGGACGGATGGACCTTTCAGATGCCGGAAGGGCAGCGCGTGCAGTTGAATTTTACGCAAGAGACGGGAACGAAAGACGCGAACGGGCTCTACAAAATGACGATCGCCTGCCGAGCGGTCGTCGATGGCCATGCCCGAAGCGAGATCAAGTACGTCTTCTCGACGATGGACACCGTCCCGAAGCCTGGCGGCGGTCCGGGCGGGGGAGGGGGAACGGGGCCTGCGCCTGTGACGAGCGTATCGACCGATCCCGACAATCGGATCTGCGTCGAGGAAGATACGAACACGATCATTATCCAAGGCGAATTGAAGGGCAACCATATTAATGCCGAAGAAGACCAGCTCTCTACTGCAGGGGACACGACGGTCAAGGATGCCATCCACAGCGCGATCACGACTTATGTCGGAATGATTAAGGCTGATGTCGAAGCGCTTCATACGGCAATCGTCGCGATCCGTAACGCGAATCCGCAGCCCGCGGCTTCCACTTGGATCTATTGCACGAGTTGCGATCAGAACAAGAAGAACGAGTACCCGCAGCGAATCGCGGAGACGATCGCGGCGAGTCCGAACAATCCGGTTGTCTTGAAGCTTCCTGACAATATGGAGCTGAACAGCGCGAGCGCATTCGAATGGGGAAGCTCTTCGAAGCGTGTCGTCATTATCGCGAATAACGTGAAGTTCGGCTCTAAGGTCAAAATCTTCGGCGACCTCTACACAAGCGGGGTGACATTCCAATCAGGCGCAAATGTCGAGGTGACAGGCTATTGGCGAAGCTCTTCCGCACCTAGCTTCGAATCCACGAATAGCTTCGTAAGAGCGAAGAATATTTGGATTGATCAAGGCATGAGTGCGAAGGGCACGCTCACCGCTGACGGAAGTCTATATGTGAACGGCACGTTCAATGCAGACAGTTGGACCAAGCTAACCGTCGGCAATCTATACGCGACCGGGAACATGACGGTTCGGGAGAATTCGAATACTGCGATCGTGGCCAACGGCACGATTCACGCAGGCGGTACGATGGACCTAGGTGCAGTCAGTCGATTCGAAGCGCAGCATCTTATCGGGTATAACATCATCGAACTGAAGGGCGGCACGTTCGATATTGCCGGGCGGTTGTATGCAGGTCCACTGAATGCTACCAACCCGGGCGATGACATGCTGCGATTCGACAGCAAGCCGACGATTGAGGCTGGATTCATCTTGGTCAACGGCCGGCTTCGCTCGAACGGGCAAGGAAGCACGATCACGGTTACGGGCGGAACCGTCGATGACCAAAAGATAAGCGGCGACCTCATCGCACGTGAAATGGACTTGAACGGCACGAATCAGAAAATCGATATCCCCGAAGGCGATTTCCTCGTCCAGACGAAAGTGGAAGCGAACGGCGGCGTCGATCTCGATGCAGGCGGCCAGATCGCGCTGGGCGCGGCCAGCAGATTCAGCGGCAACAATATCGACATTACGAACGGCGGCAAGACGAGTTCTCTGTTCATAAAGGGAATCACCAACCCATGCGGCTCTTCCGACACGCCGCCGTTCAGCTTCGATCCGAAGCGATCGGATTGACCGCGATAAGCTGCATAGTAGGAAGGCTTCCGACACTGTCGGAAGCCTTCTTCTTGTTGCTCGCGGGTGCGGAACTTTAATCAAACTTTAATCGAACAGTAACCTTCCGGAATTGAAGCGCTTTATTATCTGTACTATAATGTAGGGGATGGTAAATAACTGGAATCGGACGCGTCCGATCGGAAAGGCGGCACCCGGCCATGTCGGATTCATGGGTCATGTACGCAGCGGTCTTGTTCGGCATTGCGGTCGCCGTAATCGGCGTGATCGCCTATCTCCGGATGATCAAGCTTACGCGGAATGGGGAGCGGCGGAACAACAAGGAAAGTTAAATGCTTCTTGACACAGACGATACTTGTGCTTCCCACGCTACCGTTGAACTGTTATAATGGTGAAAACAACTGAAAATTCTTGCTATTCAACCATGGAAGTGGCTGGCTGGCGATCCGATGGATCGACTTACCAATGGGCCGATGGGTAACATCTGTATCCGAACGCGGGACGCTCGGATACATCTCGTACTTGTTGCAGGACGACCACTCAACTATGGGAGGGGATTTCATGGCGAAGCGCGGCCATAATGAAGTCAAGGAAAGTCTGAAGGAGCTCACGAGAATTTTCCAGCCTAAGGATCCGAGGAAGTTTGTCCGCGACTACATAAGGAAGTATCGCATCACCGGCGGCTATGAGGATGAATTGACCGTACTCGTCGAGCACGAGCTCGTCAAGATGAACTCGGTCAGCTAACCGTATGTATCGATAAATATAGGAGATCGAGGACGCCGATGCGTCCTTTTTTTTGTCGCGTGCCCAGCTAAGCACGCATCTTCTAACCGGTGAAAGTCCGGTCGCGGGAGGGGCCAAGCCCCCGCGTAGCTAGGATACCTGCGCGTGGCGAAATCTGTGCGCAGAAGCGTATCGACGAAAGT
>JAEWJS010000176.1 GCA_023386495.1 Bacillota bacterium | reverse complement strand
CTTCAAGTCAGCGGATCAATCGACAATGATTATTCCGATGACGCTGGACCCGGCAGCCGACAACCGCCAGATCGGCGACGCCGTCGAAGCGGTCGCGGAGATCGGCAACGAGGCAGCGGAAGGCCTGTCGGACATGACGTTCCGCATTACGGGGCCAGCCGGCATCGCGGGCGACACGCTGAAGCTGTTTGAACGCGCGGATCTTGTGCTGCTGATGTCGACGGTCGGCATTATCCTGCTGCTGCTCATCGCGATCTACCGCTCGCCGCTGCTGGCGCTTATTCCGCTGCTCGCGACGGTCATCGTGTACCAGATCGTGAACCAGACGGTCGCCTTGATGGGCGCGGGCGGCCTTGAGATCAACAACTCGACGACTTCGATCATGAGCATTCTGTTGTTCGCGGCGGTCATCGATTATTCCTTGTTCGTATTCTCGCGCTTCCGTGAAGAGCTGAATCGCCACGAGAGCAAGTTCGAAGCGATGAAGCATGCGATGCGGGCAACCGGAGAGCCGGTAGTGCTTGCGGGCGGAACGGTATTCGCGGCGATGCTGGTGCTCTTCTTCGCGAGCTTCCGCGATTATCAGAACTTCGCGCCGATCTTCGGCACGACGATGCTGATCATTATGTTGGCATCGGTGACGCTAATTCCGGCGTTGTTCACCTTATTCGGACGCAAGTCGTTCTGGCCGAAGGTGCCGAAGTTCGGCGACACGAAGGAAGAGAAGCATGGCTTCTGGGGACCGGTCGCACGGTTTGTCGTCAATAAGCCGGGTCTCGCCGGCGGAGTCGTCGCTGTCTTAATGATTGCTGGGGCGCTGAATGTATTCAATCTCAATTATGAGTTCGATATGGTAAAATCGTTCCCGAAGGACTTGCCTTCGCGCGAAGGGTATGAAATCGTAGAGAGCAGGTACGATAAGGGAGAACTTGCCCCGACCTCGGTGCTGGTGGCAAGCGATCAGCCGCTGACCGAGCAGCAGATTGAAGGCTTCCGCAGCTCATTGGCGAATCAAGATGCCGTAGCATCGGTCCGATTGGTTGACGTATCGGAAGACGCGAAGGCCTTCAAACTTTCGTTGACGCCTGATTATAACCCGTATTCCGTCGAGGCGATCGATTGGCTCAGTGCGCTGCGCGATAACGGCGACGGCATGCTGGCAGCCCAAGACATAGCGGGGGAAATCCATTTCGGCGGCGTCACGCCGAAGCTGGCGGACGAACGGAGCGTTAACAATCGCGATATCTGGCTGATCGTCATTCTCGAGACGGTGCTGATTCTGGGACTGCTGCTCGTCATGACAAGATCGCTCAAGATGTCGTCCTACATGATGGCGACGATCCTCATCTCCTTCGTGGCGGCATTGGGGCTCGGCATCTTCTTGGTCGACGTATTGTTCGGCTATGACGCGATCAGTACGCGCGTACCGGTCTATGCGTTCATCTTCCTGGTCGCGCTTGGGATCGACTATAACATTATTCTGGTGTCGCGCTTCCTCGAAGAACGCAAGACGCATCGGGTGAAGGAAGCGCTGGAAATCGCGATTCGCAATACGGGCGGCGTCATCTCGTCGGCGGGCCTCATATTGGCGGCCACGTTCGCGGCTCTGATGACGATGCCGATCGCGGACTTGTTCGTCTTCGGCTTCATCGTCGCCATCGGCATTCTAATGGATACGTTCTTGGTGCGGGGCATGCTGTTGCCGGCGATTATCCTGTTCTTCGAGAAGGACAAGTCCAAGGCGGCTGCTAGATCGCAATAGCAATAGCAATAGCAATAGCAATAGCATCGGGGTCCTGTTCCTGGATTGGGGGAGATCGAGCTGAAGATCATGGTGGTCGATGACGACAAAAATATCGTGCAACTGGTGAGCATTCATCTGGCACGCGAAGGCTATCGCGTGCTGAAGGCATACAACGCCGCCGAGGCACTGGATATGCTGGAAGCGGAAGTGCCCGACTTGGCCGTGCTTGACGTCATGATGCCGGGGATGGACGGCATCGAATTAACCAGGATTCTAAGCCGGGACTACGGGATTCCCGTCTTGCTCTTGACGGCTAAGGGCGAGCTGGAGGATAAAGCCAACGGATTCCTGGCCGGCTCCGAGGATTATGTGGTAAAGCCGTTCGAGCCGAGAGAGCTTCTTTTTCGAATCGCCGTCATCTTGCGGCGATTCGAAAAAGAATATCAATCCGTCATTCAAGTCGGCAACGTGACGATCAACCGCAAGCTATTCGAGGTATCGACCGGCGAACGTTCTGTCGTGATGCCATTGAAGGAGTTCGAGCTGCTAGCCTTGCTGGCCGGCCGGCCGAATCATGTCATGGAACGGAGCGCAATTATGGAACAGATCTGGGGCCATGATTATGAAGGGGACGATTACACGCTGAATACGCACATGGCGCGGCTGCGGGACCGCTTGGTACAGCTGGAAGCCAATATCGAGATTATCACGGTTCGCGGTATCGGCTACAAGCTGGAGGCTCGACATTCGTGAAGACGTTATACCGGCAGTTCACTGTCACCATGCTGCTTATCATCTTCAGCAGCGCGCTAATCGCGCTCCTGCTCGCCAATACGTATTATTACGCGGTTACAGAACGGCAGTACGACGAGAAGCATGTCGAGATCGCAAGGCAATTAACGCACTATATCGAGGCGACGGATGAGCTGGATCTGGAGCGGTATCTAACCACGATCGGTCAGACCGGCTATCAGCTCTATGTTGCGGGAGCATCCGGATATTCAGCATTTTTCGGGGGGACATTCGCGGTCGAGACATTGCCGGATGCCGTGCGCCGACATGTTCTGGACGGCAATGTCTATCACGGGATGAAGGAATTCCCGAGCAGCATCTTCATGATGGGGATGTTTGCCAATGAGCTGGAGAACACGGTCGGACTGCCTTTTCGCTATCAAGGCGAGCGCTATGGGCTGTTTCTCCGTCCGAACTTCGACCTGTTGGTGACGGAGATCCACATTATTCTCGCTGGCATGATCGCGTCTATGGCCGTGATCAGCGTGCTGGCCATGCTTATCTTTGCGAAGCGGCTCATCCGCCCGATTACGCAGCTTACGGAAGCGACGAAGCAAATTTCGCAGGAGAAGTACGATCATCTGCTCCGGATCGAGCGGCGAGACGAGATCGGGCAGCTTGCCAAGAGCTTCAACGAGATGACGAAGAAGCTGCAAGAGAACGATCAATCCCGCAAGGAATTCATAAGCAATGTCTCTCATGATTTTCAATCGCCGCTGCTTAACATTCAGGGCTATGCCGACCTCTTGCATGCGGAGACGCCTTCCGAAGAGGAACGTGTGGCTTATGCCTCGATCATTCAGGCGGAGGCGCGGCGGTTGTCGATTCTTACGCAGCAACTGCTGCTTCTGACGTCACTGGATCAGGCTACCCGAAGCTTGAAGCGCGAATCGTTCGCGCTCGATCAGCAGATCAAGAGCCTTGCGCATCACTATGTCTGGCGTCTCGAAGACAACGGCATCGAGCTGTTCTATAAGCTGGCGCCGGTCGAGTACGACGGCGACAAGCGGCTATTGGAGACGGTATGGGACAACCTGCTCACGAATGCGTTAAAGTACAACAAGCGTAACGGCACCATACGAATCGAGAGCGAGGTCTCGGAGACGGAAGTGACGATTCGGTTCATCGATTCAGGGATCGGAATCGGGGAAGACGAGCTTCCGCATGTGTTCGATCGGTTCTACCGCGCGGATGCGTCTCGAACGACGGAAGGCACGGGGCTTGGATTGACGATCGTCCAACAGATCGTCGAGCTGCACGGCGGAAGCGTACGTATCATGAGCAAGTTGGGCGAGGGGACCACCGTGCGAATTATTTTACCCCTTGGGGGACAATGAGGAGGAGCGATCGGACATGATTAAATATAGCAAATGGTTAATGCGCATTTCTGCGGTCTACGCATTGATCGGCGCGATGCTCGGGTCGGATATTGCGGGCAGGAAAGATTACGCGATGGTGCCTGGCCATGCGCACATTCTGGTTGTCGGCTGGCTCACGCTATTCGCTTACGGGATCTTCTATTATCTATTCCGAGAGATCGGCATGAAGAAGACAGCCGTGCTGCAAGCATGGACCAGCATCATCGGCGGCGGGTTGATGCCGATCAGCATGCTGATCTATTACAAGAGCGAGAACACGCTTACGATGATCGTCTTTATTTCCAGCGCGTCGATTCTGCTGTTGGCCATCATTCTTTTTGTGGTGTTGTTGTTCTTCGATAAGAAGATATTCGCTCAAAAGTAGATCTTACGATCGCAATTAACAAGCCTGCCCCGTATTTGAGGGCGGGCTATTTTTATTTCTCAAACTAGAATTTAAGGGGTTGTTTGCCATTTTTATCTATAGTAGAATCTCTGGAATACTTAATTCGGCGCGATTATGAATTGCCGACGATTGCTGCCGGCACGCATAGAGGGGGTGCGATTATTTGGGGAAGCTTGGTCTAGCATTGCGCAGCGCAAAAGTGAATATCGGAAACAACTTATTCGTGCTCCGACTGGCTTGGTCGATGCACCCGCAGCGCGTGCTGGTGGATTTCGCCGTTCAAGCCTGCAGGCAGTTCACGAACGTATTCTTCGCCGTCTATTTCATGAAGTACATCATTGAGTCGATCGCAAGCGAAAGGGACTATGAGCAGATTCTTGTGTTCATTCTGATCACGCTGGCAATGCTGCTCGTCCTGAACGTGCTGGACCATTGGTATGAACAGCGTTTCAAGCCGATGAGCGATCTGAGGCTATACGAGAAGCTGTATCTCATCCTATTCCGCAAAGCCGCGACGGTGGAGCTGAAGTGCTTCGAGGATCATGAATTCTATAACAAGTATACGAAGGCGATTCAGGAGGCGGACCAGCGCACGGCAGCCGTTCTTGATAGTCTGTCCCGCGTGGTGTTCGCATCGCTTGCGACCGTCAGCATCTTCGCCGTCATGTACGCGATCGATCCTTGGGTCATCCTATTCGCGTTATTCCCGATCGTCGGGAACTTCTTGTTCGGCAAGCGGCTCAATCGCCTTCAATTTCTGCAGAATGCGGATTTCGTACCTTATCAGCGGAAGATGGATTACGTGAACCGCGTCATCTACCTGTCCCACTATGCCAAGGAGATTCGATTGTCCCGCATCTTCTCCGTGCTCAAGAGCACGTATCAGGAGGGCTATGACGGCGTCATCTCCGTTATTCATCAATACCGGGTCAAGGCCGGCGTGATCTCCTTCTTCAAAATTTTCCTCACCTTCACGCTTATCTTCCAAGGCGTGCTGCTGTACGGCGCGTATCTGGCCATGGTCAGGCAGTCGATCTCGATCAGTTCCTTCGTCGTGCTCGGCACGGCGATGGTCAGCGGGGCATGGGCGCTGATTCGCATGTCGGATAGCGTCGTGGAGATGAATAAGAACGGGATCTACATCGATAATCTGAAGGCTTTCCTTCGCTACGAATCCGAGATGGTGGAAGATGGGGATCTCGACAAGCCAAGCGCGCCGCCCTTAGAGAAGCTAGCGCTGCACCAGCTTCAGTTCAAGTACGACGGTGCGGAGGAGCCCTCGCTATCCCGAGTCACGCTGGAAGTGAACCGGAATGAGAAAATTGCGCTCGTCGGCCATAACGGTGCAGGCAAATCGACGCTAATCAAGCTCATGATGCGGCTGTACGATCCGACCGAGGGAGCGATTACGCTCAACGGCCGCGATATAAGAGACTTCGAGCTGCGATCCTATCGCGCGATGTTCGGCACGATATTCCAAGATTTCAGAATCTTCTCGATGACGATTGCGGAAAATGTGCTGATGCGCGAGGTCCATAGCGAGGAGGACCGCAGGCTCGTGGTCGAGGCGCTCAAGAAGAGCAGGATCTATGACAAGATCGAAACGCTGCCGCGCGGCATCGATACGATGCTGACGAAGGAATTCGACGAGGATGGTGTCGTGCTGTCGGGCGGCGAATACCAGAAGATCGCGATCGCGCGTATTTTTGCGCAGCCTGCGGAGATTCTCATATTGGACGAACCGACAAGCGCGCTGGATCCGATCGCGGAATACGAGATATTCGAGAGCATGCTGGAAGCTTGCGAGAATAAGGCGGTCGTCATCATCTCGCACCGGATGTCATCGGCCATGCTGGCCGATCGCATCTATTACATGGAGGAAGGCAGCATTCAGGAAGCAGGCTCGCACGAGGCATTAATGAGGAAGCAAGGGAAATACGCCGAACTGTTCTTGAAGCAGGCGGAGAAGTATGTGGATCAGGAAGAACTGGCAGAGGCGGTGAACCGGCGTGAAGCCTAACAAGCACAGCTTTGCCCGGGCGCTTCAGAACAACTGGTTCATTCTGAAGTACGGGCTGCGGTACTCCCGCAAATACATCATTTTTACCTGTCTGTACGCGTGTCTCCAAGAGATCGAGATTTTCCTCGAGCACGTTATCCTGATCAAATTCGTATTCGACAGCGTGCAGTACGGAACGGACTTCTCCACCGTCGCGACCTATATCGGACTCTTAATCGCATTCATAGCCGGCTGCTTCGTGCTGGACAGCATCTATTACCAAAGCGTCGAGCCTAAGGGCAAAGAACTGCTGTACCAGAAACTGCGAATGGAGCTGTATGAGAAAGCGGTTCATACCGATCTAAGCAACTATGATGATCCCCTCTATTACAATGAGTATGTATGGAGCGCCAACGACGTGCGGAACCGGATCGACGCAACGATCAATACGATCCGCAACATCTGCAAAGCTGTTACGGTCATCGTCACGTCGGTCAGCTTCTTCTTATTCGTCGACAAGCTCGGGCTCTTGTTCATTCTGGTCTCGTTCGCGGCAACGATGCTCTTCAGCATGATGGCCAACAAAGCGAGATTCGCGATGCGGGTGGCGCTTAATGAGAAGGACCGCAAGCGGATCTACCTGAAACGGCTGTTCTACCTGGCCGATTATGCGAAGGAGATGCGGCTGTACGGCATCAAGGAGAAGTTCTTCCGGGAATTCTCCGATACGAATCAAGCGATGCACGGTATCGTCCGCAAGCACTCGAAGAAGCAGTTCTGGCTCAATTTCACGTCCGACTATTTCTTCAACGAATTGATTCTCGGCGGGCTGTACGTGGCCTATGTCGCCTTCATGGCATTAGTGAAGGGGACGCTCAGCTACGGCAGCGCCGTTACGCTGCTCAACTCCTGCTGGCGGCTGAAGGGGAATATGCAATATTTGACGTCGCTCGTCAGCGAAATGCAAGAGAACAGCATGTACATCGAGAAGCTAAGAAGCTTCCTGGAGCAGAAGAACCAGCTGAAGGATGCGGAGGATCCGCTGCCTATTCCGGATCGGTTCGCCGAATTGGAACTCAGCAAGGTATCGTTCCGATACAGCCCATCCGGTTCGCCCATCCTGCGCGACGTCGATCTGCGCATTCGCCCAGGCGAGAAAATCGCGATCGTCGGCTACAACGGCGCAGGCAAGACGACATTGACCAAGCTGATCATGCGGTTATATGATGCAAGCTCGGGCGAGATTCGCCTGAACGGCATCGCGATCGATCAGTTCAAGCTGGACGAATATCGGATGAAGATCAGTTCCGTCTTCCAGGATCATCAGCTGTTCGCGGCCACCTTGGCGGAGAACGTCCTGATGAATCCGACGTCGGATAACGATGCCGATCGCGTGGCTCAGGCGCTTGCGAAAGGCGGGTTCGGCGATCGACTCCAGATGCTCCCGCACGGAACGGATACGGTCATTACGAAGGAATTCAACGACGCGGGCGTCGAGTTGTCGGGCGGCGAAGCGCAGAAGGTCGCGATCTCGCGCGTATTCGCGAAGCCGACCCTGCTCATCCTGTTGGATGAGCCTTCGAGCGCGCTGGATCCGATGAGCGAATATCATCTGAATCAGGTCATGCTGGAGAAAGCCGAGAATCGGCCGATCGTCTTCATCTCCCATCGGCTGTCGACGACCAGAATGGTGGACCGCATCCTCATGATGGAGAATGGCAGCATCATTGAACAAGGCTCGCATGACGATCTCATGCGGCTTAACGGCAAATATGCGCATATGTTTAAACTGCAAGCTTCCCGTTATCGCGTCGTGGCTGGAGCAAATAGAGGGATGGGCATGTGAGCGGGCGAATCGACTCGATCAGCGATGATCGAGTTTTTTTGCGCGAGCAGATATTGAAAAAAATGTCACAAATATAAAAATAAGTATGGGCCAAATGACACTAATGGAAGCGCTCACACTTTGCTATACTAGCTTTGCTGGGCAGGACTTATCCATCGAGTAAAGGGGAGATTATTAATGATGAGCAAGTGGAAAAAACGCATCGCAATGGGGATTGCTGCTGCGGCGCTGTTCGCCTCCGTCGCGACGACCGCAACGGCTGCGTACGATACGGAGCCGAATAACACGAGAGCAGGCGCAACGCCTGCGACGATCGGTTCCGGCAATGCCGGGCACGTATCGTCGAGCGATCCCGTGGACTATTTCGTCATCCCTAACAACGGCCAGTACATGCTGACGCTCAGCGGATATGATCGAATGATCATGACGGTCGAGAACAGTCTCGGCACCGTTTTCGCCTATAAGCCTTATGGTACAAGCTCGGTAAGCTGGGTTAACAACACGAATCAGACTTTGTATGTCAAAGTTCAGTTCGTGAATGGACAGTACCCTGCGAATTACTACGGCTTCGTTATCTCGTAACGATTCATTCCCGTCCGATCCAATCCGGCCCAGCAATCAAGCAGGCACCGACAGGTGTCTGCTTTTTTTGCGGCCTTGCATGTCGAAAATGTCAATTGCGTGCGTCAGGAGCGGCAAAGAGGTAAAGAGATGGTTGCTGCGGACAGGCAATGTTCGACAAAGTCGTCATAATCGATCTGCTATACTCATCTTGCTTAAACGCAAATGCAGCTGAGGGGGTGGGGGATTGACGTTGAGCTCGCAATCGTAAGCGCTGTCATTCTACAAATTCGTTAGAAGAGAAGGGAGCTGTTGGATTATGGGTAAGAAAAGATCGATTGCTGCACTACTGCTTGGCATTTCCCTGACATTGAACGTATCCTTCGTCAGCGCGGCTGAGGAAACGGCAGACAATGCTCTTCCTTTCATCCTTCAGAATAAGAACTTTGCGTTCCACGAGCGTACGGATGCCGTCATTATCGACGCCGGCAAGCTGGTGGTCGGTTCGTCGCTGTCCGATTCCGACTTCGATGTTCACGTGCTCGCTACGCGAAAAGTCGACCCGAACGTTGTAGCGTACGACGGTCCCCGCGAGGTTACGGATGTGTACGTCAGCAACGTGAACGACGCAGGTTCGCCTTCCGATACCGGACCGTATATCGTCATCGATTTTGCCGATGTCGGATGGGGAGACGGCGGCTCAACGAGCGATGGCGGCTACACCTTCGATCTGCAGTATACGATCACCTATAAGGGCGATGGAATCGACTATGCGGACGGCACGTCGATCGTGCCGGAGACATTGATTCAGGCGGGAGCCGTAAGCCCGGTGCTTGATAAATACAAGTATGACAGCCATGACGGGCTGGAGTACAGCTACTTCCTGAACGAGGAGGCCGATAAGCCGCTGCCGCTAGTGGTGTTCTTCCACGGGGGCGGACAAGGCAATGACGTGTACACGCCGATCCGGTTCAGCAACGGCGGCACCGTATGGGCCAATCCGGAGACTCAGGCGAAGTATCCAAGCCATGTGCTGGCACCGCGCAATGCGACGACGCCGGAGGCGATGCATAAGGTGAAGGCGATCATTGACGAGTTGATCGCAGAGGGCAAGGTCGACCCGAACCGTGTCTATATTACCGGCTTCTCCATGGGCGGCGGCTCCACGTGGACATTCCTGCGGGAATTCCCGGACTATGCCGCTGCGGCTGCGCCGCTCTGTCCTGCGGGCGGACCTGGAAGCGTGGCCAATGCGATGGCGGTAGCCAATCTGCCGCTCTGGACGTTCGTGGATGACGACGATTTCCTCTATCAATCTGTCGTGAATACGCAGAATACGTACGGCCCTTATTGGAACGATTCTCTCCTGACGATCCTGCCGGAGAACAGGCTGGATAATCCGCCGTATAACGGCCATGTATTCGACGGCCATGCGGTCTGGCTGCCGGTCTACAACGAGTACGTTCACCCGGAGCGCGGCTCGGTCATCGATTGGTTGTTCGCGCAGAGCAAAGTCAAAGGAATCGCTGATGTCGAGGTCACGACGGTATCGGGCATCGCGCCTGCTCTGCCTGACACGGTGGCTGTGCAGATCAATCACAGCGCGACTGGCGTTGAGACCGAAGCGCGTGCTGTCGTGTGGGAAGCGATCGATCCTGCGTTGTACGGCAACGATGGACCCGGCGTCTTCGAGGTAGAGGGCACGATCGAGGGTGTCGTCGAGAAGGCGACAGTCAGCGTAACGGTGGAATATCGGAACCGGATTGCCGATCTGGAAAGCGCGGTTGCCGGCTCGAATCTGAACCATGGTAACAAGAATGCGCTCACCGTTAAGCTGGATCAAGCGGAGAAATTCCTGAACGATAAGAAGCATGACAAATCGAAGCAAGCGATTAATGCGCTGGAAGGCTTCATCAAGCAGGCAGAGAATTTCGTGAAGCCGGGCAAGTTGACGGCGGCAGAGGCGCAAGCGCTGACCGAAGCGGCGAAGGAGACGATCAGGCATATAACGGATAATAACTAACTGCATACGGAATTGCAGGAAAGAGCGGCGGCTTGTACGCCGCTCTTTCCTGTTGTCCGCACGATATCAGTTAGCTTCACGCAGGGTATAGCCTTTTCTTAAGAAAATGATCCAACCGATGAAGGCGATCAACGGACATACGGTTAGCAAAGTGCCGAGACCGATAATGAAGTTGGGCCACGGCAAGGAACCGAGTACCATGCCGATGGCACCGAATAACGTGTTCCCGAAGTTGATAACGGAGGATGATGCCCCAGCGTCCCCGTCATGCTGGCTGAGCAGAATGCTGGTCGCGAGCGGCCGGCTCATGCTGGATATGAAGGAGAACGGGAGGAAGCAGATCAAGAACAGCACGGGCGACAGCTGACCGAACAATAGGACGAGAATGCCGCTCACAAGCGGAACCGCGATACATACCGTAATGAGCTGTTTGGCAGCGAATCGCTTAACGACGCGTACGAAGGTCACGGGACCGAGCATCAGAATCGCAGAGTTAATGGCAAAGTAGAAGCTGAATTGCGTCTCCGAGAGTCCGAAGTAATCAATATAGATGTAAGAGCTTGTCGCGATGTATGCCATGAACGACATGGAAGACGTCGCCATAATGAGCAGGAAGAATAAGAATGCGCGATTCTTGACGACATGAGAGAGGCCGCGAAAGGCGGACCACACATTGCCCGTTCTGCGTTCGGCACGCGGGAGAGCTTCCTCAATGATGCATGCCGCGATGATGCAGATGACCGCGATCACGACGAGCACCCAGAAGGTTTCGCGCCAGGAAGCGTATTGCACGATGAAGGCGCCGATGACCGGTGCGAGCATCGGCGCTAGCACGCTCATCGTCTGGACGATGGCGAGGATGCTGTTACGGCGTTTACCCTGGAAGCTGTCCTTGATCATCGCCGTGGATACGGCAATCATGCAGCCTGCGCCGAGTGCCTGCAGGATGCGCGAAGCGATGAGCATGCCGATATTGACCGATAGCGCGCAAGCGATACTGAAGCCGCCGTATACGACTAGTCCGACGATAAGCACGGGCTTCCGTCCGAACTTGTCGCTCAGCGGCCCGAATAGCAGCATGCCGATCGCAAAGAAAAAGAAAAAGCCGACAAGCGTCATGTTCAGCAGTCCCTCTGTCGTATCGAACACATCGGTCATCGTAGGCAATGCGGCCAAGTACATGTCGGTCGATAATGGGGCAACCATATTGAGTATCGTAATCAGCGCGATCAAGATACCGATCTTGCGCGGCTCGGGCTTCATGGCCGGCGATTGCGAAGTCTGTTCCAGCGTGACTGACATAGCGTGTTCCTTCTTCCCTATATATTAACAAGAATGAATTGATTATCGCCGAAAATCGGATTGCGTTCAATGGAAATGGATTGCTAAAAATTTTATCCATCTGCAGAACGATGATGGCTGTATATCGAACGGAAAGCAGGTACAATTCGAGCAAACGATCCAGAAGGAGCGAATGCACGATGCACACCGATGCGAGATATACCCGAAATAGGTTGACGAGGCACCCCGCGAATCCAATTCTGACGCCCGGCCAGGTTCCCTACGGACCGGCGCTTGTCTTCAATGCGGGCGTTGCGAAGTACGAAGGCCAATACGTCATGCTCTTCCGCAACGACTACGGGGATGCCGCTAGCGAGACGCTCCAGCCCATTGACACGACCAATATGGGGCTTGCCTTCAGCAAGGACGGCATTCATTGGGACGTTCAGCCGCAGCCCGTATTCGAATGGAAGGACGATGAGGTGCAGCGCGTGTACGATCCCCGCTTGACGGTCATGGACGGAAGGTGCTACTTGTGTTTTGCGGTAGACACCCGTCATGGCGTGCGCGGAGGAATCGCGGTTACGGACGATTTTGCCGACTTCGACGTCCTCAGCCTGTCCGCGCCGGACAATCGGAACATGGTGCTGTTCCCCGAACGATTCGGCGGCCGGTACGTGCGGCTCGAGCGCCCTTTTCCGGTATACGGCAAAGGGGGTAGGGATAGCTTCGACATCTGGATCTCCGCTTCGCCGGATCTGCGGTATTGGGGCAATCATCAGCTGTTGCTCGGGCTGGAGTGCGTGCCGTACGCGAATGACAAGATCGGCCCGGGCGCGCCGCCGATCCGTACAGAGAAGGGCTGGCTGACGACGTTCCATGCCGTGGACATCGACCGCTCGAGAGGCAAGAACGGCTGGGAGGCCCAATGGCAGAAGCGGTATACGGCCGGGCTCATGCTGCTCGATCTGGAAGACCCGTACCGGATCATCGGCATGTGCCATGAGCCGCTGCTCTCCCCTGAGGCCGGCTATGAGACGGAGGGTGGTTTCCGCAACGATGTCGTCTTCCCGGGCGGCATGATTCTGGAGGATGACGGCGAAGTGAAGATCTACTACGGAGCAGCGGATACCGTGGAATGCTTGGCAACCGCTCACGTGGACGATTTGCTCCGGCTTGTGCTGCCTTAGATGAATGCGGAATGCAAGCAGTGACCACGCTAGCAATCTATCGTTATGATACGCGGTTTGGTATGCTAGGCATACCGTAGATTATCCATCGCTGCGCATGGTTCAGAAGAAGGCGAGGCTGGGCGAGAGATGAAACATCAACGCGTACTCCAATACGTGAATCAGCATTTCAGAGTGAAGCTGATCGTATCCTTGTCCGTGATTATTATCGTATGCTCGCTCGCGACCGGCTACGTCTCCTATCGCGGCAACTTGAACCTGTTCACAACCGAGATTACGAAGCAGTACGAAATGACCAGCAAGCAGACGGTGGAGCAGATCGGATTCAAGGTGCAGGATATGTATCGCATCACTGACTTCGTCTTCTTCCACCCCTTGGTCGAGCAGCTCGTGCTGGGGATGAATGAAGCGCCGCCCGAGGGCGAGAGCCAAGCTTATCGCCGGTTCATTCTCGAGCGGGAGCTGGCGGGAATTCTGCTTCCGCTGAAGAACGAAACGCAGCAGATCCGGGCCGTTTATATCGTGGACACGCAGGGCAATAACGTCTATCACAGCCAAGCTGCCGCTTCCTTCCGTGTCAGCTTCCCGAATTTCTATTATCAAGTGAAGGCCGGCTCGAGCGACAGCGCGGAAATATCCTGGCAGCGCATGCGCGTGCCGGATCTATCCGAACCGTCGGGCTACAAGGACAGCATCGTGGCATCCCGCGTGCTCAAGTCGACCAAGCGGCAGATCGTGTACGGCACGCTGATCGTGGTCCTGGACGAAGCATACCTGAGAAGCGCTCTGGAGCCGCTCATGTCCGGACGCTCGACCGGCGCGTATATCTTCGACCAATACGATAAGCTGCTGTTCGGGCTGGAGCCTGACGGGCAGGTCGTCCTATCGGCTCCCCAGCTCAGGCCGCAGGCAGGCGTCTTCTACATGGATCGGGGCAGCAAGGATTACTTATACGTGCAGAGCGAGTACGAACCGCGATCGATCACCTTGATCAGCGGCATCTCGCTGTCCGATCTGATGAATAACGGACGAAGCGTCTTCCAGCTCGCGCTCTTGTCGGGGCTGGCCAGCATTCTGCTGATGGCCGTCAGCGTATCGTTCTTCAGCGGCAGGGTGCTCCGTCCGCTGCAATCGCTGGTCAAGGGCATGCAGCAGGTGCGCAAGGGGAATCTGCAGGTGGTCGTACCGAAGACCTCTAACGATGAATTCGCCTTCTTGTCCGACAGCTTCAACGGCATGGTGAAGGATCTGCAAGCGCTGATTGAAGAGGTGTACGTCAGCAAGCTTAGCGAGAAGGAGGCAGAGCTCAAGGCGCTGCAGGCGCAGTTGAACCCGCATTTTCTCTATAATACGCTGAATACGATCTATTGGCAGATTATCTATCTCTATGACGATACGGAGACCGCTTCGCTTGTCAGCAGCTTGTCGGACTTGCTCAAGTATTCGCTGGAATCCGTATCGACGCCTACTTCGCTCCGGGAGGAGCTGAAGCAGATCCGCAACTACATTACGATCCAGGAGGCGAGATACGGCGAACGTCTCCGCGTTCGGATCGAAGCGGATGAGCATGCGCTGGACGGCAGCATGCAGAGATTGCTGATTCAGCCCCTGGTGGAAAATGTGTTCGTCCATGCGTTCCGCGATCAGCCGGGCGACAAGGACATCATGATCGCGGCCCGCATGGAAGGCGAGGACAGAATCGTCATCGTGATTGAAGACAACGGCTGCGGTATCGACCCGGCGCGCATTACACAACTCATGCAGCGCGGCGAATTGGACGGCATGCACCGCGAGCGGGAGAGCATCGGGCTGCATAACGTCCGCAGGCGGATCGAATTGGTTCACGGGCCCGGCTACGGCATTGAGATTCATCCATTACAGAAGGGGACGCAAGTCCGGATTACGGTGCCTTATGAGCCATATCGTACGGTCGAAGGGGGAGGCGCGGATGCGAATACTGCTCGTTGAGGATGAACCTTCCTTCAGGAAGGCGCTGGCCAAGATGATAACCGATTCCGGCGCGAACTGGATCGTCGCGGGAGAGGCGGAGAACGGAGCGGAAGCGCTGCGGCTCATGGAGGAGCTGCGTCCCGAGCTCGTCGTCACCGATATTCGGATGCCGCTCTTGGACGGACTGGAGCTGCTAAAGCGGGGTAAAGAGCGATTCCCGGATATGGAATTCATCGTCGTGACGGGCTACCAGGACTTCCAATATGCGCAGACCGCGCTTCGGCTCGGCGCGATGGATCTGCTCGCGAAGCCCTGCAGCAAGCCGGAGATCGACGCGGCATTGGCGAAGGCGGAGGCGGTGCTGCAGGAGAAACAGGCGCGGCTGCGCAAGGAGGAGAATGAGCGGCAGCTGCTCCAAGAGAATGCGCTGCGCTCGATGCTGCTGCGGCTGCCGCATGCCCGAGAGCTTGCCGCTGAACTGGAGTTCAGTCTGATTGGCTGTCAGCCGGTGCTGTTCGAGGTGGCGGACTTTTTCCCGGCGGAGAAGCGTTATGAAGATCGCGATGTGCCGCTCTTGCAATTCGCCGTGCTGAACATCCTGGGCGACATGATGGACCAGCATCGCCTCCAAGGGCAACTGCTGCTGGTCGAGCACGCAAGCTATGTCCTGTTCGCGGATGATGCCGATGCAGCGAAGCGCTATGCGGCGGCCGCTTGCGAGATGCTGCACAGGCTGCTCGGTCTGGACGTCAAGGCGTCTTTCGCCGAACAGCTCGCGGAATTGTGGAGCTTGCCGGACAGCTACGAATCGATGCGCAGCTCCCTCGGTCTCGGCATAGCTATGCGCGGAGAGGGCCGGGGGCCAGCTTCGAACGCTGTCAACCTGAGCAGGCAGCGGCTGGTTCAGTCGCAGGTATCCGCCTTCGTATCGGCAGGCGAATCGGAGCTGCTGGCTGCCTATCTCGAACAGCTCCTGCAAGCTGTTCCAGGCATGAGCCGGGAATCATGGAAGATTGAAGCGTTATCGATCAGCCTCGCGCTGCAGGATGCTGCGCGAAGGCAGCTGGAGCAGAAGGAAGAGACGCGTACGCTCACGGAGCGGATCGGCGCGTTGAACGCATGCACCGAACCGAGCGCAGCAACTCGCTGGCTGCGTGCGGAGATGGACCGATTCCTGTCCGCATACGAGACTTGGCGAAGGAAGTACAGCGAGAGCGCGGCTGCCTCAGCCATGCGCTTCATCGAGGAGCGCTACGCGGAGTCCTTATCGCTGCAACAAGTCGCTTCCCACGTTCATCTCAACGCCTCCTATTTCAGCCATCTGTTCAAGAAGGAGACGGGGCGAAGCTTCGTGAACTTCCTGATCGATGTCCGGATGGAACGCGCCAAGCAGCTGCTTCGGAATACGGATCTGAGCGTGACCGAGGTGGCCGGACTCGTCGGTTACGACTTGCCGAATTATTTTGCCAAGCTGTTCCGTCAGTCCACGGGATTGTCGCCTAAGGAGTACCGTCGTGACCATGACCGGGAAGGAGGCCGCCATGCCGATGAAGCTGCCAAGGCATAGACTGCGAGCTGCAGCGCTGGCTGCGCTTCTCGTCGCGGCGACGGGCTGCAGCTCTGCAGGCGGACAGGTCGATGCGGGAGACGCTTCGAACCGGTCTCGCAGCGCGATTACCGTGTCGATCTACGACCGCGGCACGATTCCTTCCAGCGAAGGGACGATCGCGAACAACAAGATCACGCAGTGGATCAACGATGCCGGCCCCGTTGACGTACGGTTCGTGCCGATTCCGCGGACGCGGTCCGAAGAGACGATGAGCGTCTTATTCGCATCGGATGAAGCGCCGGACCTGATTCTGGAATATGCGCCGCAGATGAAGTACACATGGATGGACCAGCAGCTGCTGCGTCCGCTGGACGATATGATCGAGCGCTACAGCACGACGTACAAGGAGCTGCTGCGACAATTCCCGGAGCTGCGCATCGCGGGAACGGGAGCGGACGGGAAGCTGTATCAGCTTGGACGAATCAATGAGACGATTCCCCAGCGCGGCATGTTCATTCGGAAGGATTGGCTGGACAAGTTGAACCTGCCCGTGCCGAAGACGACCGAAGAGCTGTACGAAGCGGCTCGAGCATTCACGCTGCAGGACCCGGACGGCAACGGCATCGACGATACGTACGGCATCGCCATGTCTTACAACAGCGGCGAGGCGCTTGACGAGATGTTCGGGGTGACATACCCGGACTATGTCCTGCAGGACGGCGAGCTCGTGCACGGCTGGGATCACATCGAAGCCGTCACCGCGTTCAAGAAGAGACTGTATGCCGAAGGCTTAACCGATCCGTACTACTATACAGACAAGAACGGTACGCGGGCCAAGTGGGAGTTCATTACGGGCAAAGTCGGGATTATGCTGGAACAATTCAACGTGCCCATGATGTTCTATACGGAATTTTACGAGCCGTTGAAACGGCACGTGCCCGATGCGGAGTTGGCCGTAATGCCATACCCAAGTACGCCGGTCGGCTCGTTCAACCCCATCTTCGTCAATCCGGTGCAGATGACGGCCGTCGTCAACGCCCGAGCCGGCGACCCGGAAGCCGTCATGGCCTATGTCGATTTCGCGGCCTCGCCCGCGTTCATGAAGACGATGTATTACGGCTTCGAGGGCGTTCACAGCGAGACAAAGCCGGACGCATGCCCCCGCATGACGGATCTGGCCAAGTGGCGGACGGAATTCAATTACGGCAGCGGGGATTTTGCGATGCTGGCATCGCCGATCCTGTCGGGCAGCTGCCACTTCGGAGCGGAGAAGCTGGACGTACGGGACCCGGATCAGCTGCGCGTGAAGGAGCTGTTCGAACTTAACTCGTCCTACGTCGATTTCGATCTGCCGGTCGCCGGACCGACGCATTCCGAGCATATGCCGCAGCCGCCGAAGGAGCTGCAGGAAATTCTGAAGCAGACCGTTAAGCGGACCAGCGCGCGTGATGGGGATATATGGACCAAAGCCGTGCTCACGCCTAGCTATTCGGCAGCAGAGGCTAAGGCGGACGCGATCGCGGCATGGGAGAAGGCAGGCGGCCGTCGCGTGGACGAGTGGTATCGGAATTTCTACGCGAATGAGCGGCATCGCATCATTTTAACCGAGGATATTTACCGAATCTTTAAGCAGCAGCGCGCGATGAGCAAGCAATAAGCGGCATCTTCAGATGCCCTTCGTTCGGCCGATTACGGCCTGGCGGAGGGCTTTTTTATATATCGCGTGCCCAGCTAAGCACGCATCTTCTAACCGGTGAAAGTCCGGTCGCGGGAGGGGCCAAGCCCCCGCGTAGCTAGGATACCTGCGCGTGGCGAAATCTGTGCGCAGAAGCGTATCGACGAAAGT